>JBJMNN010000216.1:0-6188 GCA_045804245.1 Gemmatimonadaceae bacterium | reverse complement strand
GGTCTCGGCGCGTACTTCGGCGAGCAGCTCGAGCGCCTGCTTGCCGAGGCCCTGGAAGCTGTAGGGCGACGAGCGAGGCTTGAAGGCGCCGCCGCGGAGGATCGTTGCGCCGGCGGCCTGCACAGCGTTCGCCGTCTCATGCAGCATCGCGCGATTCTCGACGGAGCAGGGACCGGCGATCACCGTCAGCACGTCGCTGCCGATCGTCGCGTTCGAGCCGACGCGAACGAGCGTGTTGTTCGCCGAGAACTCCTTGGAGGCGAGCTTGTACGGCTTGAGGACCGGCATCACGCTCTCGACGCCGGGAAGCGTCCGGAGCGGCACCTCGGCCAGCTTGGCCTCGTCACCGATGCACCCGATGATCGTGCGGCGCTCGCCCCGGGAGAGGTGGGTGTGGAGGCCGGCGGCTTCCACCCGCTCCCGGATGTGGTCGAGCTCTTCGTCGGTGATGTCTACGCGGGTGATGATGATCATTGGGAGGCCTGGTTGGTGAGGGATGCCGCCCGGGTCGACGGCAACAAAAAAGGCCAGTGGAGTTTTCCACGGGCCGTCTGGTGTCGTTGCGGTGAGCGGTCAGCTCTCGTTACTCGCGCGTACGTCTCCAGTCACGGCCCGCCAGGGGAAAGCCGTAATAAAAGAAGCCGTAAAAGTAGGAGCGGCGCGAGATGTCGGTCACGTGATCAGGATAGGGGTGAGGGGCACGGTCCGTCAAGTGTGGGATCGGGGGCTGCCCGAAATGAAGAAGACCCCAGGGCGCGTGTCCCTGAGGCCTCTTCGTGCTTCGGTGCGACTTACGACCGGTGGTACAGGTTCGTTGCGTCGCCGCTCGGAGTTCCGCCGCCACCGAGCGTGAGCTCGCGGAGCGACCCGAAGCGCTGAACAACAGGCTTCTCGTACTTCATCTCCTACCTCCCCCGAAACAAGGAACTTGGGTGTACACCAAGTGGTGCTACCACGGCCTGCTGGGCCGTCGACGTGCGAATTGCCATTCCTGTGCCTGCAATCACATCGCGGGAGGGCGTCCAGAGCGCCTGAAGCCGCCCTACAGCTCGTCCGGTGTGCGAAGTATGAAACAAGACGGTGTGACAGCGCAACAATCAGGCGTTTTCACCGCTCACTGCACGTACCGGAGCAGGTCGTAGAGATAATGAATTCCGGACAGGAAACTGGCGACGGAGATCCGCTCGTCGTTGCCATGGACCCCGCGCAGATTGTCCACGTCATTGTTCCGAAACGGGTCCACGCCGTAGACCTGGATCCCGAGCCCACGGTACATCGGGCGATCCGTCGCACCGGTAAGCATCGTGCTCGTGACGAAGGCGCCGGGATCGCGCTCACGTGACACGCGCTCGAGCGCACGGAAGAAGGCGGTGTTCGTCGCGCTCTCGAACGGGGCCTTCGGGACGATGAGCGGCGTGAACTTCACCGCCGTGTCGGCGACGACGGCCTTGAGCGTGGCGAGCATCGAATCCGGGTTCTGGTCCGGTAGCAGACGGATGTCCAACTCCGCGGACGCCTCGGGGGGGATGACGTTGGTCTTGTTCGACCCCTGAAGCCCGGTCAGCGAGATCGTGTTGCGCAGGATGGCGTTCCAGTAGAGGTCCGAGAGAATCCACTCGCGCGCGCGCGGATCCTCGAGCGCCTTGGATACGTTCTGGAGCCACCGCCCGCGCTCTCCCGGATGATCGCGGCTGATGTCGCGGAAGTAGCGGTCGACCCCCGGAGTGACGTGCAGCGGCGTCTCGTAGCGAGCGAGCCGGTCGAGCGCGGCGACGAGCCGAGGCACCGGGTTGTCCTTCGTGGGACGCGAGCCGTGTGAAGGCGTGCCGCGCACCGTCAACCGCTGCCAGAACGTCCGCTTCTCCGACACGCCGATACCGCGGAAGCGCAGGGTATCGTTCCGCACCGAGTTGCTGCCGCCTTCGGTGAACAGGAACTCGACGTCGCGAACCAGATCGGCATGTTTGTCCGCGAAGGTGAGCGCGCCGGTGCTCCCCGCCTCCTCGTCCGCGTTGGCGATGATGACCAGATCGCGCGTGAGCGGAACGCCGCCCCGCTTCAGCGCGACGACCGCGAGCAGCTGCGCGATCCCTTCCGATTTCATGTCGAGCGCGCCGCGTCCGTAGACGAATCCGTCGCGGAGCGTGCCGGAGAAGGGAGGCACCGACCAGGTGCTGGCCGTCGCGGGGACGACATCCATGTGATGGACGAGGGCGATCGCCCGCTTGCTGCCATCGCCCTCGATCCGCGCGTACAGATTGGCGCGTCCGGCGCCCAGCTCCGCGGTGTCGAGGATCCGTGCCTCGATCCCCTGTTTCGCGAGGAAGTCGCGGAGGAATCGCGCCGCCTCGAGCTCGTTCCCCGGCGGGTTCGTCGAGTTCACGCGCAGGTAGTCGCGCAGGAGCGTGAGTCCCTCGCGCTCGAGCGCGAGCCAGTCGATCGGTTGCCTCGGATCAGGCGCGCGCCCTTGCGCGGCGAGCGCAATGGGAAAGGCGAACGAAAGAAGAACGAGGCGTCGGAGCAGGCGCATGAATGAAGGCGCGGCGCGGGAAGGGTGGGCGCCCCAAGCTACGCGACGCGAGCGGCCGCGGCGATGGGAAACCTTCTCATGGGCGTCGCGTACGAGACCATACCCTCTCCTGTCACCAAGGGTCGTCTCGCATGCTCGTGCATCTGGCCGTCCTCCTCCTGCAGGTCGCGACTCCCGCGCCGCCACCGCCTCCTGCCGTCCCCGCCCCCGAGCGCGACTCCACCACGGACAGACACGGGGACCGGAAGCCCCCGAAGCGAATCACCGTCACCAGCGAGCATCTGGCGACGGCGTATCGTGATCCGGCGGCACGCTCCATCCTGCTGCTCGCGCGCAGCGCGCGCATGCGCCAGGACTCCGCGCTGCTCGCGTACGACGCGACGACGTATCAGCGCGTGTCGGCGGGGATCGGCTTCCGGCGGCTCGGCCGCGACCGACTCGCCTTCCGCAGCGAGGGCTCGACGCGCGTGCGCTGGCGTCGTGGCGTCGGTGCGTACGTGGACGTCACCGGCTCGCGCACCGTAGTGCCGATCGCCGGGAAGTCGGCGAACGCCGACTTCGGAGCGATCGAGGGAAGCCTGTCGCCGGTACCGTACTATCCTGGAAGCGAGACACTCTGGATCGGCGCCAGCGCGGCACGCCAGGCCGTGGACGAGAACGAGGGGATCATTCATCCGCTCGCCGAAGGATCCGAGGCGTACTACACCTATCAGAGCGGCGACTCGGCGACGTTCCGTCTCCCGGACGGGCGAGCCATCCGGCTTCGAGAGCTCAGGGTGCGGCCGCGCACGCCGAAGTGGAACCTCGCCGTCGGCTCGCTCTGGTTCGACATGAGCGGCGGTCAGCTCGTGCGCGCGGCGTATCGCATGAGCGTGCCGATGGACATCGAGGCAGTCGCCAAGGAAGACGATCCGCACGAGTTCGACGACGTGCCGCGCGTCATGAAGCCGATGCTGTTCCCGATGAAGGCCGAGGTGAGCGCGATCGGCGTGGAGTATGGCCTGTATCAGGGACGCTTCTGGCTGCCGCGCCTCCAGGTGGCGGAGGGAGGTGGACAGATCGGATTCGTTCGCGTCCCGTTCAAGCTCGAGCAGAAGTTCGCGTACGAGAACGTGAACGCGGGCACACCGCTGCCGCCGATCAAAGTGGAGAGCGATTCGGCTCGCGATGCGGGGCGTGATTCGGCGCACGTGTCGGTCACGATCGGCGGCAGCCGGGCCGCCCGCGACTCGGCGCGCGCCTCACGGCGCGAGGCGCGCAACCGGTGCGACAGCACGGGGGTGCGCACCCGCGTGCGCAATCGAGACGAGGGGAGGAACCCGGTGTTCATCACCATCCCCTGCGATTCGGCGAAGCTCGCGAGCTCGCCGGATTTGCCGCCATCGATCTACGACAAGGGCGACGAGGTCGTCCCGTCGGCGGAGATCGACGCGCTGGTGCAGCAGGCGCTCGCGATGGGCTCGCAGGCGGGCTTCGCGCCCGCCGAACCGACGCTCGCCTACGCGCCGCTGCGCTACAACCGGATCGAGGGACTGTCGGTCGGCGGGATGGCGGCCCAGCAGCTCGGTGCAGGGTATTCGTGGAACGCGCTGGCACGGATCGGCGTGGCCGATCGCGAGCCAAACATCGAAGTGACGGGCTCGCGCAGCGATCTCCGGCAGACGCTCTCGCTCACGGCGTACAACCGGCTGGTCTCGGCGAGTGACTGGGGAAACCCACTCGGTCTGGGTGCGTCGATCGTGGCGTTCGCGTTTGGCCGCGACGACGGGTTCTACTATCGCGCGAGCGGTCTCGAGCTGTGGCGCGCGCCCGATCAGCGGGGTGCGCTGAACGTCACCTGGTCGCTGTTCGCCGAGCAGGAGCGAAACGCGCGGCAGCGCACGACGTTCTCGCTAGCACGCCTGATGGGCGGGCGACAGTTCGAACCGAACATCACGACGATGTCGTCGCTCTACGCGGGAGCGCGCACGCGCATTACGCAGTCGATCGGCGAGGATCCACAGGGATTCCGCCTGTTCAACGACCTGCGATTGGAGGCGGCGCACGGCGACACCGGCACCTACGGCCGCGCGGCGCTCGACGTGACGGCCTCACACGGCGTCGGCAACGGCGCGGTGGCGCTGACGGTGGCCGGTGGCACGTCGGTGGGAATCCTGCCGATCCAGCGCAACTGGTTCCTCGGCGGGACGCAGACGGTGCGCGGACTGCGCCCGGGGACGGGAGTGGGGAATGCGTTCTGGATGGCCCGCGCCGAAGCGGGGTACGGCTTCCAGGCCGTCCGCCCGGTGCTCTTCGGCGACGTCGGCTGGGCGGGGGACCGCACGCAGTGGCGGAACATCGGCACGCCACTCGCGGGCGTCGGCGCGGGATTCTCGATCCTCGATGGACTGGTGAGGTTCGACGTCGCCCGCGGGCTGCACCCCGCGGAGCAGAGGGGGTGGAGGGTGGAGACGTACCTGGAGGGGCGGTTTTGAACTGCCACTGCCAGTACCGAGTACGAATGACGTAGCACGTACCCGGTACCGGTCGTCGGCTCCCGGAATGCCCTCGAGATGTCAGCCTTGAGAGACTCTCACTATTCAGGGCTCGCCACCTTCCGGGAGGCTCTCTCCGGTACTGCGTACCTGCTACGTCAGTCGTACCGAGTACTGCAGTGGCAGTTCAGGAGACCCCCGCCAACGCCGGCCTCGCCAGCGAGACCTCTCGGCGTTCCCCGACCTGCTGACGCCACATCGCGTAGTACAATCCCTTCCGATCGAGCAGCTCGTCGTGGTGTCCCTGCTCGACCACTCGGCCGCGCTCGAGGACGTAGATCCGGTCGGCGTGGAGCACGGTGGACAGGCGGTGGGCGATCAACACCGTGATCACGTCGGCGCTCTCGGCGACGTCGCGCATCGTGCGGCTGATCTCCTCCTCGGTGAGCGAGTCGAGTGACGACGTCGCCTCGTCGAACACGAGGAGGTGCGGCTCGCGGAGCAGTGCGCGGGCGATCGAGAGGCGCTGCTTCTCGCCGCCGGAGATCTTCATCCCGCCCTCGCCGATCACCGTATCGAGCCCCTTGTCGGCGCGGTTGAGCAGCGACGTCGCCGCGGCGCGGCGCATCACGTCGAGGCACTGGTCGTCCGAAGCGTCGGGGCGCACGAACAGCAGGTTTTCGCGGATCGTGCCACTGAACAGCTGGGCGTCCTGCGTGACGAAGCCGATCCGCTCGCGGAACTTGTCGAGGTCGATGCGGTCGCTCGGGACGTCGTTATAGAGGATGCGTCCCGAGCCCGGTCGATAGAGGCCGACGAGCAGCTTCACGAGCGTCGTCTTCCCCGCGCCAGACGGCCCGACGAACGCCACCGTCTGTCCGCGCTGCACATCGAAGCTCACGCCCGCCAGCGCGGGGGCCGCCGCCGTCTGGTGGGTGAAGCTGACGTCCTCGAACGCGAGGGTGCGCAGATCGCTCAGGGCAACCGGGCTCGCCGGCTTCGGATCGACGGGGATCTTGAAGATCGCGTCGAAGTTCGCGAGGGAGGCCTCCGTCTCCCGATAGATGTTGATGACGTTGCCCAACTCCTGGAGCGGGCCGAAGATGAAGAACGAGTAGATGAGCAGGGAGAAGAACTGCCCCACCGTGATCTGCTTCTCGAAGATCAGGTAGAGCATGAGGAAG
>JBJMNN010000215.1:0-4450 GCA_045804245.1 Gemmatimonadaceae bacterium | reverse complement strand
GCGCGGCTTCTGGCTCGCGCTCGGCGTGGCCGTCGTGCTGGGCATCGGCTTGTTGGGATACCTCGCGAACCGCCCGAAGGTGACGGCAACGACGATCGACCCGAACCTCCCGCCGATGAAGGCGGAAGGCTACCTGCTCGGCAGTCCGACGGCGCCGGTCGAGGTGATCGAGTTCGCCGATTTCGAGTGTCCTGGTTGCGGGCAGTTCTCGACGATCACCGAGCCGGACGTCCGGACCAATCTCGTGAACACGGGGAAGATCCGGATGCGGTACATCGACTATCCGCTGCCGATGCACCGCAACACTTGGGACGCGTCGCTGGCCGCCGCGTGCGCCAACGACCAGGGGAAGTTCTGGGAGCTGCACGATCTGATCTTCCAGAACCAGGACCGCTGGAACGGTGAAGCGACGAGCCGGCCCCGCTCCGTGCTGGCGGACCTCGCGAAGAGCATCGGTCTCGACATGGACAAGTACGACGACTGCATGAAGTCCGAGAAGTACCGCGCGAAAGTGCAGTCGCACCTGCAGGAAGCGGAGCGGCGCAACGTGAACCAGACGCCGACGTTCATCATCGGCGACAAGAAAGTTCCGGGCGCTATCCCGTACGACACGTTCAAGAAGCTCGTCGACGACGAGCTGGCGAAGGCGCCGGTTGCCGCTGATACGGCGGCGAAGCCGGCGGATGCGCGCCCCAGCCAGCAGCTTCCGGTCGATCGGTCGCGCGCCGCGCCGGCCGCCACGGACAGCGGTACGAAGAAGGCCGGCGCGCGATGAACAAGCGCATGCTGGTGGCGCTCGTCGCGCTGGCCGGTGTCTTCGTCGCGCTCTACCTCACGCTCTACAAGCTCGGGTACATCGGCACGCTGGCATGCGCGGTCGGCTCGTGCGAGACGGTGCAGACGTCGAAATGGGCGACGCTCCTCGGCTTCCCGGTCGGCGCGTGGGGAGTGGCCTACTACATCTTCGTGCTGACGCTCGCCCTCGTGGGCCTCACCGGTCAGTTCGCCGAGTCGCGCCGCCTGTCGCAGGTCCTCGTCGGCATGACGGCGTTCGGTCTGGTCTTCTCGCTCTGGCTCACGTACCTCGAGCTGTTCGTCATCCACGCGATCTGTCAGTGGTGCGTGATCTCGGCGATCCTGGCGACGATCCTGTTCATCCTCAGCTGGCTCGATCTCCGCGAGCTCTCGGCACTGCTCGACGACCGTGCACTGGAAGACGCCGCGGAGGCTCTGCGCGAGGGATCGTTCGGAGCGGAGATCAGAAATACGAGCGAGGTGGCGTTGAGGGCGATTCGCGAGGAGAAGTGAGTTGGTTGGTCCGTGACGGATGGACCGCGACAAGCCGGAGCGCGGACCGGCGCGAGCGGGTGCGCTGAACACGGCGCGCTCCGCGCTGATCCATCGTCCCGAGAGAGGGACCCCTACCGAGCGGACAGCATTGCACCTGGCCCGTCATTCCGAGCGGCTCCGCATTCGCTCGCCATGACGACTCGGTGGCCAGCGCAGCTCATCTCGCCATCTCACCACGCAACCGACCAACTCACCGATTCACCGCTACACGCCGCAGCGCCTCCAGCGCCTCCAGCGCTGCCCTCGCCGCCTCCGGCGCAGCGTGCGAATGTCGCGACAGTTCCACCGATGCGATGCCCTCGAAGCCGACCTCGTCGAGCGCGCGCAGGATGTCGGGCCAATCGAGATCGCCCTCGCCGATCTGCAGGTGCTCGTGCACGCGGTTGCGCGTGTCGTCGAGGTGGACGGTGCGCAGCGCGGAGGCGTAGCGGCGGATCGCGTCGCCCGAGGTGATGCGCTCGGTGCAGGGAACGTGGCCGACGTCGAGCGCGAGGCCGAGGGTGGCGAGCGACGTCGCCTCGCGGAGCCGCTCCCAATCGGCGAGCGAGTTCACCAGCATGCCGGGCTCCGGCTCGAAGGCGATGCGCACGCCAAGGGGTGTCACGCGCTCGTGAAGCGCCAGGACGCCGTCGGCGAGGAAGCGCCATGCGTCGTCGTGCGTCACCTCGGCGGCCGGCACGCCGGACCAGAGCGAGATCGTGTCGCCGCCGAGCGCAACGGCGATCTCGGCGCACCGCACGAGGAAGTCGAGCCGGCGCGCACGCGCCGCCGCGTCGGAATCGACGAGCGTGGGCCGGTGCTTGCGTCGCGGATCGAGGACGTAGCGCGCGCCCGTCTCGACGACGACGGCGAGATCGAGCTGCTCGAGCAGCGCACGCGTCGTGCGGAGCTGTGCGTCCGACGTGTGATACGGCGGAAGATGATTGGCGTCCGGCGTGAGTGCGACGGCGCGATAGCCCAGCTCCGCGATGACGTGTAGCGCGTCGTCGAGCCGGTGGTGCGCGAAGCCGTTGGTATTGTAGCCCAGCCGGAAGGTGCGCGGCGTCATCCGTGCGACGCGGGCGTCGCGGCGACCCAACGCAGCAGCGCGTCGTACTGCTTGTACAGATTCATCTCACTCGACCCTTCGGGGGTCTTGAAGAACAGTCCGAGCGATCCGATCGGGCCGGACTCGCCGCGTTGCTGTGCGAAGAGCACGAGGCGCGCGATGTCGAGGACGAGCGGCGCGGCGAGCACCGAGTCGGTGCCCTCCCAGGTGAACTGCATGCGCATGCGGTGACCACCCCAGCCGCGGAACTGAATGAAGTTCCACGCGACCTTGTGGTCGGCGAGCGGCTTGAAGTAGTCGATGCGGACGTCGCCCTCGGGCGCATAGCCGAGGATTCCCTCGAGCACGCCCTTCTTCGACGTGATCTTGCTCGCCTTGTTGTCCGGATCGGCGAGCACGAGCCCGTCGGTGTTGCCGAGGATGTTCGTGCCGTACCAGCCCTCGACAGTGAGTGCGCGAATCGGAAACATCGGCGCGAGCGCAGTCTTGAGCAGCGTCTCACCCGTCTTGCCGTCGCGGCCCGCGAGCGGAACGCCCGCGGCGCGCGCGAGCTCCGCCACGGCCGGCAGCGACGCACCGGCGGACGGAGTGAAGTTGGCGTGCGGGCATCCCGCCTCGATCGCGGCGAGCGTGTACAGACACGACGACGGGATGCGCCGATCGTCGTCGTCCACAGCGCGCTGCAGCGTTGCCGCGTCCCACTTCATGAGCGCGGCGGCCGGCGCCGGCTCGGTGGAGGCGACGTTCACGACGACGGTGGGCTCGCCGCGCGCAAAGGCGCGGATGTCGGCCACGAGCCGGTCGATCGCCTGACGCGCAGTTCCCGACGCGGTCGCGGCGCGCTCATCGCCCGCGAGCGCGTCGATCGCCGCGCCGCCGCCGCGCAGGATGCCGCGCGTGATGGCGATCCGCTCGAGCTCGGGCATCAGCGCGTCGATCATCGCCACGGGAAAGGTGCCGACGCCGGCGAGCGCGGCGTGCGCCGACTGGGCGAGGGTGCCTGGTGCGAGATCGCAGCCGCCGATCTCGAGGCCGGCGAGCGTGGCCAGCCCGAGAGCGAGGAACGGCTCCGTCTCCGTGAGCAGCGCCTCGAGCGGAACGAGCCCGCGCTGCGCGGCGAGCACACCGACGGCGAGCGTGGTAGCGATCGAGCCGCGGGCACCGACGATCCAGAGTTTCAAAAGAGTTATCGGTAGTGAGTAATCGGTCGTGGGTCCTGCACGAACGCCCACGCCACTAGGTGATGGGAATCAAATTGCGGCCCCAGCGGGTGAGTCCAAGCATCGAGAGGAATACCATCGCCGGCGCGGGGTCGCTGGCGCCGGCAATGCCGCCGTCGAGGGCGGGGATGGCGCGGATGAGTGCACCGACTGCCGGGCCCACCGTCTTCGGTCCTGGCTCCGCGACGGCGCGGCGAACGGCCGGTCCAGCGAGCGCGGCGGTCGCGGCGGTCCAGGCAATCGATGCCGGACCTCCACGCACCGCGGTGGCGAGCAGCGCACCGGCCACGAGTCCCGCACCCGCGCGCAGCTCGGTCGTGCGCGCCACGCCGGTCTCCCCACGCGCGATCATCGTCAGGCCCGCGACGTACGCGCCGAGCAGTAGCGCGCCCTCGGTGCCGCGCCGCGTCACGGCGCCACGCGACGCCTCCACCCCCATGAGCAGCGAGAGCGCGCGACATGCGCCCATCGCCAGAGGGCCGAGCGTCGCCGAGCGCTTGAGCTGGAAGTCATACGCGACGATCATCGCGGCGAGCGCGGGACCCGTCCATCGCGCACCGCTGCGATGCGCGGCGAGAACCCCGCCGAGCAGGAGCGAGCCGCCGATGAGCGCGGCGGCGCGCGGCGACACGGAGCCGGACGGGATCGGCCGCTCGGGGCGATCACGTGCGTCTTCCTCACGGTCGGCGAGATCGTTGAGCGCCATGCCGGCGAGATAGAGCATCGCGGACGCCGCCGAGAGCCGCGACGCGAGACCGCCCGAGATGTCGCCATCGTCGAGCAGCAGGCCGGCGATCGGATCGCCGAGCGCGGAGAACACCGCCGGGGCCCT
>JBJMNN010000214.1:0-11707 GCA_045804245.1 Gemmatimonadaceae bacterium | reverse complement strand
GAGATCGCCGGCGAGGAATACGCCGGCTCCGGGAACAACGGCATGCTCGACATCGTCGACGGCCTGCGCTGGGTGCACGAGAACATCGCGGCGTTCGGCGGCGATCCGTCCAACGTCATGATCTTCGGCGAGTCGGGAGGCGGGCAGAAGACGTCGTGCCTCTTCGCGATGCCGAGCGCGGCACCGTACTTCAACAAGGCGTCGATCGAGAGTGGACCGGGCGTGCGGATGTCGACCCGCGAAGCTGTCGCCGAGACGACCGCGCTGCTGCTCGGCGAGATGGGCATCGCGCAGCGCGACTGGCGCCGGTTGCTGGAGACGAGCGCCGCCGATCTGCTCGCGCTGCAGCTCCGTCTTCCGGAGACGGGGAAGAGGATCGAGCGGGAGCGCGCGAGGGCGACGCCACGAGGGAAGCGCCCGCCGCCCGCGGAGCTCGGCGGCTTCGCCCCCGTCGTCGACGGTACCGTGCTGCCGCACCATCCATTCGAGCCCACCGCGCCGGCGATCTCGCGTGACAAGCCGCTGATCGTCGGCTGGAACGAGGACGAGTACACCTACGTCGCGTACGCCAACAAGGACACGAGTGGATTCGGCATCGACGATGCCGGTCTGCGCACAAAGCTCGAGCCGCGGTTCGGCGCGGACGCACCGCGCATCGTCGAGACCTATCGTCGCAGTCGCCCTGCGGCCTCGGCGACGGCGCTCTACGTCGAGATCGAGTCGGTCACGATGATGGGACTCGGCTCGATCGAGATCGCCGAGAAGAAGAGCGCGCAGGGTGGTGCCCCCGCCTTCCTCTACAACCTCGGCTACAAGTCGGGGGAGAAGGTGCCGGGCACCGAATACCCCATGGGCACGCCGCACGCGATGGACATCGGTCTCAAGTTCAACAACGTGACGCCGTCGACGTTCCTCATGGGCAACCGTCCCGAGCGTCTGACAGCATCACACAACATGGCCGAGCTGTGGGCGACCTTCGCGCGCACCGGCCGGCCTGCGGCAGCGGGCCAGCCTGCGTGGCCCGCCTATGACCTCGGGCGCCGCGCGACGATGCGCATCGATGCCATGTGCGAGGTCATCGACGACCGGAACCGTGCGGAGCGCGAGATGTGGAGGTCGCTCGGATACCTCGGATGATGCGCGGCTTCGGCTTCGCTCGTCATCGGTCGTGCGCACCTTCAACTCTCCTGCCGCGGTAAGGGAGCAAGCGACGGACCCGGCATCGCGCTGGCGAGCATTCTTCACGCTCGGGCTGCTCGCCGTCGTGCTTTCCCTCGCGCTACTGCAGTGCCGAGCGTGGAATGCGCTGCCGAACGCTGACGGCATCAGCTATCTCGAGCTCGCGGCGCGCTACGCCCGCGGCGACGCGACGGCGGTCGCCAACGGGTACTGGAGCCCACTGTACCCCGCGCTGCTCGGCGCAGCACAGCGGATGGCGACAGTCGCACACGTGCGGACGGATGGAGCTGTCCCTTCGGAGCTTCAGGTGGCACTCGTCGTGAACATGGTCATCGTCACGTTTGCCACACTCGCCGTCGCGCAGCTGCTCTGGGCTCTGCACACACGTGTGCCCACGACACTGTCTCCCATGCAGCGCGTTGCGCGACTGAGCGCCGGAGGAGCGGTCTGGTTGTGGTGCTGTGTGCGGCTCATCGGAGCGACGGCGATCACGCCCGACATGCTCATCGCCGCCTGGCTCTCACTCGCCACTGCGGAGCTCGTGGCGATGGCAGGCGAGCCTCCATCCATTCGTCGTGCCGGTCGGCTCGCCGTGATACTGGCGCTGGGCTACTGGACCAAAGCGGTGTTCTTCCCCGTGATGATCGCTGGCGCGCTGGCATACATGTGTCTTGCGCGCGGAACACGGATCTCCGCTCGACTTGCGCCGCTCGGCATCGCGCTCGCACTCGCGGCGCCGCTGGTGACGGTGCAGTCGGTCTCGCAGGGGCATCTCACATTCGGCGAAACGGGCCGCCTGAACTACGACTGGTACGTCAACGACATCCCGAAGATCGCGCCACGCTTCGAGACCGTAGCACAATCGAGAAGTCGTCGGAACGATGCGCCGCGTGTGGTACAGCTCGCGTCGTCACCACACGCGGCGCTCTACACCGGCGAGCTGCCCGGGTCGTTCCCGTTCTGGCACGACGCGACGAGATATGTGGAGCGCCGGCCGCTCGTGATCTCGTGGCCAGCACAATGGCGAGTCATTCGCGCCAACCTGCACTGGTATCGTGTGGTGGCAGGTGCGCTCGCGCTGCCTTGCCTCGTGGTGCTCGCGGCCGGTGTGGGTCGCGCCCCCATCGAACGCCGACGCTCGCTGGCCGCCGTGCCGGCGCTGTCGCTGGCGGGCCTCCATCTGCTCAGCCATCCCGAAGGCCGGTTGGCCGGCGCGGCGATCGCGACACTGCTGACACTCACCGTGTATCTGAACGGCTCACCGCGCGGCGCGGCTCCCGCGCGTGCTGCGGCGATGCTGTGGGCGATCGAGTATGTCGCGCTCGCCGTGGTCAGCGTGCTGGCCCTGGGCCGCGTCTCCGAGCGAGTGTCGCTCGGGCGAGCAGAGTTGGCACGATCACCCGCTGAGCGCCTCACACAGCTCGGGCTCCGGCCCGGCGACCGCGTCGCATTGGTCGGCTCACCCTTTGGTCAGTACTGGGCGCACCAGGCGGGCGTTCGTATCGCGGTGACGGTGGACGTCGAGCCCACGGCACCGCCCAGCGGATCGGAGCTCACGGCGATCGCGGCGGAAAGCTGCGCGCGCGGCTATCCGCTGGCGGCGATCCTGTCGGTGGACGGAGGACTGAGATACTGGCCGGTGCGCAATACGAATTGCGCGGCGCGCGAACCTGCTCGGGATGCACTCGTTCCCGAGGCCATCACTCAGTCAGCGACTCCCTGAGCTTCTTCTTCTCAGCATCAGCACACCGATCGACAGATACACCAGCGCCAGAATGAACCCCAGCGTCGGCTCCAGATCCAGCCAGTCGAAAGGCTTGCCGACGTAGACCACGACGACGAGCGCCGAGACGGCGAGCTGCACGACGCCGAGCGCACGCCAGCCCGCCATCCGCGCGAGCGTGAGACCGGTCGTCGCGAGCCACACGGCCATGAGCAGATCGCTGAGCAACCGGAGCTGCAGCCCGAGCCCGCCCGCGAGCTCGCTCTGGAGCCACACGCTCGGCAAGAGCGCCGGCGCGGTGGCGACCGATGCCGCGGCGAGCGGCGGCGCCGTCGCCGCGTTCACCTGCGCGGCGATCATGCCGACCACCGCGCCCGCAATCCCCGCGACGGTCGCCATGCGGATCGTCGCGCGTTCCTCGCCGACGATCACCGCGAGCCCGCGCGGCGCCGGCAGCAGGCAAAGGAAATGGAGCGTGTAGATCCACCACAGCCCGACGAATGCGACAGTGTGCGCGTGCACCCACGGCAGCAGGCGCGCGGGCTCGTTGAGCATCTCGGTGCTGAGCCCGCGCGCGAAGAGGAAGCCGAACGTGTAGGCGATCGTGCCGAGGAAGACGACACCCGCCAGCGCGGCGCCGCGCCCCCCCACGCGTACCGCGTCCGTTGCGCGACTCTCCTGCGGCGTCAGGTCGGTGCGCCGAGTGGGCGGCCCTTCACTCACGCGCGAACGCGGAGTCGAATGCGGCGTGCGGCGGCCGGAAGTCCACGGCCTTCACGAACGCGCAGGCCTCGCGCGCGCCGGCCTCGCGGTCCATGCCGATGTCTTCCCATTCGATCGAGAGCGGGCCGTCGTAGCGCGCGGCGTTCAGGTGCCGGATGATCTCCTCGAACTTGATCTTGCCGCGGCCGATCGAGCGGAACTCCCAGTAGCGCTCCGCGTGTCCGAATGGCAGATGGCCGCCGAACACCCCCGACGGACGCGGCACGTCGCTCCACCACACGTCCTTCATGTGCACGTGGTAGATGCGGTCGGCGAAGCGATCGATGAAGCCGAGGTAGTCCACGCACTGATAGCCGAAGTGGCTCGGGTCGTAGTTGAAACCGAACGCCTTCCGCCCGTTCACCGCGTCGAGCGCGCGCTGCGCCGACGAGACGTCGAACGCGATCTCCGTCGGATGCACTTCGAGCGCGAAGCGCACGCCCACCTCGTCGAACGTGTCGAGGATCGGGTTCCACCGCTTGGCGAAGTCGGCGTAGCCCGCGTCGATCATCGCCTCGGGCACGGGGGGGAAGCTGTACAGCAGCCCCCAGATCGACGAGCCGGTGAAGCCGGCGACGGTCTTCACGCCGAGCTTCGCCGCGGCGCGCGCCGTGTCCTGCATCTCCTGCGCGGCGCGCTGGCGCACCCCTTCGGCCTCGCCGTCGCCCCACACGTGCGGCGGGATGATCGCCTTGTGCCGCTCGTCGATCGGGTCGCACACCGCCTGGCCCACGAGATGGTTGCTGATCGCGAACAGCTGGAGCCCGTACTTCGCGAGCAGCTCGCGCCGTCCCTTCGCGTAGCCGTCCTCCTTCAGCGCGCGCTGGACGTCGAAGTGATCGCCCCAGCAGGCGAGCTCGAGCCCGTCGAAGCCGAACTCCTTCGCCTTCTGCGCGACGGTCTCGAGGGGAAGATCGGCCCACTGGCCAGTGAACAGGGTGACGGGACGGGGCATGGGTCGATGGAAGACGGTGAGTGGAATCGGCGAAGGTTAGTTGTGGGATGGGGAGGGGCTCAAGCGGTCAACAGTTAACGGTTGTCGATTGTCGGCCAACCTCGGGACGCAGGAGCCGCCCGAGGCCGGCCGTCAACCGTGAACCGACAAACCGACTAACCGTTATGTCCGCCCCGCGAGCTCTTCTGCCGTCTGCTGATCCGTGATCAGCACGTCAATGATCTCCGACTTCAGCGCGGCGCGGATCGCGTCGGCCTTCTCGGGCCCCCCGGCCACGGCCACGACGCGCGGTGCCTTCTGCAGCTGCTCGGTGGTGATGCCGAGGATGCGCTCGTCGAGCGAGGAGCGCACCGGTGCGCCATGGGCGTCGAAGAAGCGGAGCGCGATGTCGCCCACGGCGCCCGCCGCGACGAGTGCTGCGTGGGTCCCCGGCGGCAGCGAATGCCCGTCGTTGAGCACAGGGTTCGTGGCGATCGATCCGATGCCGACGTACACCGTGTCGAGGCGGTCGAAGTAGCGCAGCGCCGCCTGGACGTGCGGGTCGTTGCGCAGCACGTCGCGCACTTCGGCCGTGGCCACGACGCCGGGCACGGGGAAGAGCACCGGCGCCGCGCCGAGCAGCTGGGCGAGCCGCCGCACGAGCTCGGCGGCGTACGCCTCCGCCGCCGGCGGTCCGATCCCGCCGAGCGTCTGCACCACGTGCACGCCCTCGGTGGCGAGAGGGGCCATGGACTGCACCATCGCGCCGAGCGTCGTTCCCCAGGCGAGGCCGATCGTGTCGCCGGGATGCACGGTGCGCGCGAGATACGACGCGGCGGCCGCGCCGATCTGCCGGCGCAGGAGGTCGGCGCTCGTGCCCGGCTCCATCGCCACGACGCGTACCACCTCGAGCCCGTAGCGCTCCTCGAGCCGCGACTCGAGGTCGATCAGCAACCCACGCGGCGGCGAGATGGTGATCTGGACGATCCCGTGTTGCTGCGCATCGCGCAGCAACCGCGAGACGGCGGGGCGCGAGAGCCGCAGCCGCTCGGCGATCTCCTGCTGCGTCTGGTCTCGCAGGTAGTAGAGCGTGCTGACCTTGCTCAGCAGGTACAGATCCGGAGCCGACCGTGGGCGTGGCATCGTTGCCAAAATGAACATCCGTGCAGGGGCGCGGCAACCACGCGCCAGCGTCACGGGAGAGGCGCGCGTTAGCTTGACAGCGCTCGAGCCCGAGATACAACTAGCGGCCCGCCAACCCGACCATGCCTTTCCGTCCCCGATTCCTTCTCGCCGCGCTGGCCGTGGCCGCCTCGGCCTGTGCCTCGGCGCCGCGCGCGGCCACTACCACCGACGCCACGGGCGACCGCTACGTCTTCTCCTACTTCAAGGGCAACGGCGAGGACGGCCTGCACCTCGCCTATAGCGAGGACGGCCTCAAGTGGCGTGCCCTCAACGGCGACAGCGCATTCTTCAAGCCCACCGTCGGCAGGGAGAAGCTCACGCGCGACCCGTCGATCGCGCGGGGGCCCGACGGCACCTACCACATGGTATGGACGGCGGGCTGGAACGAGCACGGGTTCGGCTACGCCCGGTCGAAGGACCTGATCACCTGGACGAACGAGACGTACGTGCCCGTGATGGCGTACGAGCCGACCGCGTTGAACACGTGGGCACCGGAGATCTTCTACGACGCGCCCAGGGGGCGCTACCTGATCTTCTGGGCGACGACGATCCCCGGCCGATTCAAGGGCGACAGCATCGGCGGCGGTGGCAAGTACAACCACCGCATCTACTACGTCACTACCACGGACTTCGAGAAGTTCTCCAAGGCGAAGATCCTCTACGACCACGACTTCAGCGTCATCGACGCCTTCATGATCCGTGACGGCACGCGCCACGTGCTGTTCCTGAAAGACGAGACGGAGCGGCCCCCGCAGAAGAACATCCGCCTCGCCTACGCCGAGCGCCCCGAGGGGCCATGGACGCGGCCCACGACGCGCATCACCGGCGACTACTGGGCCGAAGGGCCGACGGCGCTCCGTGTCGGCAATCGGTGGATCGTCTACTTCGATCGCTATCGCGAGCACCGCTACGGGGCGCTCGCGTCCCCCGATCTGAAGACGTGGGGCGACGTCACGGCGCAGCTCGTGATGCCCGCCGGCATCCGCCACGGCACGGCGTTCCGCGTGCCCGCGGCCGACGCCGCGCGCCTGCTCGCGCACGACCGCCGATGAGAAAGCTGCGCGCATGATCCGCAAGGCATTCCGCATGGCGGTCAATCCGAGCGAGTACGAAGAGTACGAGCGCCGCCACTCGCCGATCTGGCAGGAGCTGCAGGACGTGCTGCGCGCGCAGGGCGCGCACGACTACTCGATCTTCCTCGACGAGACGGACGGCAGTCTGTTCGGGTACGTCGAGATCGAGGACGAGGCGCGCTGGGACGCCATCGCCGACACGGAGGTGTGCCGGCGGTGGTGGACGTACATGCGCGACATCATGCCGACCAACCCCGACGACAGCCCGCGCAGCCGTCCGCTGCGCGAGGTGTTCCACCTCGAGTGACGACCGACATGCCGCTCGCTCGCCGCCAAGAGCGGCATCGCACTGTGTCGCTGCTGTTCGCCGGCATCGCCGGCATCGCCGGCATCGCCTGCTCGAGCGCGTCGAGCACGCGCACCGCCGGCTCCGCGCCGTCTGCGTCGCCGGCGCCGGTCGTCGTCGCGCCGCAAGTGAGTCGCCGATTCGACGTGCGCGACTTCGGCGCCAGAGGCGACGGCAAGACGATCGACAGCGACGCGATCAATCGCGCGATCGATGCCGCCGCGGCGGCCGGAGGTGGTACGGTCGTCATCTCGGGCGGCACCTATGCCAGCCACTCCGTTCGCCTCAAAAGTCACGTCGGCCTCTACCTCGACCAGGGCGCCGTGCTCCTCGCCGCCGACACGGGCGGAGGCCGCGGCTACGATCCCGCCGAGCGTGGAGCGGGCAACGCGTATCAGGACTTCGGCCACAGCCACTGGCACAACAGTCTGATCTGGGGGGAGAACGTCGAGGACGTGTCGATCACGGGGCCTGGACGCATCGATGGGAAGGGGTTGAGCCGCGGACTGAACCCACGCGCCGAGGATCTCGACACGCGCCCTGGCCAGGCGAACAAGGCGATCGCGCTCAAGCTCTCGCGCAACGTGCTGCTCCGCGACTTCACGATCCATCGCGGCGGCCACATGGCCATCCTGCTCACCGGCGTCGACAACGCGACGATCGACAACCTGACGATCGACACGAACCGCGACGGCATCGACGTCGACGCCTGCCGCAATGTGCGCATCTCGAACACCCAGGTGAATGCGCCGAACGACGACGCGATCGTGCTCAAGAGCTCCTACGCGCTCGGCGCGCCGCGCGCCACGGAGAACGTCGCGATCACGAACAGCATCGTGAGCGGCTTCGACGTCGGCACGGTGCTCGACGGCACGTACGGCCGCACGTCGGTGGCCGCGCCGGACCGCGACGGACCGACGGGCCGCATCAAGCTCGGCACCGAGTCGAACGGCGGGTTCAGGAACATCACCATCTCGAACATCGTGTTCACGCGCTCGCGCGGCCTCGCGCTGGAGACGGTGGACGGCGCCGCGCTCGAGGACGTGACGATCTCGAACGTCACGATGCGCGAGGTGTCCAACGCGCCCTTCTTCCTCCGGCTCGCGAGCCGCATGCGTGGTCCGGCAGGCACGCCGGTGGGTACGCTGCGCCGCGTGTCGATCAGCAACGTCACCGTGTACGACGCCGATCCGCGCTACGCGTCGATCATCGCCGGCGTGCCCGGACATCCGATCGAAGACGTCCGGTTCAGCAACGTGCGCATCCTATATCACGGGGGGCTGACACTCGATGCCGCGGCAACGCAGCCCGCGAACCTCGTCAACACGTTCTTCCGTCCGCCCGGCGGCACGGGTCCGCGCGAGGCGTACGCGGTGCCAGAGCGCGAGGCGATGTACCCGGAGCCGAGTCTGTTCGGCGTGCTGCCGGCGTACGGGTTCTACGTGCGGCATGCGTCGAACGTGCGGCTGGACGGCGTGGAGGTCGGCTTCATGTCCCCCGACACGCGCCCCGCATTCGTGTTCGACGACGTGCGCGGCGCCGAGCTGCACGGCGTACGCGCACAAACCGCGGCCAACGTTCCGAAGTTCGTGCTGCGCGACGTCGAGGAGTTCCGCGTCACGCACTCGGCACCGCTGCGCGACACGTACGTAAAGCGCGCGGCGCGGCAGAGCTTTTGAGAGCGCGGGTTCGCGGGTTCGCGGGTTCGCAACGGAGGGCCTAATATGGTGCTTTCAACCCCATCTCACCTCGTCACGTGACGCGCGTACATCTTCTCGTCCTCTCGCTCGCGCTGGGATGCGCGAGCGCGCCTGCAACGCCCGCAACGTCGCCCGCATCGGCGGCAACGTCCGCCAGCGCAGCCCCCGCCGCGCGGCCGTTCGTCGCGCGTACCCAAGCGGTGATCCCGCTCTGGGCGAACGGCGCTCCGGGCGCGCTCGGTGCCACGCCGGCCGACCAGCCGGAGATGACGCCGTATCTTCCTCCCGCCGGAACGGCGAACGGCACGGCCGTAGTGATCTTCCCCGGTGGCGGCTACCAGCACCTCGCGATGGATCACGAGGGGAGCGCGATCGCCAACTGGCTCGCCGGACTGGGCGTCACGACGTTCGTGGTGAAGTACCGGCTCGGTCCGAGCTACCACCATCCGACGATGCTCGGCGACGCACAACGGGCCATCCGGATCGCCCGCGCCCGCGCCGCCGAGTGGAATGTCGATCCGCGGCGGCTGGGGATCATCGGCTTCTCCGCCGGCGGACATCTCGCGTCCACTGCCGGCACGCACTTCGACGCGGGCAACGCGTCGAGCGCCGATCCGATCGAGCGCGCGAGCTCGCGCCCGGACTTCGAGCTGCTGATCTATCCCGTCATCACGATGCGCGACTCGGTCACGCACGGCGGTTCGCGGCTCAACCTGCTGGGAAAGGAACCGACCCCCGAGCTCGTGCAACTGCTGTCGAACGAGCTGCAAGTGACGCGCGAGACACCGCCGACCTTTCTCGTGCACAGCACGGACGACCGCACCGTGCCGGTGCAGAACTCGCTCCTCTTCTACGAGGCGCTCAAGCGCAACGGTGTGCCGGCCGAGCTGCACGTGTTCGAGCACGGCGGCCACGGCTATGGGATGGCGCCGAAGGATCCGGTGCTCGCGATCTGGACCACCTTATGCGAGAGTTGGATGCGCCGGCACGGCTGGCTCACTCCGGTCAAATGAGCGATCTCGCCGCACGCGCCGACTCACGGCGCCAATTCATTCGCCGTTCTACCGTTGCGCTGCTCGCGCTGGCCGGCCTCGCACGCGCGCGGCCGGCGGCGGCGGGCATCGCTGGACGCCCGCCAATGCGCCGGCCATACGGCGGCCCGCATCCCACGCCGCGTCCCGGCATCGATGCGTCGAAGGTGCTGACGCGCGACAAGCTGACCGAGCACCCGGCGGCCGAGCCCGTCTTCGACATGGTGCGGAAGATCCCGCAGGTCGTGGACGGCATCCGCTGCCAGTGTGGCTGCGCGGAGCTTCCGGAGTTCTATTCCCTGCTGTCGTGCTACGAGGCCGATGGCATGGCGCAGCACTGCGTGATCTGTCAGGGCGAAGCGAAGCTCGCCTTCCGGATGCACGAGCAGGGGAAGTCGCTCGACGAGATCCGCGCCGCCATCGACGCGAAGTTCGGCCAGTGATCGTTCGCCGCGCGCAGCGGCGTTCCCTGTCATCCCACCTCGCCCCACCCTGATGCGACGTCGCCTAACGGCTGCCGTGCTCCTGGCCACGATCACCGCGCCGGCGATCGCCTGCGCACAGATCCGCGCGAGCGAGCACTTCACCCTCACGCAGCGCGTGAGCACCACCACGATCACGATCGATGGCGACCGTCCGGTCGCGCGCGGCCGAACGCTGTTCGGCGACGGCGGCGTCGTGAAGTGGGGCGAGGTGTGGACTCCCGGCGCCAACTGGGCGACGACGGTCGAGGTCGATCGCGACGTCACGATCGATGGCAAGGCGCTGCCGAAGGGGAAGTACTCGCTCTGGCTCACGCCCAAGGCGCCGCCGGCCGCGTGGTCACTTTCGTTCTCACGCGAAGTCAAGCGCTTTCATACGCGGCACCCGGGTGCCGAGGACGAGCAGCTCCGCCTCGACGTGAAGCCCGAGCAGTCGCCGATGCACATGGAGACGCTCGCGTGGTACATGCCGGTGGTCACTCCCGACGGCGTGACGCTGCGCCTGCACTGGGGCACCACCGTCGTGCCGCTCCAGATCGGCGTCGAGATGCCGCGGCTCGTGACGCTGCCTGACGATCAGGTGCCGCAGTACGTCGGCACGTACAAGGTGCACATGACGCCACGGCTCGGCGCGCCGTACGACGTGGACTTCGTGATCCGCGACGATGCCGGCACGCTGCGCCTCAAGTCGCAGCCTCGCGACGTGTTCGGTGGCGAGGTGTACATGGTGCCGGTCGTGGACGGCCGCTTCCACGTGGCCTACACCGGCGGCGAGAGCTTCAAGGGCCGGCCGTTCGTCGAGCCGGGAATGATCTTCGCCTTCCGCACGGCGGACGGACATGCCCGTGCGTTCGACATGTACGGCTACGACGAGGCGGTCGTGGGGAAGGGGGAGCTGACGAAGTAGCGCAGGTTCGCGGGTTCGCAGGTTCCGGGGTTCGTGGGTTCGCGCATCGGTGGCGCCGACGAGTCCGTAACGACAAAACCATTTCGCGGGCCGCTCGTCCGTATATATAAGGAAGCGCCGCCAGTGATCGGCGCCGCCCCTCCCCAGCTGCCTGTCGTGCCCAGACTTTCTCCTTCGCGCCGCCGAGCCGCCGCGGCCGTCCTCGCGTTCGGCGCGCTTCCGGTCCTCGTCGCCGCGCACCGATCCGCTGAGCTGCTGCCATCAGGCGCCGGCATCACGCCCGGTTCGTACGTCGCGGTACTCGCCAATGGCCAGAAGCTGCCGTGGACCACTCAGGTGCCCGCCGTGAAGGGGCTCGTGCACTGGGCACGGCTCGATCTCGCCG
>JBJMNN010000213.1:0-6490 GCA_045804245.1 Gemmatimonadaceae bacterium | reverse complement strand
GCCCAGCACACCGAAGTTCCCGCTGAGCGCCGCTCGGCTCTTGAGCAGCTCGAGACCGGTGGCAGCGAGCATCGTGGGGACGGCCAGCATGAACGAGAACTCGACGATCGTGCGCTTCGACACGCCGAGCAGCGATCCGCCGACGATGGTGGCCGCCGACCGCGACACGCCGGGGATGACGGCGATCGCCTGAAAGAGGCCGATCAGGAGGGTCGACAGCACGACCGCGACGTTCCCGAGGAGATAGCCCTTGATCGCCTTGTACACGGTGAGGCCGATGACACCGGTGGGGATCACCGCGACGACGAGCTTCTTCAGCACCTCGACGTCGAGAAACCGCTTCCAGTACAGCACGACGACGGAGAGGATGGCGCCGAGCTGGATGATGATCTCGAAGCTCTTGAGGAACTCGGTCTCGGAGAGCCCGAGCGCGCGGCTCGCGAGGATGAGGTGCGCCGTGGAGGAGATCGGCAGGAACTCGGTGATGCCTTCGACGATGCCGAGCAGCACGGCATGGAGCGCGTCGAGCGACGGCTGGACGAGCTGGGCGAAAAGTGCGGCGTTCACGGGGACGAGAAAAGGGTGGATGAGCTACGCGTCGTCGTCAGGCAGGCTACCACCGAGGGCGTCCACGTAGAAGTCCTCGTACTGCCGGACGATCTGGTCGAGGGAGAAGCGTTTGCGCGCGTCGGCCTGCGCGAGCGTGGACATGGTTCGCCAGCGATCGTCGTCGGTGAGCAGATCGATCGCGGCGCGCGCCATCCCTTCGACGTCGCCGACGGCGCAGAGTGCGCCCGTCTCCCCATCGCGCACCACCTCCGGGAGGCCACCGGCGCGGGAGCCGACCACCGGAACGCCGGTGGCGAGCGCCTCGAGCGCGCTGAGCCCGAACGACTCGCTCTGCGAGGGAATCAGGAACAGATCGGCGCTCGCGAGCAGCGGCGCCACCGCCTCGAGCTTGCCGAGGAAGAATACCCGGTCCTGCACGCCGAGTCGGCGTGCCTCCTGCTCCGCGTCGATGCGCTCCGGGCCGTCCCCGACCATCACGAGCACGCTCGGCACTTCCTTCGCCACCCGCGCGTAGATGCCGACGACGTCGCGCACCCGCTTCACGGCGCGAAAATTCGAGATGTGCATCAGCACCTTGTCGCCGTTCACCTGCTCGCGGAGCTGTGGCTCGTAGCGCGCACGATCGTAGACGGCCGGGTCGATGAAGTTCGGGATGACGTCGATGCGACAGGCAGCGCACCCGAACACCGATTGCGTCTCGTCGCGCAGATACTTCGAGACGGCGGTGAGCCCGTTCGACTTCTCGATCGAGAACTTGGTGATGGCGTGGAACGACGGGTCCTGCCCGACGATCGTGATGTCCGTGCCGTGGAGCGTCGTGAGCACCTTGATGTCCGGGCGCGTCTGCGCAAGCATCTCGCGCGCCATCCATGCGCTCGTCGCATGCGGGATGGCGTAGTGCACGTGCAGGAGGTCGAGTCGATGCGCGAGCACGACCTCGTGCATGCGCACCGCGAGCGCCAGGTCGTAGGGCGGATACTCGAAGAGCGGATATCGGCCGACGTCCACCTCGTGGAAGTAGATGCGCGGCAGGAACGACGGGAGCCGGAACGGCTGCTGGTAGGTGATGAAGTGGATCTCGTGTCCCCGCTGGGCCAGCGCGATGCCGAGCTCTGTCGCGACTGCTCCCGACCCACCGTAGGTCGGGTAGCAGGTGATGCCGATCCTCAAGCGTGCCATGGCTGCCACCAGGAAAGGGCGCGCGCCTCCCAGTCGGGATCGCGCGGATCGAGGCGTGTCACGTCGTCTTCGGCGAGCTGGTGCCGGAACCACGTGCGCTGTCGCTTGGCGTACTGCCGCGTCTCCACGATGACGCGATGCACCGCGTCGCTCTCGGCGAGCTCGCCGGCCTCGAGCAGACGAATCGCTCGGTAGCCGGTGGCGTTCCACGCGGGTGCGTCGGCCGGCACTTCGGCGATCAGGCGCCGCACCTCCTTCCTCCAGCCAGCCGCCATCATCGCCTCGACGCGCGACTCGATCCGCGTCGCCAGCTCGGGGCCCGGATCGACGACGAGGTAGCGTGCCGACCAGCGTGCCGGCCGCTGGCGTTCGCGGTGCAGATCGCTCACGCGTCGGCCCGCGAGCAACGCGATCTCGAGCGCGCGCAACAGCTGGGTGCGACCGAGCGCAGCGCGCGCCGGATCCAGCTCGCGCACCCACCGCCGCAGCCTCTCGGTCGGATAGGCCGAGAGCTCGCCTCGCAGGGCGACACGCCGGTTCTCGTCGAGCGGCGGCTCCTCGAACAGAACACCGAACAGCGCGCGCAGATAGAGACCGGTACCACCAACGACGAGCGGAACCCGCCCCTGCGCCATCGTCTCCCGGATCCACGCGTCGGCGTGGTCCGCCCACCAGGCGGCCGAGGCGCGCTGCGTCGCATCGAGCACGTCGACGCCACAGTGGGGAACGGCGCGGCGTTCGGCCGGTGTGGGCTTGGCCGTTCCAATATCGAAGCCGCGATAGAGCTGCCGCGAGTCCGCGCTGACGATCGTGACGTCCGTCCGCTCGGCGAGCCAGAGCGCGAGCCGGCTCTTGCCCGCTGCGGTCGGTCCGCACACGACCGGGACCGCGGGCGCACTACTGTCGCCCAAAGCGGCGCTCGAGCTCGGGCCACGAGAGCTGGACGATGGTCGAGCGGCCGTGCACGTCGTGCGCGGGAAGTCGCGTCTCACCCAGTGCGACGAACAGCGCACGCATCTCGGCCGGCGACAGCTCGTCGCCCGCCTTGATCGCCGCCTTGCACGCCACCGTGGCGGCGAGACGCTCGTGGCGCGCGTGCGTCGACGGTGCGCGATCGCCGGCGAGCGCGGCGAGCGTCTCGCGCAGGCATCGCTCGGCGTCGAAGCGCGGGTGCGGCATCGGCACGCTGTTGACGAGCAGCGTGTGTCCCCCGAACCCCTCCACCTCGAAGCCGAGCCGAACGAGCACGTCCCGGTTCGCCTCGAAGGCATCGCCCTCGGCCGGCGTGAGATGCAGCGTGAGCGGGAAGAGCAGCCGCTGCGACGGCGCTTCGCCCCGCTCGAGCATTCCCATGAACCGCTCGTAGAGCACGCGCTCGTGCGCCGAATGCTGGTCGATGAGGACGACGCCCTCGTCGTGCTCGAACATCATGTACGTCCGACGCAACTGAAGCAGCGGCGGCACGTGCTGCGTCGGAGGCGGCTCGGGTACGGGCGCGGACGGGAAGCTCGGCTCGGGCGGACGCCAGGTATCGTGCGCGGTCGCACTCGACGGGTCGAATCCGACCTCCACACCGATCGGCCGGTCGTTCTCCGGCGCGCCGCGCTGCTCGAACAGTCCGTCGGCCGGCGAGCCGGCGGGGCGCAGCAGCTCGACGTCGCTGCCTGTCGTGCTCCATGCGGGTGCCGACGGCGACCACGTGCGAACGCCGAGCGCCGCACTCGCGTCGTGGGTGCCGAGCGCGCGACGGATCGCGTCTTCCACGGCGTGCTCCAACACCCACCGGTCGCGGAACCGCACTTCCGCCTTTGCCGGGTGCACGTTGACGTCCACGGCGTCGGCGGGGAGCACGACGTCGAGCAGGAGCGATGGCCGCAATCCCGGCGCGAGCGTCGACTTGTACGCGGCTTCGGCGGCGCGCAGGAGGCCCGCGTCGCGGATCGGACGCCCGTTCACGGTGAGGAAGGTGCGCCGGCTCGCGGTACCAACGTCGCCCGGCCGTTCGGCGAGCCCGCTGACGTGGATCGTGCCGCGCACGTCGTCGACGTCGACCATGCGGTCGGCGACGGCCGATCCCCAGAGGGCCGCGACGCGGTCGCGGAGAGAGTGTACCGCAGGCAGGGCCAGCGACTGTCGCCCGTCGTTCGAGATGGTGAAGCGCACGTCGCGCCGAGTGAGCGCGACCATCGTCATCACGTCGACGACGCCACGCCACTCGGAGCGTGCGCCGCGCAAGAACTTCTGGCGCGCCGGTGCGTTGTAGAAGAGCTGCGACGCCACGATCGTCGTGCCGCGGCGACGTGCGACGTCGCGCACCTCGCTGACGACGCCGCCCGCCGCGTGGATCGCCGTGCCCGCCCCGTCGGACGGTGCCGTCTCGATGACGAGACGACTGACGGAGCAGATGGCCGGCAGCGCTTCGCCGCGGAAACCGAAGCTCGATACGCCGACCAGATCCGACGCCGACCGGATCTTCGAGGTCGCGTGACGCTCGAGCGCGAGCAGGGCGTCGTCGCGCTCCATGCCGACGCCATCGTCGCTGACGCGAATCGATTGGCGTCCGCCCTCCTCGACGGCGACGTCGACCGCCGTGGCGCCGGCGTCGAGCGCGTTCTCGACCAGCTCCTTCACCGCCGACGCGGGACGCTCGACGACCTCGCCGGCGGCGATCTGGTCGGCCACCGCCGGTGGGAGCACTGCGATGCGCGTCATGGCGAAGGTTACCGGACAGGCGCCAACCCGGTCAATCGCGCCGGCTGCACCGGGTCGATCGGCATGAGCGCGCTCGCGGGGACCCAGCCCGCGCGTGCCGCGTCGACGGTGAAGTGAACCCACCCGCCTTCGCGCGCGCCGAGCCGTCCTGCCTCGCCAGCGGCCGCCGCGGCGAGCGAACGGGACTCCGAGGCGGGAGTCTCCAGGAGCGTTCGGCCGTGCACGAGCACGGCGAGATCACGCGCCTCGATGCGCGCCTCGATCTCGAGCAGCGCCGCGAGGCCGACGAGCGCGATGGCGATCGCGCCGCCGGCGATCGGCCGTGCGGCGCGCGGGCGACGATTGCCCGGCAGCGCGAGGAGCAGCCACGCCGCGAGCCACGCCACGAGCACCACCGTCGCGACGGCGTCGACCGAGAGCGGCGCGACGTACGCGGCCGAGCGCGGACCGAGCGGCTGCAGTGCGGCGAGCCGCTCGCGCGCCTCGTCGTCGAGCGGATCGAGGCGCAGCGCGTGATGCCAGGCACGCGCCGCCTGCGCGGTGTCTGCACCCTCCCAGGCCGCGGTCCCGAGATTGGCCCACGCGTCGACGGCGCGCGGCGCAAGCGTCGTTACACGAAGGAAGCGCCGTTCGGCGACGCCGAACTGGCCGCGCTGGTAGGCGCGCACGCCGTCGGCGAAGATCCGCTCCGCTTCGTCGGACGCCGCGTGCGCCACGCCGACGATGGCGAGCACGAGGACGAGGGCGCCGGCCGCACGAGCGGCGGCGCGCGACGGACGGATCGCCTCCTCGTCGACCGTCGCGACGATCTCCGCCGATTCGCGCGTTGCGCGGTCGTCGAGCGCGCCGGTGGCCGAGAACGCGGCGGCGTCGAGCCGCGCGAGCATCATCTCCGCCTCGAGTGCGACGCCGTCGCTCACGCCGGCGCGTCGCAGCGTACGCGCGAGCGGTTCGCGATCGCGGGCGGCGTTCGGCACGCGCTCGCGCAGGGCGTCGAGGAACAACCGTCGGAGCTCGCGCGCCGGTACGGGGGCACGCGCGTCGGCGATCGCGCGCATCCGTCGCACCGCGCTCAACCCGCTCGTATCGAGCCGGCGGCGGCGCACGACGCGGCGCAGCGCGGCGGGAAATGGCGCGAGCGCGAACAGCGCCCAGAAGAGCGGCCGAGCCATGAGGGGAGCGGATCGCTCGGCGCGCAGCTCGAGGCGGATCGGCAGGTGTGTGGTGGCCGCCGTGTCGCTCGAGGCGAGTGACGCCGCGCCGACCACGAGAGGGATTGGCGAGGTCTCGATCACGGCGTAGCGGCGGATCACCGGATCGAAGTATGGGTACCGGATCGACGGCACGATCTGGGTGCCTGCCTCGCGAGGGGTGATCAGCCACTCGAACTCCTTGGTGCCGCTGATCCGCGTCGCCGTCGAGTCGATCTCGACGCGCTCGTCGCCGGGCGTGATCGTCGCCCACGGCAGCTCGAGCGACGGCCGCGGCAGCAGCTTCACGTTGCCGGCCGCATTGACGCGGACCGTCAACACCACCGGGTCGCCGACCCGCGACGCACCGGTCTCGAGGTGCGCGGCGATGCGCAGCGTACCGACGGCGCCCGCGTAATCCGGCGGGCGGTCGCCCGCTGGCGGCTCGACCGCGACGAAGCGCACGCTATCGGAGCGGAGCTCGAAGCTCTCCTCGCGCGAGAAGAACGACGACGTGAGCGGCAGCGAGTACGTCAGCACGGCTGGTGGTATCGTGACGTTGCCGGGGAAGAGCGGAAACAGCGCGCGCCGGTAGCTCAGTGTCTCGAAGCAGCGACGCCCCTGCTTCGGCATCCCGCGCGGGATGTCGACGTCGTACGCCAGCACCGCCGACATCTCGGGCGGGAAGAAGGTGGGGTTGCGGCGCAGCCGCGTTCGCGCCGTCTCGTTGAGGAGCACGTCGACGCGGTAGTCCACCTGCTGGCCGACGAAGAGCGAGTCGAGCGATGCGGCGCCATGCGCGTCGTCCAGCCGCGCGTCGACGAGCACGACGGGGGGCG
>JBJMNN010000212.1:0-6650 GCA_045804245.1 Gemmatimonadaceae bacterium | reverse complement strand
TCTCGTTCGCCGACGTGAGGTCGAGATCCCACTGCACGAGCTCGAGGTACCGGTCGATCCAGCCGCGCCAGTCGAGGTCTCGCAGCGACTCGTTCTGCATCGCCCGGAATCGGCCGACGAACGACCGCGCGATGGCCTGCTGGCGGATGCGCGGCCCCTCCAGCATGCGGGCCACGAGCGCATACACCTGCCGCGGCGACACCGGCTTCACGAGGTAGCCGGCGATGTCGCTGCCGAGCGCCTCGGTGAGCGTGGAATCCTCCTCGCTCTTCGTGACCATCACGACCTGCAGGTTCGGGTCGATGTCCCGGAGCTCGGCGAACGACTCGAGACCACGCGTTCCCGGCATCTGCTCGTCGAGAAGTACGAGGTCGAACGGACGCCGTCGCACGAGCTCGGCGGCGTCGTCGGCGTTCGTCGCGGTCTCGACCTCGAACCCTTTGTCACGCAAGAACATGCGGTGCGGCTCGAGCAGCTCCGCCTCATCGTCGACCCAGAGGACGGCCTTGACCTGGTGCGGCATTGATCAAACGTAGCCGCACGAGAAATGGCGGGCAAACCAAGCGCGGTGGTCGGTCTTGGGTTTTCGGTTGTCGGTAACGGCTGACGACCGCTGCCAACGCCTTTAGCGATCACCCATCACCGAGAACCGATCACCGAGCACCGATCACCGAGAACCCAGCACTGAGAACCCATTACTGAGCACCGATCAGAGAGAACCCGTCACCGAAAGCGGCGTCCCGCCTAGCCTCGGCACCCCGGCGCACTCAGATTCCGCCCGTGCCAGTCACCCTCCCGCCCTACGCTCTCCCCGCGCCGGCGTTCCGCTTCCGGAACTTGGCGACACTCGCCGGACGCGCACCGATCGGCGGTGCACGTGAAGTCGCGCTCGCGTGTTTCGTCGCGGCGCGCCTCGTCAACGACTGCTGTGATCCGGTCCTTGCGCTCGACGACGATACGCGTGCGGCACGCTACGCGGGGGCCAAGGGGTGGCTTGGCAGCATCGCGATCCCGGCGCCGGTACGCACGCCGGTCGCGAAGCTCGCCGAGGCGTCCGCGAACGGCCATCCGGAGTCGATGGCTCCTCTCGTCATCGCGCTCGCCAAGGCAGCCGATTCGTTTCTCGACCCGGCGGCGCGGTCGGAGCTCGTTGCCCTGGCCGCACAATTGGCCCAGCTGAAGCGCTGACGGCTCGCCTGCACGGCCCGCGAACCCTATCTTGGGCCATGCCGCGCGGCGCCGACATCTCCCCCCTCTCGCTCCTCCTCGGCCGCGTCGACGCGGTGGCCGACGGCGCGGCGCCGATCGACACCGTAACCACCGGATTCCCCAGCCTCGACAAGCTCCTGGGCGGCGGCCTGCGCCGCGGGGACCTCGTCGTACTCGGCGGCGACGTGGGAAGCGGCAAGAGCGCGCTCGCCCTGGCCATCGCTCTGCGGGTCGGGACCGAGCATCGATCTGCCGTCTTTTATTCGGGGGAGATGAACGTGGAGCGCGTCCTGGAGCGGGTCCTGGCCATCGAGGGCCGGACCCGGATCGACGATCTCCGCCGCGGTACGCTCGATGAGGCCACCCGCGCCAGGGTCGGCGCCGCGGCAATTCGCTTGCGAGACGAGCTCCCGATCGTCGAAAGAGTACCGGTCGGCGGCGTCCCGGCGATCGCCGAGGAGCTCTCGGCCCTGCGGACGATGGAGCTGGTCGTCATCGACGGGTTGGACGCCCTTCTACCCGGGGCGGGCAGCACCGAAGAAGAGGAGGCCGCCACGGTTCGCGCCCTCAAGCGGCTCGCGCTCGACGCCCGCACCGCGGTGCTCGTGACATCTCCGCTCCCGCATCTGACGGCGCGCGACGACCGCCGGCCGGTGCTGGACGACTTCGGGGCGCGGGGCGCCGTGAAGGAACGAGCCGATGTGGTGCTGGCGCTGTTCCGTGAAGGGATGTACGACGCCGCCCGAGGGATCGAGGGGGCCACCGAGCTTCTGGTGCGGAAGAACAGAAATGGCGGTACGGGTTATGTGGACCTGTACTTCTATGAGCAGTGGATGCGCTTCGAGGACATGCTCGACCCCGACCGGTAGCAGGAGTCATCGCATGCGACCGTACGCCTCGTTCGCCACGATCCTGTTCGCACTCTCTATCGGCGGCTGTGCGTCGGGCGCGTCGGGAGCCTCCCTCCCGCGTCTCGAAGAGGCGCAGCGCGCCGAGCCGGGCTCGTTCGCCGTCAACCGCAGCCTCGGAATCAGCTACTACAAGGCGGGTCGCTATGCGGAGGCGCGGGCCGCCCTTCAGACGGCGGCGCGGCGCGATCCCGGCGACGGCACCACCGCGTTGTATCTCGGACTCGCCGCGGAAGAGCTGGGCGACCTCACCGCCGCGAAGCGCGCCTACGCGACGTATCTCTCCGTCGGCCGGACGAGCCGCGTCCGCATGCAGCTCAAGTCACACCTGGCGGCGCTGACGCGCCGCGAGCTCGCCGACGAGGCGAAGCGCACCGTCGAGGAAGAACGCGCGCTCGGCGCCGTGGCCGGCGAGCCTGCGACCGTCGCCGTGCTGCCCCTACGTTACACCGGAAGCGACAGCTCGCTCCGCCCGCTCGAGCGCGGGCTCGCCGAGCTGCTCACGACGGACCTCGCGCGCTCGAAGCAGCTCACCCTGCTCGAGCGTGCACGCATTCAGGCCGTGCTCGACGAGCTCGCGCTGCAACACTCCGGACAGACCGACGCGGCGACGAACGTTCGCGTCGGCCGGCTGCTTCGCGCCGGCCGCCTGGTGCAGGGTTCCATCTTCCAGCTCGACAGCGCGCAGCTGCGCGTCGACGCTGCCGTCGTCGACGTCCGCACGACGCAGGTGAGTGGCGTCGCGCAGGGCGCGGACCAGATGGATCAGCTGTTCGCGCTCGAGAAGCGCATCGCGCTCGATCTCTTCGACCAGCTCGGCGTGCAGCTGACGGTCGCGGAGCGGAACGCGATCGAGCAGCGGCCGACGCGTTCTCTCGCCGCATTCCTCGCCTACAGCCGCGGCCTGACGGCGGAGGACGAAGGACGCTTCGACGACGCGAGCCGATTCTATCGTGACGCCGTGCAGCTCGATCCCGGCTTCGACGCGGCGCTCCAGAAGAACCGCGACGCGCAAACCCTCCTCACGGGAGCGCGAATGTCGACGCAGACGATCGAGGGCGGTCTCGATGGGACGGTCGAGGGATCGGCTGTGGCAAGCTCCCGCGGCAGGGGGCACGAGGTGGCGGACGCGGTGCACGCGGCCGCCGATGATCTGAATCCGTCCGCCGCCGCCGCCGCAACGGCACCGGGGAGGAGTGGAGAGCACGGCCCTCCGCAGAAGGATCCCGCCTCCTCCGCCACTGACACCGACCGGCCTGGGAAATCCGGACGCGACAAGGTGATGATCAGGGGACCGAAGAAACCGTGATCGGTTCGGCACGGCCATCGGGCCGGCTCCTGCTGGCCTCGGCCGCCCTGTGCACCGCCACCTCTCAAATCGCTCGCGCGCAGTCGCTCTTCGACGCCGAGGTGCGTCTCGCGCCCCAGTACGTGTCGTATCAGGTGCACTCACCCGCCGACGAGACGATCGCCGAGCTTGCGATCCCCCTTTTCGTCACCCTTCCCGCCGGATCGCGTCTCAGCTTCGACATCGGCACCGCGTACGCGAGGGCGCGAGTGACCTCGGGCGCGTCCCGCAGTGAGATCTCGGGACTCACGGACACGCAGATCCGCGGCAGCTACACCTTCGGCGGCGATTTCGTCGTGCTCACCGCGGGGGTGAGCCTACCAACCGGGGAGTCGACGGTGAACAGCGATCAGCTCGTCGCGGCGGGACGGATCGGCAACGACTTTCTCGCCTTCCCGGTGTCGGAGATGGGCACCGGGCTGGCGGCGACTGGCGGCGTTGCCGTCGCGCGGCCGTTCGGCGACTGGGGCGTCGGCGCCGGACTGGCCGTGCGGCGATCGCGGGCGTACGAGCCCTTCGACGTGCCCGGTCAGAGCTTCCGCTATCAGCCCGGCAACGAGCTCCGCGCTCGCCTCGGCGTGGACCGGCCGGTCGCTTCCGGTCGCCTGGCGCTCGGCGTCACCTACGCCGCCTTCGGACGTGACCATGCGGGCGGCTCGGCGTACAACACCGGCGATCGGGTGATCGCGCAGGGCGTGCTCACGGGGCTTGTCGGCACGTACGACTACACCATCGCCGCCTACAACGTGTTTCGCGGGCCGGGCGAGTACGCGTCGGGAGAGCGTGCCGGCCGCGAGAACGTGGCGAACGTCTTCTTCGCGCTCGGCGTGCATGCGCTCGGAACGATCGTCGAGCCCAGTCTCGAGATGCGGCACTGGCGCCAGCACGTGATCGAGACGCCAGGCCTGGGCACCGCGGAAGTCGAGCGTACGCAATCGAGCCGGCTCGCCACGCTGGCGGTGCGTGCGCATGTGCGCACGGGCGGGCTCGCGCTCTTTCCGAGCGCCGGCTACACCATTCTCGGGCGGCTCGCGACTCTGGACGACGCCGGCCGTCCGGTGAGAGCCGACCTCACGGGCTTCCGCTTCGGCCTTGTGATGCGCGCAACACCGTAGCTGCCGGTCACGTCCTCCCCGCCACTCTCAGCTTATAGGGTACCCCGGGGCTTGCGGCAAGCCCCGGTGCGTGCTGTAGAGTCGCCGGCTTCGGTCAGACCCTCTCTGGCCGACGACTGAGCCTACGGCAACGGGAGGAGTGACATGCGGACGGATGAGTCGCGCGCGGGCGTCGAGCATGCGGTGGTGATCGCCGGAGGAGGGCCGACGGGCCTGATGTTAGCGGGCGAGCTGGCGTTGGCGGGCGTCGACGTTGCCATCGTCGAGCGGCGCGCCAGCCAGGACGTCGTCGGCTCACGCGCGGGCGGCCTGCACGCTCGCACGATCGAGGTCCTCGACCAGCGCGGAATCGCTGACCGCTTTCTCTCGCAGGGAAAGGAGGCCCAGGTCGCGTCTTTCGGCTGGATTCCTCTGGACATCAGCGATTTTCCCACGCGGCACAACTACGGGCTCGCGCTGTGGCAGAACCAGATCGAGCGCATCCTCGCCGGCTGGGTCGAAGAGCTGGCGGTGCCGATCCATCGCGGCCGCGAGGTGACGGGTTTCTCGCAGGACGACACCGGCGTCGACGTGGAGCTCTCCGAGGGCCCGTCGCTGCGGGCGCAATATCTCGTCGGATGCGACGGAGGACGCAGTGTGATCCGGAAAGCCGCCGGCATCGAGTTCCCCGGATGGGATCCGACGATCAGCCACCTGATCGCCGAGGTCGAGATGGCCGAGGAGCCGAAATGGGGCTTACACCGCGACGCCCGCGGTATCCACGGCCTGAGCAGGTTGGAGGATGGACCCGTGCGGGTCATGGTGACCGAGCAGCGCCTCGGCCGCACCGGCGAGCCCACCCTGCACGATCTCAGCGAGGCGCTCATCGCCTACTACGGTACCGATTTCGGAGTGCACAGCCCCACTTCGATCTCCAGGTTCACCGACACGACTCGTCAGGCTGCGGCCTACCGCGACCGACGGGTTCTGCTGGCCGGCGACGCCGCTCACGTGCACTACCCGGTGGGCGGTCAGGGCCTCAACATCGGTGTGCAGGATGCAGTGAACCTGGGGTGGAAGCTGGCCCAGGTCATCGGGAAGACGTCGCCGGAAAGTCTTCTCGATACCTATCATGCCGAGCGCCATCCGGTCGCCGCGCGCGCGCTGCGCGACACGATGGCGCAGGTCGCGCTGCTCCGCACGGACGAGCGCACCGGCGCCCTGCGCGACGCCGTGTCCGAGCTCCTCAAGCTGGACGAGCCTCGCAGGCGAGTGGCAGCGGAGATGTCGGGCCTCGGCGTTCACTACGACCTCGGCGAGGGGCATCCGTTGCTCGGTCGCCGTATGCCCGACCTCGAGCTGGTAACTGCCAACGGTTCGCGGCGGGTGTTCACCCTTCTGCACGAGGCTCGGCCGGTGCTGCTCGACTTCGGTGAGCGCCGCGACGTCGAGATCGATCCGTGGGCGGATCGCGTTCAGAAGATCGACGCCAACTACGATGGTGCCTGGGAGCTTCCGGCACTCGGTGTGGTCACGGCTCCCAGCGCCGTCCTCGTTCGACCCGACGGGTACGTGGCCTGGGTTGGAGAGGGCACGGACCGCGGGCTCGCCGACGTGCTGACCACCTGGTTCGGACCGGCTGCCGTGGCGTAGCGCTTCACTCGCGAGGCGCGCGCAGCGAATCCCGTCGCCCCCGGCCCGAACGTATATTTCCAAGCCGGCGTCAGCGGACGACCGGGGAACTCCGACGACGAGCGATGCATGGCTGGCCACAGTAAATGGAAGCAGATCAAGCACTACAAGGCGGCGACCGACGCGAAGCGTGGGGCGCTGTTCACGAAGCTGATTCGTGAGATCACGATGGCCGCCAAGATGGGCGGCGGCGATCCAGCGGGAAACGCGCGGCTGCGCGTCGCGATCGAGGCGGGCAAGGCGAAGTCGCTGCCGAAGGAGAACATCGACCGCGCGATCAAGAAGGGCACCGGCGAGCTCGCCGGCGAGGACATCCAGGAGGTCACGTACGAGGGCTATGGACCCGGTGGCGTGGCGCTCATCATCGACGCGATGACCGACAACCCCACGCGCACCGTG
>JBJMNN010000211.1:0-16808 GCA_045804245.1 Gemmatimonadaceae bacterium | reverse complement strand
GTCTTCTGCTCGATCGAGATGGCCGGCGAGAGGCCGTCGATATGCTCGACGTCGGGCTTCTGCATCATCTCGAGGAATTGCCGCGCGTAGGCGGAGAGGGACTCGACGTAGCGCCGCTGCCCCTCGGCGTAGATCGTGTCGAAGGCGAGGGAGGACTTGCCCGAGCCTGACAGCCCCGTGATGACCGTGAGCCGGTCCCGGGGGATGGTGACGTCCACGTTGCGCAGGTTGTGCTCGCGCGCGCCGCGAACGATCAGTGCGTCTTCTGCCATAACCAGGGAAAGCTCGCTTCCGGACCGTTGAGAGACAAGTCACGCGGAGCGCACGTTAGATTAGCTTCGCCGCTTCAGCGTGCTCGCTCAGCGCGAGCCGATCCTCCTTCTGCTCAGCGCGACTCCCGCACCGCCGATGCCACATACCGACGCCATCGTGGTCATGACGACACTCGCTTCAACGGACGAGGCCGTGAAGCTCGTGCGGGCGCTGCTCGAGCGCCGACTTGTGGCCTGCGGCACGGTATTGCCGGGTGGTCGATCATTATATCGGTGGCAGGGAAAGATCGCGGACGAGCAGGAGGCGGTCGTGCTCCTGAAGACGCGGTCGGCGCGGCTCGAGACGCTGCAACTGGCGTTCGCCGAACTGCATCCTTACAGAGTGCCGGAGCTGCTGGCGCTGCCGGTGACCGCGGGGAACGCGAAGTATCTGGAGTGGATCAACGGCGAGACGACGCTCGCTCTCGCCTAATCGTGGACGCTGCGCCGATGCAGCGCCGAGCCGCAGGACCGCAGACAAGGTTGGAGTAGACCGCAGCATGACGCTTCCCGAGACGACGGGTGCGGGCGAGACGCCCGCACCACAGCGAACGACGACGGCCGCCGGCACCGATCAGGAACGTCCGGTCCCCTCCTCCGACGAGCGCACCGACGCCGCGCCTCGCCCCGAGCGCTCGACCGATGCCCTGCAACACGCCTGGCATCTGGCGCAGGTCGGCGAGATGACGGCGGCGTTCACGATTCTCCGCGCCCTCATCGCCCGCGAGCCGAAGCAGGTGCGTGCGCGGCAGGTGCTGGCCGAGCTGCTGGCGCAGAAGGGCGACCTGGAGGGCGCGATCTCGGAGCTGTCGCGCGCTCTGGAGATCGCGCCGGACGACGTCCAGAATCTGTGCGCGAGGGCCGCGCTGTACGTCTCGCGCGCCAAGTACGATCAGGCGGAGGCCGATCTGAAGCGCGCGGTGAAGCTCGCCGACCGCGACCCGGACGTGCAGGTGCAGCTCGGGGTGTTGTTCTGCAAGCGCGCGCGCTGGCGCGAGGCGATCGACCCGCTGCGCGCCGCCGTCGCCGCCGATCCTCAGCACGCGGCGGCGCACTATCACCTTGGCGACGCGTACAACGCCGACGACGACATGCCCGCGGCGCTCGGAGCCTATGAGCGAGCGGCGCAGCTCGAGCCGACGAACGCGCGGCCGCTGCTGCGGATCGGCGTGGTGCTCGACCGGTTGGGCCGGAACGCCGAAGCGGCAGCGGCGTACCGCCGCGCGCGCGCCGCTCAGGGTCGGTGATCGAGGTTCGCGTCGAGGACCTCGCGTTCTACTCGGGCGACGCGATCGTGCGCCCGGCCACCGCGACCCTCGGCGCGACCACGCCACTGCTCCGCCGACTCGAGCTGGCCGCCGGCACGGCGCTGCTCGAGCAATTGAAACTGTCCGAGCCCCTCGCCGTGGGCTCCGCGATCGTAACCGGTGCGGGCGAGCTGCCGGTCGATCTGCTCGTGCATGCGATCGTCAGCAGCCCGACCGAGCAGGTGTCGCGCGAGGGCGTGCGGCGCGCGTTGCGGAGCGCGCTCCAGCGAGTCCTTGCTTGGCAGATCGCGGAGGTCGCGATCCCACCGTTCGGCCTCGGCGCCGGGAACCTGGACATCGACGAGAGCGCGCATCTCATGGCCGACGAGTTGGCCCGCCACTGCGGCACCGCCCCCTTCCCGACGCGAATAACGCTCGTGGCCGAGACGGCCGAGGAGGCGCGCGCGCTGGAGTCGGCCGTGGCCCGGAGCGTAGCGTGAGTGCGGTAGGCAGCCGACGTGGCCGGATGGCCGCCGGCGTGATCGGGCTCTGGGTCGGCGGGCTCGCGCTTCTCGCGAGGAAGGAGCTGTTCCGTCCCCACATGGACAAGCTGGGGGAGGCGGGAATGAGCGTCTCGCCTGGCGCGACCTATTACGCCGTGCTGCAGCAGGGACAGCAGATCGGGTTCGCGTCGTCGACCGTCGACACGACCGACGGCGGCATCTCGGTGCACGACTACCTCGTGGCGGATCTGCCGATCGCCGGCGAGCTGCATCGCGCGACGGCTCGCACCGAGGTGGAGCTGACGCGCGCGCTGCGGGTGAGCCGGTTCCGGATGCAGGTGGACGCCGGTCTCACTCCGATCGACGCGAGCGGGCAGGTGTTTGGCGACACGTTGCTCATGGTGGCGGTGCGGAGTGCGACGACGCAGGTCGACACGCACCGCGTGCGGCTGGATGGCCCGATCCTGCTGCCGACGCTCGTGCCGCTCGCGGTCGCCCTCGGCGAGCGACCGCAGAAGGGGGCGCGGATCACGCTGCCGGTGTTCGATCCGATCGCGCTCGCACCGAAGCAGATGCACGTGACGATCGACGCGGAGAGCGTGTTCGTGATCAAGGACAGCAGCGTGTTCGACGCGCAGACGTCACGCTGGACGGGCGCGCGCCCCGACACGGTGCGCGCCTGGCGGTTCGCGACCGATTCGGCGACGGGCGCGTCGGGCTTTCGCGGGTGGGTCGATGCGCAGGGACGCCTCGTACTCGTGAGCCAGCTGCTGGGGATGACGCTCGAGCGTCGTCCGTACGAGGTCGCGTTCGAGAACTGGAAGGCCGACGCGGGAAAGAAGGGCGGCGCGTTCACGTCCGACCGCGACATCTACGAGACGACGGCGATCGCGGGGAACAAGCGGCTGCGGGAGCACCTCGCGGCGCTCCGCGTCCGCCTGACCGGAGCCGACCTCTCGGGCTTCGACGTGAAGGGGTATCGGCAGCGCTTGCGTGGCGACACGCTGACGATCACACGCGAAGGGGCGAGCGCTCTGAAGGGCGCATACGCGCTGCCCAACGGCGCGAAGGGCTCGATGATGGCCCTCTTCCTCGACGCGGAGCCGCTGCTCGAGGTGAACCACCCGAAGATCGTGGCGCTTGCGAAGCGGCTGCGCGGCAGCGATACCGATCCACGGGTCGTGGCGGAGCGGATCAATCGCTGGGTCTACGACTCGCTCATGAAGACGATCACGATCGGCGTGCCGAGCGCGCTCGCGACGCTCGAGGCGCGACGCGGCGACTGCAACGAACACACTCAGCTCGCCGTCGCACTGTCGCGCGCGGCGGGTGTACCGGCGCGGGTCGCGGCGGGACTCGCCTACGTCGACGGCAAGTTCTACTACCATGCGTGGCCCGAGATATGGCTCGAGCGCTGGGTGGCGATCGACCCGACGTTCGGTCAGTTCCCGGCCGACGCCGCGCATCTGCGCCTGACGGTCGGTGGACTCGGACGTCAGGCCGAGCTGCTGCGGCTGATGGGGCCGTTGAAGATCGATGTGATCTCGGAGAACTGACGGGGTTCGCAGGTTCGCAGGTTCGCGGGTTCGCGACGGCCTTGGGACCGTTCAGTTCGAAACCGACTTCATACTCGCGGATAGACTTGGGACGTCGGGCCGTCCTGCTTCGTCCTATGGAAGCATTCCGCCACGACGTCATCTCGGTCACCGAGGTGCCCCGGCTCCGGGCGCCGCTTCCGATTCGGTATGATCAGCCTTCGCCGGCTCACCAAGAAATACGGCAGCTTCACCGCAGTCGACGCAATCGACCTCGAGGTTCCGAAAGGCGAGCTGTTCGGCTTCCTCGGCCCCAACGGAGCCGGTAAGACCACCTCCCTGCGCATGATCGCCGGGATCCTCCGTCCGACGTCGGGCGAGATCACCGTGGCGGGAGTCGATCTGCTGAAGGACCCGATCGGCGCCAAGCAGCGGTTGGGGTTCATCCCGGACCGTCCCTTCATCTATGAGAAGCTGACGGGCTCGGAGTTCCTCCGGTTCGTCGCCGGCCTGTACGAGCAGGAAGGGCCCGAAGTGGAGCACAGGGCCCGCGAGCTGCTCGCGCTGTTCGACCTCGAGGATTGGCGTGACGAGCTCGTGGAGAGCTACAGCCACGGCATGCGCCAGAAGTTGATCATCTCGAGCGCGTTCGTGCACCGTCCCGAAGTGATCGTCGTGGACGAGCCGATGGTGGGCCTCGACCCCAAGGCCGCGAAGATCCTCAAGGATCTCTTCCGTGAGTACACGCGCCGCGGCAACACGATCATGATGAGCACGCATACCCTCGAGGTAGCCGAGGCGATGTGCGACCGCGTCGCGATCATCGCGCACGGGACGATCCGCGCCTGCGGCACGATGGACGAGCTGCGACGGAGCGCCGAGGCGGGGACGGAGGGACTGGAGCAGATCTTCCTCCGCCTCACGGGCGAGAACGCGGCGCGCGAGCTCGTCGAGGTCCTGAATGCCTGAGGCGGAGTCTCGGCGTCCGGATCCATCGATTGCGCTGATCCTTCGCCCCAAGTGGCTGACGGCGCGCGCCCGCGCGCTGGCCAACGAACGGGGGCGGGGCGCGCGGTTCTTCCTGCTCTCGCTGATCGGCATGCTGTTCTGGGCGTTCATCTACACCCTGCTCTACAAGCTCCTCGTCTATTTCCGCGGCGTGCCCGACCTCGGTCCCTTCCTCGCCGGCAAGCTGCTGGGGATGATCCTGATCGGGTTCTTCTCCATTCTGCTGCTGTCGAACGTCATCACCGCGCTGTCGAGCTTCTTCCTCGCGCGCGACCTCGATCTGCTCGTCGCCGCACCGGTGGACTGGCTGAAGCTGTACGGCGCGAAGCTGCTCGAGACCGGCGTCAACTCGAGCTGGATGGTCGTGCTGCTGGCGGTGCCGATGTTTGCGGCGTTCGGCTCGGCGTATCACGGCGGCTGGCTGTTCCCGCTGCTCGTGATCGGCGTGTTCGTGCCGTTCCTCGTCGTGCCGGCGGTGATCGGGAGCGCCCTCACGCTGTTCCTCGTGAACCTGTTCCCGGCGCGGCGCACGCGCGACATCCTCAGCGTCATCGCCGTGCTCGCGGCGGGCGGGGTCGTGCTGCTGTTCCGCATCGTGCGACCCGAGCGGCTTGCGCGGCCGGAGGGATTCCGCTCGCTCGTGGAGTTCGTGACGGTGCTGCGGACGCCGACGTCGCCATTTCTGCCGAGCGAGTGGGTGCAGCGTGCCGTGCTGTCGTGGCTGCAGGAGCGTCCGTCGCTGCTCCCCGTGTACCTGCTGTGGACGACGGCGGCGGCAGCGTTCGTGCTCGGTGCCCTGCTCCACTGGAAGCTCTATCCGATCGGCTTCAGCAAGGCGCAGGAGAGCGGCGAGCGCTGGGCGCGCGGCGGCGCGTTCGGGCGGATTGGCCACAAGCTGTTCTCGCCACTAGGGATCCTGCGGCGCGAGCTGGTGCTGAAGGAGCTGCGACTGTTCTTCCGCGACACGACGCAGTGGTCGCAGCTGATCCTGCTCACGGTGCTCGTGATCGTCTACGTGTTCAACATCAAGTATCTGCCGCTGAAGGGCGAAGGGGTCACGTTCTTCCTGGTGAACGTCATCCCGTTCCTGAACCTGGTGCTCGCCGGCTTCGTGCTCGCGTCGGTGGCGGCGCGGTTCATCTTTCCGAGCGTCTCGCTGGAAGGGCGCACGTTGTGGTTGTTGAGAAGCAGCCCCATGCCGGTGCGGCAACTTCTGTGGGCGAAGTTCTGGGTCGGCACGACTCCGCTGCTGATCCTCGCGCTCGGCATCGTGTTCGTCACGAACTGGTTGCTCCAGGTGAGCGACTTCATGTTCGCGGTGTCGGTGATGACGATCTCCATGATGACGATCGCGCTGTGCGGCATGGCCCTCGGGTTCGGCACGCTGTTCCCGCAGTTCGAGACGGAGAACGCGGCGCAGATCCCGACGTCGTTCGGCGGGTTGATGTTCATGATCGCGTCGGTGGGGTTGATCGCCGGCGTGGTGGTGCTGGAGGCGCGGCCGGTGTACGGCTACCTCTCGGCGCGGCTGTACGGGACGCAGACGTCGCCGGCGGAGATGCTATTCGGGTTCGGCGCCGCGGCGACGTTGTGCGTGGTGGCGACGATCGTGCCGATCCAGATCGCGAAGCGGCGATTGGAGGCGGTGGAGCGGTAGCTCGACGAGTAGGCGCTACGCCGCGAGCTGCCGCCCGCACCCCGCGCAGAACGCCGCCCCCGTCTCCTCGACGACGCGCCCGCACCCCGCGCACTTCTCGTCGAGGTACGCACCGCAGTTCGAGCAGTAGATCGCATCCGGCTCGGGCCGCGGCCCGCACCGCGCGCAGCTCCGGAGGCGCGCGCGATAGGCGAGCACCGCAGCTTCCACCGCATCCTCGACCGGCGCGTCAGCGGCTGCCGCGCCGCTCGCTCGCATCGCATCGAGCGCACGCTGGGTGTAACGTGTCTTGAGATCGGCGTAGTCGGCGTCGGACAGCTTCCCCGTCGCGCGGTCGAACTCGATCTCGCGCAGCGCGACGATTGCGTCCTCGCCGCCATCCGGCGTCCGCGTCGCGGCACGCGAAAACGACGGCCGCGTGCTCGGCCCCGCTGGCGCGAAGACCAGCGGGTACAGCACGAACGCGAGCGCCACCACGACGAGCAGCGTCCCGATCGCGAGCGCGAGCATCAGTCGTCGCGGCGGATCGCTGCGTCGAGGCGCGCGAGCTCGTCGGCCGTGCCGAGCGACGGCGTGCCAGCGCCCGGCGCTCGCCCCGACGCCGGCGACGCGATGTGTGCGGTGCGCTGCTGCATGCGTCGCAACACCGTCACCAGCGCCGCTCCGCCTGCCGCGAGTGCGCCGAAGGGCACGAGATACCCTGCCCAGTTGAACCCCTCGCGCTTGGGCGCCATCAGCGCGACCTCGCCGTACGTGTCGACGAACGCGTCGATGATCTCCTGCGCCGAGTGTCCGCCCTCGACGAGCGCGACGACGTCGCGGTGCATCGCCGGCGAGACCTGGCACGAGAAGTCGGTGGTGCGGCAGACGTAGACGTCGAGCGTGCAGCCGCACTGGCATCGGATCTGGTGCTCGACGGCGTCGCGCTCGTCATCCGAGAGCGACGCCCGCGCGCCGCTCTTCGGCGGACGCACGACACGCTTCGCCGCGCCCTGATTCATGTCGAACAGATTGGACGAGCCGCTCGACTGCGGGGCACCGGCCGCGGGCGCCGGAGTGGTCTGCTGCGCCGCGAGCGCTCGCGTGCCGAGCAGCACTCCGCCGCTTCCCGCGATCGCTCGAAGGAGAAATTCGCGCCGACGCATCACGGTGTCACCGCGAGCTCGCGCTTCGCCGGCTCGAGCGTGGCGACGTATCCGCTCGGCGCGCGCCGACGCTCCGCCTGTGGCCACATCACGATGAGCCCACCGATGGCCATGATCATCCCGCCGATCCACACCCAGACGACGAGCGGGTTGAAGCTGATGCGGAGCTCGGCGGTCTCCTCGCGCACGCCGGCGAGCACGATGTAGAGATCCATCTTGGCCGACGAGCGGATTCCGACCTCCGTCGACGGCTCGAACAGCGGGTTCTTGCCGCTGTCGAGATACTGCCGCTTCTCGCTCGTGATGATCCCCTGCCGCTCGCCGTCGCGCCACACCTCGAGTCCCACGGCGGTGACGAACCGGTTGAGCGTCTCCGACGTCGAGATCCCCTGGCTCACGAACCGCCAACGGTGGCCGAGCGGATCGACGAGCTCCTTCGAGTCGCCAGCGCGCATCTGCACGTCGTGGTCACGCTTGAACGCCAGACCGGCAAAGGCGGAGAACAGCACGACGATACCGGCGTGCACGATGTAGCCGCCGTAGCGCCGCCGGTTGCGCGCGATGAGCCGCACTGTCGCGAGCGGCAGCGCTTCGCCGTGGATGCTCCGTCGCGCCGAGATCCCCTTCTGGAACTCCTGGCCGATCGTCGCGGCGACGAAGCCGGCCAGCGTGTAGGCAACGAGCGCGTAGACGTCGCGCATTCCGAGCGCGATGAGCGCGGCACCGAGGATCAACCCAGCCGCAACGGGAAATGCGAACTGGCGCCGCAGATTCGACGTCGACGCCCTGCGCCACGCGATGAGCGGCCCGACGCCGGTCAGCGCGAGAAGCAGCAGCCCGAGCGGCACGTTCACCGTGTTGAAGAAGGGCGGACCGACCGTGATCTTCGAGCCGCGGACCCACTCGCTCAGGATCGGGAACAGCGTCCCCCATAGCACAGAGAACGCGATCCCGACGAGGACGAGGTTGTTGTAGAGGAATGCGGCCTCGCGGCTCACCATGCTCTCGAGCCCCGCCTTCGCCTCGAGATCCCGCAGCCGCGTCGAGACGAAGTAGATCGTCGTCCCCGTCGCGAGCAGGAAGAAGGTCGCGAACCACGTTCCGACCGGCGACTGCGCGAACGAGTGGACGCTCTCGATGATGCCGCTGCGCGTGATGAACGTGCCGAAGATCGCGAGCAGGAACGTCGTCACGACGAGCACGACGTTCCACTTCCGCAGCATCCCGCGCTTCTCCTGGATCATGATCGAGTGCAGGAACGCGGTGCCGGTGAGCCAGGGCAGCAGCGACGCGTTCTCCACCGGATCCCACGCCCAGTAGCCGCTCCACCCGAGCTCGACGTACGCCCACCACATGCCGAGCGTGATGCCGATCGTGAGGAAGAACCACGACAGCAGCGACCAGCGCCGTACGATGCCGAGCCAGTCGGCGTCGAGGCGCCGCGTCACGAGCGCGGCGATGGCGAACGCGAATGGGATCGACGTCGCGACGTAGCCGAGATAGAGATTCGGCGGATGGATCGCCATTCCCGGGTTCTGTAGCTGCGGGTTCATCCCGCGCCCGTCCGCTGGGACGAAGCTGAGCCGGTCGTACGGATTGGCCTTGAAGCACACGACGGCGATGAAGAACACGAGGATCATCGCCAGCGTGCCGGTCGCCCACGGCGCGAGGTCGCGTGCCTTCGTGCGCGCCGAACGGATCGCGACGGCGGAGTACAACGACAGGATCAGCGCCCAGAACAGGAGCGAGCCCGCCTGTCCGCCCCAGAACGCGGCGAACACGTACACCTTCGGCATGTTCGCGCTCGTGTTCGACGCGACGTACTTGAGCGAGAAGTCGTGCGTGAGCAGCGCCGTCCACAGGCCGAGCGACGCGAGCACGATCATCGTCGTCGTCGCGTACAGTCCTCGCCGACCGCTCGTCACGAGGTCCTCGCGTCCGAGCGCGCCACCGGCGTACGACGTCACGCCCGCCCAGGCCGCCATGAGCAGAGCGACCCACAACGACAGCTCGCCGACGAGGATCACGCCTTCGCTCCCGCCTTGTAGCCCGGAGTCTGCTTGTACTTGTCGGCGTCCGGCGCGTTCTCGTAGCGCGACGCGCACTTGGCGAGCAGCGTCGTCGCGTGGAAGGTGCCGTCGGTCGCCATCCGCCCCTCGACGACGACGTCGACGCCGTCGGTGAAGGTGTCGGGTGCGATACCGCGATACACGACCGGGACGACCTTCGCGCCGTCTGTTACGGTGAACGCGTACTCCTTGCCACCGGGGATGCGCTGGATCGAGCCCGGCACGACACGCGCGCCGATCTTGACGCCGGTGTTCCGGAACGACGGATCCGCGTCGAGCTTCGTCGCGAGCTCGGTCGGAGTGAGATAGTAGGTGCCGGTCTCCTGGATGGACGTCGCCATCAGGTAGCCGGCCGTCCCCAGCACGAGGGCGCCACCGATCAGGAACTTGGTCCGAGCCGAAGTCATCTACCGCGCTCGTGGAGTGAAGTGGGTGAGACCCAACAATATAGTCGTGGCGATCGGGACGGCTGCATCAGCCATTCCCCCACAATCTGCTTCGATTATTTGACGGTGCGTACGAGGAGAAGTGATGCCGAGCCCGCTCCCGCCGCATCCCACGCCAGGTCGCGCACACTGAAATCCCCTTTCGTCCGCCGATCGTACGCCTCTTTCCCCACCCCGGCGATCGCCGTGACGACGGACGCCCCCGTGATCGCCGGCCCCTGGTCCGCCCCTGCGCGGCGCAGCACGGCGTAGCCGACGCTCTGCACGAACGCCGACGTGAAGAAGTGCTGCAGCTTGTCCGGCCCGAACCAGGCGTCGCGCGAGTGCTCGGGTGCCCGGCCGAGGGTGAACACGAGGAGCAGGCCGCGCATCAGGCCACGCTCCGCGCGGCGGCCGTTCCGAGGCGCTCGCCGAGCAGGTCGAGCGCGCGCTCGAGGAGGGCGCGGTTCTCCGACTGGTGCACCCAGCTGCTCGCGCCGCTCGGGTGCGGCAGCGGGATCGCCGTCGCACGGCCCCAGTCGCCCTCGATCGCGTGCTCGCGGCCGACGACGGCATCGAGGGGCCGAGGCCCGAGAAAGCGGTCGATCGCCAGCCGACCGACGGGCACGACCAGCGCTGGCTGGATGATGCGGAGCTCGTCGTCCAGCCACTCGGCGCAGCGTACGCGTTCGGCCGGCGAGGGGACGCGGTCGCCGCGGCCGGCCGGGTGCGGGCCCGGATAGCAGCGGGTGATCGCCGCGATGTAGAGCAGGTCGCGCGCGGTCGGCTCGTCGAGCCCGGCGCGTTCGAGCCAGCGAAAGAGCGTGCGTCCCGCGCGGCCGGCGAACGGCTTGCCGCCCGTCGTCTCCGTCTGTCCGGGCGCCTGACCGACGAGCATCGCGCGCGGTGCGCGCGACTGTGAGACGATCGGCACGATCGCCGACTCGTGGGCACAGCGGCGGCAGGCAGCGAGGCGCGCGCAGTGCGCGTCGAGCGCCTCGGCGAGCGAGGGGAGTGTGCGGGCGCGGCTTCGGGACATCTCCAACACTACCCCGCGGACTCGCTCGCGTGCCCCGCGTGTCCGAAGCGATAGGGCGGTCGCAGCACGCCGCGATCGGTCACGAACGCCGTAACGAGCGCCGCAGGGGTGACGTCGAACGCCGGGTTGTACACGGCGACGCCGCGCGGTGAGACGGGAGATTCGAAGCCGCGCCCGAGCTCGTCGGCGGCGCGGTGCTCGATCTCGATCGCATCTCCGCTCGCGGTGACGGGATCTACCGTGCTCCACGGCGCGGCGACGTAGAACGGCACGCCGTGGTGCCGCGCGGCGAGCGCGAGCGGGTACGTCCCGATCTTGTTGGCAACGTCGCCATTCGCCGCGATGCGGTCGGCGCCGACGATCACGAGGTCGACCCTGCCTTCGCGCATGAGCGACGCCGCCCCGTTGTCGGCGAGCACGGTGACGTCGATCCCGGCCTGCGCGAGCTCCCACGCCGTGAGCCGACTGCCCTGCATGAGGGGCCGCGTCTCGTCGGCGAACACGGCCACGCGCCAGCCGCGCTCCGCCGCGAGATACACGGGTGCGAGCGCGGTGCCGATGCCGCCGGTCGCGAGCGCGCCGGCGTTGCAGTGCGTGAGCACGCGCGCACCGTCGGCGAGCATGGAAAGGCCGTGCTCACCGATGCGCCGGCACATCTCGCGGTCCTCGTCGAGGATGCGCGTCGCCTCGCGACGCAGCGCACCGAGGAGGGCACGCGCATCTCCTTCGGTCGCGCGCGCTACACGCAGCATGCGGCCGATGGCCCACGACAGGTTCACCGCGGTGGGCCGCACCCGCGCGATCCGCTCTCCGAGCTCGCCGGCACGCGTGAGCAGCTGTTCGCGGTCCTCGTCAGCGTGCGGCGCGAGCGCGACGACGAGCCCCATCGCGCCGGCGATGCCGATCGCCGGCGCGCCCCGCACGGCGAGCGTGAGGATCGCGTCGCACACCTCGTTCGCCGTACGAAGCTCGCGGCGCAGCAGCGTCGCCGGCAGCAGCCGCTGGTCGATGATGTCCACCGCGCCGCCGTCCGCCGACCAGCGCACCGATTCCACCGCGCTCATTCGGTCAACCTAGCGCGGCGCCAGCCGTCGCTCCACGGACGCGCGCGCGGCCAGCAGCAGCGAGTCGCGCGGCGTCGTGCGAAGTCCGACGCCGTACACGGAGTCCGCCGCGGCGAGACGCCGCATCTGCTCGTGCGCGGCACCGACGTACAACGCCGCGGTCGCGGCCGATTCCGAGCGGAGCAGCGGCCGGCCCGCGGTCACTACGGCGTCAGCGCCGTGGGCGCGCCCAACGGCGTCGAGGTACATCGCGACGAACAGCGGCTCGCGGCGCACGTCGCCATCCGCGATGAGCGGCGCCAGCACCTGCACCGCCTGCGGATAGCGTCCGGTGGCGTACAACAGCTGCCCGTACTCGAATCGGTTGCGGCGCGCGCGCGGCTCCATCGCGAACGCGCGCGCCAGCAGGGGCAGCGCACGCGCCGTGTCGCCGCGTTCGCGCGCATCGATGCCGAGCAGCTGATATCCGCGCGGCTCCGTCGGCGAAACCTCGACGAGGCGCTCCCACAGCGTGCGATGGCTCGACCACGTGACGGCGTAGCGTGCGCTCGCCACGGCATCGCGCGCGATGGCGATCGCAGCGACGAGCACCAGCGCGACCCGCGCACGACGCGGCACGCGGTCCACCGCCCAGGCCAGCGCCAGCGCCGCGCCCACCGTGGCGCCGAACAGCGTGCGGTCGGCGATGAGCTGGCCGGTGGCCGCGAACAGGTTCGAGGCCGGCAGATAAGTGAGCGCGATCCACGCGAGGGCGACGATTGGGCGCCGGTCACCCCGCCTCGCGATCACGAGTGCGAGCGTCACGAGCGCGACCGCCGACAACACGGCGAGTGCCGCCATCCCGCTTCGCTGCGCGGTCAGGATCGTGGGCCCATAATACGGCGCGAGGAGCCCGGGCCAGACGATCATGCGTGCGATGCGCGGCCACAGCGACAGCATCGCTGCGATCCGCTCCGTCGGCGAGAGCACATCGAGTCCGGGCGCGGCGATCGACACGCGTGCGACGGGCGCGCCGAGGACGATCGCGCGCGCCAGCAGTGCGAGAGCGAGTGCGGCGCCGCCAGCGAGCCAGAGCCGCGCGTGGCTGCGCAGCACGCCGTCTCGCCGATCGGCGTTCGTCGCGTGCCACCCCCAGGTGGTGATCGCGGCGACGGGAAGCGCGAGCAGACCGGACTCCTTGCTCAGCACCGCGGCAGCGGTGAGCGCCGCGCAGCCGAGCGCAGCAGGCCATTCGGCGAGGGCGTCACTCGCCGCGCCGTTACGAGACAGCCGCCGCACGAGCAGCCACGTCAACGCGATCATGCATCCCACGACGAGCAGCTCGGCGCTGTTGGCGGCGCTCGCCACGGTTTCGACGTGCAGGGGGTGAGTCGCGAACCAGAGCGCGCCGACGCCGGCGGCGAAGGCCCCGACCCCGCGACGCAGGAGCCACCACACCGCCATGGCGACCACCGCATGCAGCACGAGCGCATAGAGATGGAACGGCCACGCGGCGCCGCCGCCCGCGTTCCACAGCAGCGCGAGGATCGCCACGTGCAGCGGACGGTAGAGTCCCGAGACGTCGGCACCGGTCGTCGGCCAGTAGGGTGCGCTCCACACGCGCACGAGCGCGTCCCACCCGCGCAGCAGTGGGTTGTCCCTGATGATCGTCGTGTCGTCGTAGACGAACGCCGCGCGCAGCGTGGGCAGGAGCGGGAGCATGGCGGCGAGCGCGACGAGCCACTCGCCGAGCGATGGTGCGACTCGACGCGTACCGATCGTGACGCTGCGTCGTTTCGGCTCGGCCACGGGATCGCTCACTCGTCGTCGCGGGCGCGCCGGCGCCGCTCCGGAAAGTGCTCGTCGAGGAAGTGGATCAAGGCACGCTCCTCGGGCGAGTGCGCGTACGCGGACGCCGTGGCGTGGTAGTGCTCGGGCAGGCGGATCGTCTCCCCCTCGTCGAGATAGCGCGCGACGACGATCGGGTGGACGTACGACGTCCGGCAGATCGCCGGAGTGTTTCCCAGCTCCGCCGCCACGAGGCGCATCACCGTCGCCACGTTGCGCTTCGCTTCGGTCTCGGAACGCGCGGGCCCAATCTCGGCGAGCACGGTGGCCGCGCGCAGCGTACCACCCCACGTGCGGAAGTCCTTGGCGCTGAACGGCACGCCGAGCGTGTCGTGGATGTACGCGTTCACGTCGCGCGCGGTGAGGTTTCGCCAGCGCTCGTCGTCGTCCAGGTAGCGGAACAACCTCGCGCCGGGGGATCGAAGGTGGCGCGCGACGAGCCGCGCCAGCGCGCGGTTGGCCACCACCTGCCGCTGACGGATCGACCGCTTGCCGACATACGAGAAGATCGCCTGACCGTCGCCGACCTCCGCATGCCGCTTGAGCAGCGTCGCGATGCCGAACGTGCGATTCTCGTCGGCGTAGCGCTCGCTCCCGATGCGGAAGAAGCTCTCGCTCACGAGCTGCACCACCGCCGCCGCGACGGCGCGCTTCGTCGGCGCGCGGACGGCCGCGTCGCGGCGGATGCGGCGCCGCAACTCAGGCAGTGTCTTCGCGAGCTCGCGAACCCGGTAGTACTTCCGGAGCTGTCCGCGCTCCACGGCACGTGCGTGGTAGCGGTACTGCTTCCGCGACTTCGCGTCGAGTCCCCACGCCTGCACCGACGCACGAGAGCTCGGCGCGATGTGCACGTCGCGCCACCCGGGCGGGATCGCGAGCATGCGGATGCGCTCGAGCGTACGTGCGTCGCGGACGAGGCGTCCGTCGCCCCGCCGGTAGCGGAACGACGACTTCGAGCCTTCGCGGAGGATCCAGGCGGTCATGAGTTCGGCGCGGGGCAAAACGTGGTCCCGGGATGTAACTTATCCGGCAATGGACTACGAGCTTCTGACGTTCCAGGTCGCCGACCGCATCGCGACGATCACCGTGAATCGGCCGGACAAGCTGAACGCGCTGAACGATGCGCTGATGCGCGAGCTCGGCGTCGCGATCGACGAGGCACGCGCGAGGGACGACGTCGGCGCCGTGCTGCTGACGGGCGCCGGACGCGCTTTCGTCGCCGGGGCAGACATCGCGGAGCTGGCCGACCAGAGCGCCACCGAAGGTAAGGCGCGCGCCGAGCGCGGGCAGCGTGTGTTCCGCCGGTTCGAGCAGTCGCCGAAGCCGACGCTCGCCGCCGTGAACGGCTTCGCGCTCGGGGGCGGATGCGAGCTCGCCATGGCCTGCCACATCCGCCTCGCCGCAGATGGGGCGAAGTTCGGCCAGCCGGAGGTGAAGCTCGGTATCGTGCCGGGATACGGCGCGACCCAGCGACTGCCGCGGCTCGTCGGCAAGGGACGTGCGCTGCAGCTGCTCCTCGCCGGCGAGATGATCGATGCCACCGAAGCGTATCGCATCGGCCTCGTGAACCGCATCGTTCCCGCGGGCGAACTGCTCGAGGTCGCGCGCGCGATGCTCTCGGGCATCCTCGCACAGGGACCGCTCGCCGTGGCGCTGTGCATCGAGGCGGTCGACCGCGGGTACGACCTGCCGCTCGACGACGCGATCGCGCTCGAGGCGTCGTACTTCGGCCTGCTCTCCGCGTCGGCGGACAAGGCGGAGGGGATGCGCGCCTTCCTCGAGAAGCGCCCGCCGAAGTTCGGCGGACGGTGATCCCCATGCTCCACCGCACCGGCTCGCGATGACCCGCGAGGGGGCACGCGTCGTCCTCGACGCGCTCTCGCTGCGCGACTTCCGCAACCTCGCGCGCCTCGACCTCGGCTTCCCCAGCGCGGGCGCCGTGGTCGTCGGCGAGAACGGTCAGGGGAAGTCCAACCTGCTCGAGGCGATCTACTACCTCCATCTGCTGCGCTCCGTGCGCGGTGCGCGCGATGTCGACGTCGTGCGTTTCGGCGCGCCGGGATTCCACGTCTCGGCGCGCACGTCGGGCGGTGCGTACCACGAGCTGTCCGCCGGTTTCGAGCGTCAGGGTCGGCGTAAGCGCGTCACGCTCGACGGCGGCGAGCCGCCGCGTCTCAGCGATGCGCTCGGCGCGCTCCCGTGCGTGCTCTTCTCGCCGGCCGACGTCGACCTCGTCGCCGGCGCGCCGAGCTCACGCAGACGTTATCTCGACATCCTGCTCGCGCTGTCGTCGCGACGGTACCTCGCCGCGCTGCAGCGCTATCGTGGCGCGCTGGCGCAGCGCAATGCCGCATTGCGCGCGTCGATGCGCGGATCCGCGGCGCGGGCCGAGCAGCGCGTCGCCGTGTGGGAGGCTCCGCTCGCCGAGCACGGGGCGGTGCTGTGGCGCGAACGCGTCCTCTGGTCGGAGCAGGCGGCGGGTCGATTCGCCGACGTGTGCGCCGCCATCGGCGAGCAGGCGCCGGTCGCGATGCGCTACGCGACCGCTCTCGAACCGGCGGCGATGGACGTGCAGGATATCGCAGAAGCGCTCGCGCGAGCGCTGGAGCACAAGCGCGGCATCGACATGCGACGGGGGATCACGCACGCCGGTCCGCACCGCGACGATCTGGCGCTCACGCTCGACGGACGCGAGCTGCGCGCGTTCGGCTCGGCGGGGCAGCAACGCACGGCGGCGATCGCGCTGCGGCTGCTGGAAGCGGAGACGCTGCACGAGCGGCTGGGTGCGGCGCCGCTGTTCCTGCTCGACGATCCGTTCGCCGAGCTCGACGCGCGGCGCTCGGCGCGCATCCTCGACCTGCTCGCCGATCAAGGGATGGGGCAGACGCTCCTGACGGTGCCGCGCGAGAGCGACATCCCGCCGGCGCTGTCGACGCTCGCGCGCTGGCGCATCTCGGCGGGAGTGGTGACGCACGACG
>JBJMNN010000210.1:0-14922 GCA_045804245.1 Gemmatimonadaceae bacterium | reverse complement strand
CCGCGCCGTTCCTTGTTGATCTTGTCGATCATCGCGGCGAGCGTCGTCGACTTTCCGCTGCCCGTCGGTCCCGTGACGAGGACGAGGCCACGAGGTCTCTCCGCCATCTTGCGGATCACGTCGGGAAGACCGAGGTCCTCGAACGTCTTGATCGAGAAGGGAATCTGCCGGATGACCATCGACACGCAGCCGCGCTGCTTGAAGCAGTTGCCGCGGAAGCGCGCCAGGTTCTGGATGCCGAACGAGAAATCCAGCTCGTCGTCCATCTCGAACCGCTTCTTCTGATTCTCGGTGAGAACGGAGTAGGCGAGCTGCATGGTGTCCTTCGGCGACATCACCACCTCGAGGTTCGAGTTGGAGATCTCGCCGTCGATGCGCAGCTTCGGCCGCTCGCCGGCGGTGATGTGCAGATCCGACGCGTCACGCTCGATCATCTCCTCGAGCAAGACGCGAAGGTTGACGGAAGCGGGTGCCTGGGCAGGAGCGGTCATAGGGGCGGCAACGGTAGGCCGGCCACTCGTCGAGCGGCTGCGGCGCGCCGGCTGACCGCGACCTGTCGGCCGCGCACCCGGCGAGTGAAGACGAGCGAGCTCGGCCGGAGGAACATGTCCCAGCCGGTTGTGCGGTGGATCACGCGGTGGTCTCGCGAATGACCTGCTCGAGCGTGGTGATCCCCTTCATCACCTTCATCCAGCCGTCCATTCGGAGGGTCAACATCCCCTCCTCGACGGCGGCATCCCGGATCTCGACGGCGCCGACGTTCATCAGGACGAGCTTCCGGAGGTTGGGCGACATCGGCATCACCTCATAGACGCCCTGGCGCCCCTTCATCCCGGTGCCCGCGCACGCATCGCAGCCGCGGCCGCGGAAGTACGGGAGCTCGGCGACGGTCGTGTCCAGGTTGCAGTGCTTGAGCAACGGGGCGGCTTCCTTCGTCGCCTTGGCCTTCGCGTTCTCGATCGTCTCCGGGGAGAACTTGAGGTCGCGGAGCGTCGTCGTCGGCTTCACCTTCGCCGCGTTCAGCTCCAGCTCATTCGGTGTGTACTGCTCCTTGCACTTTGGACAGATACGGCGCAACAGACGCTGCGCCAGCACGAGGTTGAGCGCCGACGCCACGTTGAATGGCTCGAGCCCCATGTCCATGAGACGGGTCACCGTCTCGGGGGCGGAGTTGGTGTGCAGGGTGCTGAGCACCATGTGGCCCGTGAGGGCCGCCTTGATCGCGATGCCGCCCGTCTCGAGGTCGCGGATCTCGCCGACCATGATGATGTTCGGGTCCTGCCGCAGGAACGCCTTCAGCGCCGCGGCGAAGGTCATCCCGATGTCGGTCCGCACCAGCACCTGGTTGACGCCGTAGAGGTTGTACTCGACGGGGTCCTCCGCGGTCATGATGTTGACGTCGATGTTGTTGACCTTGGAGAGCGCGGAGTACAGGGTGGTCGTCTTGCCCGAGCCCGTCGGGCCAGTGACGAGCACCATCCCGTATGGATTCTGCAACGCCTCCATCAAATCCTTCTCGGCCTTCGGCTCGATGCCGAACTTCTCGAGGTCGAGGGTCAGGTTCCCCTTGTCGAGGATTCGGAGCACGATCTTCTCGCCGAACAGCGTGGGGAGGGTCGACACGCGGTAGTCGATGACCTTGTTCCCCATCTTCAGCTTGATGCGGCCGTCCTGCGGCACGCGGCGCTCGGCGATGTTGAGCTGCGCCATGATCTTGAACCGCGAGATCAGCGCCGCCTTGAGCTTCATCGGCGGCTTCATGACCTCCTGGAGCGCGCCGTCGATGCGGTAGCGGACGCGGATGTCGTGCTCGAAGCACTCGAAGTGGATGTCCGACGCGCCGCGCTTCACCGCATCGGTAAGGATGGCGTTGAGCAGCTTGACGACCGGCGCGTCTTCCATCTGCGCCTGGAGCGCCGCCGCGGAGACGTCCTCCTCCGTGTCCTCCAGTACCTCGACGTCGCCGTCCGACGTCATGTCGTCGATGACGGACATCAGGTCGGAGACCTGATCCTGCATCGATGCTTCGTAGATCTTGTCCACCGCGCTCTTGATGGAGAACTCTCCCCCGATCACGGGGAAGATGTCGTAGCGCGTGATGAACTTGAGATCCTCGAGCACGCCGAGGTTCGTCGGATCGGCCATCGCGACGGTGAGCGTGCGTCCATCCCGCTTGAGCGGGAGGACGAGATGCTTCATCGCGAGATCCGCCGGGACGAGCTTGGCGATGCGGGGATCGACCTCGAACCGCGTGAGATCCACCGCCGGCATCTTGAACTGGCGGGCGAGGATCTTCGTGAGCTCGGTCTCCTGAATGAAGCCGAGCTTGACGAGGTTGTAGCCGACGCGCGTGCCGCTCTGCTTCTGCTCCTGGAGCGCCTTGTCGAGCTGCTCGCGCGAGATGAGCTTCTCGCGGACGAGGAGGTCGCCGAGTCGTTCGGGAGACGCGAGCGGTGCGGCCATGAAGGATGGTCGGCGGCGAGAGTGGTGCAGCGGCGTGGCAGAGGGCGCCGCCAGAACGAAGGAGGCGACCGGGCGAGAAAGCGGCTCGCCGGACGCCCGAGGGGGTGAGTCGAGTCTCGACCGCAGTGCGTCGGATCCGCATCGAACCCGCCCGCGCTCGCACGAGACAGCTCATCGTCGAGACGACGGACCGCCCGAAAAGGTGACGAGCGTCGCCAGCCGTTTTCGGGTCGCCGGTCCCACGCCTTTCACCCTTCCCAGCGCTTCGATCGAGCCGAACGGACCGAACGAATCCCGGTTGGCGACGATGCGCCTGGCGAGCGCCGGGCCGACCCACGGGAGAACGTCGATTTCGCGCTCCGTCGCACGGTCCAGATCCACGGGCTCGCGGGCGGCGGGATCGCTCCGCGGGCCTGCATTAACCCCCGACATTCCACTCGAACGGTTAGTGCGATAATCCACGTCGACGCGAGGGCTCGGCGGCGGAAAACCATCATGAGTGAGCGCGTTGGACTGCGCTGATCCGGCGGGAACGCTGGCGACGCCACCGATGACCGTGGGCTCGGAGGCTCCCTTGCGCGGACGCACCGGGCGGAGGGCGCGCGACTTCCGGCTTTTCGGTGCGCCCGCCGCCGAATCGGCCGATGCGGCCTGACGGGCGAGCGCCTGCTGCTCGGCGGATGATGCGTTTGCCGGGGCGCCGGCCCGCACCACGCGCACGACGCCGCCCAGTAACACGATCATGGCGACGAATGCGAGCGCCTTCTGCTCCGAGGGGGTGGCCATGGCGGACAAGATGCTGCGGGCGGCCGACGCTTCGTCACCGATATCGCGCGGTTCGGCCCATTACTGGTTGTCGCGGAGCAGTCGCGCGACTACCAATGCCGCAGCGAGGTAGAGCGCGAACACTGCCCAGAAGCACCAGCCGGCGGGGCCGGAGTGGCCGACGGACTCGATCCCGTAGCGGCGCTCGACCGCCGACCAGAGCGGGAGCAGGGCGATCGTCACGAAGAAGGTGACGGGCGCGCCGAGGAGAACGATCGCCGCGATCATCGCGAGGCCGCGCCGGATGCGAGTCATCTCCACGACATGACGATCGATGGATCGGGTTGAGCACGTACGGCTCGCGCGCGACGCGTTCCGCGAGGATCTGGCGCAGCCCCCTGCCCTGACTCTTCGCGGCGCCAACGCGGTGGACAGTTACGACCAACCCGAGCCGTTCGACGCGGCGCTCGACGAGCCGATCGACGAATACCTCGAGCGCCTCACCTTCTGGGCGATGCCGTACCTCGATGCACGCTCGTGGCGCCACTACCTGCCTCGCCTCATCGAGTACGCGCTCACGCATCCCGACGACCCCGCGATGGTCGTCGAAGCCACGGTGCGCTCGCTGCGTCCACCCGACCGCATCCCCGCGCGGCTCACGACGCTCTCGCGCCAACAGGAGGACGTGGTGGCGCGATTCCTCGAGCATCTCGCCTTATCCGACGACGAGGGCGGTTCTCGCGACGACGCGCGGTCGGCACTCGAGGAATGGTGGTTCCCCGGCGCGTACCTCCGGACGCAGGCCGCAACGCCGGCGGCGCCGCCGACCGGCCGAATACCACGAGGTCGGCGGTGGAGCGTACCGAATCACCATTCCGACGACGATGGAAGGTGGAGGTGTGCACCGCGCGGCCGAGGAGCACCGCGCCGTCGAGGTGTGGCGCGGCATCGTGTGCGGCGATGCGCTGGCCGACGTGTTCGTGAACGTCTCGCCGTTGGCACACCGACCCTGGCGCGACGCCGAGGCGAGTGTGAGCAAGTGGCTCGCGCCGGACACACGCGCGTGGATCGAGGTGCCGGGCGCGAAGAAGGCGCTGCGGCTGGACGGCACCACCTACCGCTACAGCCCCGCGGAGCCCGACCGCACGACGATCGTGATCGCGCTCGCCGGCGATGAGGTCGTGACGCTCACGGTGAGAGGCACGGAGCGCGCCGATGTGCAGGCGGAGATGGATCGCGTGATCCGGTCGTTCTCGCTGACGCGCGACGACGGTGCGACCTAGAGTCGCCGGGCACGCTTGCGCCGGGCGATCACACTCGCAGGTTAGTCGGAGCGTCCGCGCAACGCGCGGCGCCCCAACCCGATCCAACAGGCCAATGGAAGTCAGCGTCTCCACGGCACCGATCGCGCGCCGTGCCGATCGGATCTTCTTCGGCACGATGTCGATCGTCATCCTCGCGATCGTCTTCGTCGGCTTCATGCGCACGTTCTACCTGTCGAGCTACTTCGGCCGACCTGCGCTGTCGCCGCTGCGCGTGATCCACGGGACGGCGTTCACGAGCTGGGTGGTGCTGTTCGCGGTGCAGACGACGCTCATCGCCGCGGGGCGCCGCGACCTTCACCGAACGCTCGGCTACGCGGGTGCCGTGCTCGCCACACTCATGGTCCCACTCGGACTCACGCTCGCGATCCAGAGCGCCCGCGCGGGACGCGCGCCGCCGGGACTCGCGCCGCTGGAGTTCCTGATCATCCCCGTGTTCGACATGCTCGTCTTCGCGCCACTCGTCGCGGCGGCCGTTTACTACCGGCGTGAGTCGGCGATGCACAAGCGGTTGATGCTCATCGCGACCGTGAGCCTCCTCGGCGCCGCGCTGGCACGGGTGACGGGCACCCCCGGCGCTGGCGGCCCACTCGTCTTCTTCGGAGTGGCGGATCTGCTGCTCGTGTGCGGCGCGATCTACGACCGCCGCACCCTCGGCAGCGTACACGCCGCGTACACGTGGGGCGGCGGCTTCGTCGTCGCATCCCAGGTGCTCCGCCTGGCGCTGCTCAAGTCACCGCTCTGGCTGGCGATCGCGCGGTCACTCACGGCCTAGTGCGCGATGCGCATCGCACTCTGCGATGCGAACATCAGTCCATCAACAACCCGAGCGCCACATCCCCCACGATCTGGAGTGACTTCGCCGACACCTTGTCCATCGTGTCCTGCATCGTGTGGTGGTAGTTCGGATTGGACACCCCGTCCGGACCGAGCGGGCCGTAGTCGAGGTCGATCACGTCGATCACGCGCAGGCCCTTGTTCAACAACGGCACGTGGTCGTCCGTCACGTCGTAGCCCTGGCGCGCGATGAACGCCTTGGCGTAGCCCATGTCGGCGGCTTTCTGCCATACGCGCGACACGACTTCCGGCGCCTGCCGCATCGAGTTCCCCTCCTGCAGGATGTTCAGATCCTTGTCGCCGATCATGTCCCACAGGACGCCGAAGATCGGCTTGTAGTCGGGGCTCGGCAGGTGATCGGCGAAGTACTGCGAGCCGATCAGCACGTCCGTGTACGGCGCGTCGAATGACTTGCCGTAGTCCTCGCCGTCGACGAACAGCAGATCGACGCCGACGTTGGGCGGCGTCTTCCTGAGTGCGTCGCCGAGCGCGACGAAGAGCCCGACGCCAGCGGCGCCGTCGTTCGCGCCGGGGATCGGGTCGCCGCGGTTGCCGAGGATCGGGTCCTGATCCGCCGTCGGCCGCGTGTCCCAGTGGGTGAGGTAGAGCACGCGCTGCGTCGCCTGCGGGCGGAAGCGCGCGAGGACGTTGCGCAGCGGAAGCTGTTTGCCGTCCGCTGTGGTGTGCGTCCACCGCTGCTCGATGACGGTGTCGGCGCGCGCTTTCATCATCTGCACGATCCAGTCGCCCGCGCGCTGCGCCTGCGGCGTGCCGGGGACGCGCGGGCCGAACGCGACCTGCTGGCGCGTATACGAGAGCGCCGAGTCGCCGATGAACGCCGTCTTCGCGCGGCTCGGCAGCAGGTCGCACGCGGAGAGCAGTGCGAGCCCGGCGAGAAATGGAATCGCCAGGAGGGCGAGCGGGAGCGTCGGTCGGCGCAGCATGGATGAAGGTAGCGAGTCGAGGCGCGGGAGGCGGTCGATCGTCCATCCCCGGATGTCGTGCACCAATCCGGAAGCGTGGGGTAGATCGGTCATTCGGCTCGCCCGTCCCTGACCGACGCCGGGACTCGAACTCGCGGATGCGGTTCGCGCGCGAAGGAAAGACTTGAATTTCGGCGTCGGGCGGGTGGAACTTTACTGGCCGCGACGCACGCGACAACCCTCTGCAACTCTTGACGTTCCGCGTGCTGGTCGCATCCCGGACCTCTTCGTGAAGATAATCAGCAAATACATCCTCAGGGAACACGTCGGCCCGTTCACGTTCGCGCTGACGGCGCTCACCTCCCTGATGATCCTGAACTTCATCTCCCGGCAGTTCGGTGAGCTGGTCGGCAAGGGGCTCCCCGCTTCGGTGATCGCCGAGTTCTTCGGGCTGTCGATCCCGTTCACGATCGCGCTGACGCTGCCGATGTCGGTGCTGGTGGCGGTGCTCTACGCGTTCAGCCGGCTGGCGGCGGAGAACGAAGTGACCGCGCTGAAGGCGAGCGGCGTGAGTCCGTGGCGGCTGGTGACGCCGGCGCTGGTGTGGGGCGCGATCATGTCGCTGTTCCTGCTCGCGTTCAACGACCAGGTACTGCCGCGCGCGAACTTTCAGCTCAAGACCCTGCAGGATGCGATCGCCCAGACCAAGCCGACCTTCCTGCTCAAGGCCCAGGTCATCAACGCGATCCAGGAAGAGCGACTCTACCTCAAGGCGGGCAGCATCGATCAGTCGAACGGCCACATGCGCGAGGTGGTGATCTACGATCTCACGTCCCCCGACCGCCGCCGGACGATCTACGCCGACAGCGGCGTGATCCGCTTCGCGCCGAACCAGAAGGATCTCGCGCTGGACCTGTTCAGCGGCCAGATGCAAACGGTTCAGACGGAGAAGCCGGGGCAGCTCGACCGTCTGTTCTACGAGAGCGACCGGATCACCGTGCGCAACGTCGGCAGCGTGTTCGAGAAGGGCAAAGCCGACACGCTCTCCCGCGGCGACCGCGAGCTCGGCGTGTGCGCGATGCAGAAGCGTCTGATGCGCGTGATGCCGATGTACGAGATCAACCGCGGCGAGTACATGGAGGCGCTGCGGATCGCGAAGGAGGGCGCCAGGACGGGCAGGCCGATGGCGATGCCGGTGCACAGTGCGCCGACGATCAAGCGGGAGGAGCCGAAGAATCTCGCGTGGGCGTACTGCCGAGTGCTCTCGAGGCTCGTCGGTGTGAGGGCGGCGGAAGCCGCCGAGCCGAACGCGGCGCTGCTGCATCCCGTGCAGGACACCGTGCGGAAGCGTGCGACGCAGGATTCGGTGAAGCGCGACAGCGTGCGCCGAGCCGCCGCCGACTCGGCGCAGCGTGCCGGTGCAGCGGCCGCCGCGCCGGCATCGCCGACGCCGCCGGGAGGTACGGTCATCCTCGGCACCTCGCGGCCGCCGGCGCCCGGATCGCTCGGCGCGACACCGGTGCCGCCACCGGTAGCCGCTCCCGCACAGGGACAGCCACAGCCGGCCGCGCCGGCGACGACGTTGAAGGATCCCTTCCTCGCCAGGACGAAGGCGGATTCGGACAAGGCCTACGCGGCGCAGAAGCGGATGACGGAGACGGAGCTGGCGGAGCGAATCTCGCACACGGCGGACCTCAAGCTCCGGTACGAGATCTCGCAGCGCACGAAGAACCGCTACGAGATCGAGATCAACAAGAAGTTCGCGCTCGCCGCGGCTTGTCTGATCTTCGTCATCCTCGGCGCTCCACTCGCGTTGCGCTTCCCGCGCGGCGGTGTCGGGCTCGTGCTGCTCGTGAGCCTGATCGTGTTCGCCCTGTACTACGTGGGGCTGATCGGCGGTGAATCGCTCGCGAACAAGGGCATCATCCCGCCCTTCTGGGCGATGTGGGGTACGAACGTCATCCTCACGATCGTCGGTCTCGTCCTGCTGCTCCGCATGGGCCATGAAGAGAACTCGGGACGCGGGGGCAACTGGGCCGACCGGTGGGACAGGGTGCGCGACTTCATCGGTCGCCGGCGGCAGCCGGTGCTCGTGAAGGAGGCCGCATGAGCCTCGTGCGCCCACTGGATCGGTACGTCTTCACCGAGTGGATGAAGATCTTCGTCGCCACGGCGATCGGATTTCCCGTGCTGCTCGTCGTGATCGACCTCACCGACCACCTGCAGAAGTACCTCGATCAGAATCTGCCGCGCGGCGACATCCTGCTGAGCTATGTGTACTGGATGCCGCAATCGCTGTTCATGGCGATGCCGGCGGCGGTGCTGTTCGCCACGGTGTTCTCGATCGTGACGTTCACCCGCCACTCGGAGATCACGGCGGCGAAGGCGTCGGGGGTGAGCTTCTATCGGATCATCGCGCCGATCATGCTGGGCGCGCTGCTCGCGGCGATGCTCGACCTCGTCGTGGCGGAGATCGTGCCGATCACCGATGCGCGGCGCAGCGACCTGTTGCAGGAGAGGAGGGTCGGCATCGGCACGCAGCGGTACAACTTCGCCTACGCCGGTGAGTTCGGGCGCGTCTACAAGGCGTCGACGCTCGACGTCACCGCCGGCACGCTGGACAAGCTCCAGATCGAACGAAAGGGGAACGGGCCGGATTATCCGACGGTGCTGATCTCCTCCAAGGGTGCGACCTACTCGCCGCAGCTCAAGCGGTGGACGATCCGCGAGGGAGAGATGCACGTCATCTCCGATACCCTCCCCGATCTGACGGTCAGCTTCAATTCGATGACCGACCGGCGGATGACCGAGCAGCCGGTCGACATGATGGCGCGCCAGCGGAACCCACAGGAGATGCGCTATCGGGAGCTGACGCGGTTCATCCGCGCGCTCGAGCGGTCGGGTGGAGACGCGAACGTGCTGCGCGTCGAGCGGGCGCTCAAGATCGCCATCCCGATCACCTGTCTGGTCATCGCGCTCTTCGGCGCGCCCCTTGCCACGAGCACGCAGCGAGGCGGCACCGCCTACGGCATCGGCGTCAGCCTGGCGACGACGATCGTCTTTCTCCTGATGATCCAGCTCACGAAGGCGATCGGAGGCAAGGCCATCATCACTCCCGACGTGGCAGCCTGGCTGCCCAACGCGATGTTCGCCGTCGTGGGGCTCGTGCTTCTCGTGCGCGTGCGCACGTGAGTGATCTCGATCGGCCGTACGATGGCCGGTTGCAGCCGACGGAGACCTTTCCCGTCGTCCAGCGCACCGGGATCAGATTCTTCCGCCGCATGACGCGCGCCTTCATCGCCTTCTTCCATGCGGTGGGGGCGCGCGGCTACTTCCTGCGCGACATGGGACGCGCGCTCGGGGATCCCGCGACGTTCGTCCCGGAGACGATCCGGCAGATGCAGCGCGTGGGCGTGGAGTCGATCCCGCTCACCGTGATCGTCGCCGCGTTCATCGGCGGCGTCATCGCGATCCAGGTGCGCTATCAGCTCTTTCCGGGAGTCCAGCTCTCGATCATCGGGCTCTCCGTGCGGCTCATGCAGGTGCTCGAGCTGGGACCACTGCTCACCGGCCTGGTGCTGACGGGGCGTGTCGGCGCGCGGATGACGGCGGAGATCGGGACGATGCGCGTCACGGAGCAGATCGACGCGCTGGAGACGCTGTCGTACGACCCCGTGGCGTTCCTCATCGTGCCGCGGCTCCTCGCGGCGATCGTGATGCTCCCCTGTCTCGTCGTGCTCGCGGACGCGACGGGGCTGTTCAGCGGCTACCTCGTGTCGGTGTACGTCACGGGGGTGACGAAGCAGGACTTCATCGCCGGCGTGCGACTCGGGTTCGGGACGTTCCAGGTCGTGTACTCGCTGCTCAAGGCCACGCTGTTCGGCGCGGCGATCGCCTTCGTGTGCTCGTACGAAGGGTTCATCACGGAAGCCGGCGCGGAGGGCGTGGGCCGCAGCACGGCGAAGGCGGTCGTCATCACGTCGGTGACGATTCTCATTCTCGATACGTTGACGGCCGCGCTCCTGGCCCCTTACCTACAGACATGAAACGTCGCGACGAAGTCCTCGTCGGCATCTTTCTCACGGTGGCGGCGGCGATCGCGCTGCTCGGCACCCTCTGGCTCGTTCGCGGCGGGCTGTCGTCCGGCTATCCGCTGTATTCGAAGTTCGCCTGGGGACAGAACCTCAAGCCCGGCCAGCAGGTGCTGCTGGCGGGAGTGGCGGTCGGCGCCGTGGCCGACGTGAAGCTGCGCAACGACGGGTACCTCGACGTCGTGCTGCGGGTGAACGACGACGTGAAGGTGCCGAAGAACTCCGTGGCGAGCGTGAAGCCGGTCGGGATCTTCGGCGACGCGGCGATCGCGCTCACGCCCACGGGACCCAGCCCCGTGTCGTACAGCCCGGGCGACACCGTGCCCGTGGGACCGGCGGACACCGACATCCAGGCGATCATGAATCGCGTGGACTCGATCGGCGCCACCGTGCAGCTGATGACGAAGGCGATCAACGCCGACCTCGTGGCGAGCGGCGGCATCAAGGACATGCGCCGCACGCTCGCGAGCGCGGCGGAGCTCTCGCAGGCCGCATCGCGGCTGTCGATCCAGCTCAACTCGATCGCCGCGGAGCAGAACCGCAACCTCACGGCGACGATGGCGTCGTTCCGCCGCGCGGCGACTGCGCTGGACTCGGCGAAGATCGATTCGACGATGTCGAACTTCCGGACGTCGAGCGCGAGCCTGACGCGCATCGCGGCGAACCTCGACTCGACGAGCCGCCACGCCAACGTGCTCATCGCGGGCCTCGAACGCGGCGACGGCACGGCGGGCAAGCTCCTGCGCGACACCCTGCTCTACAACGACCTGCGCAACGTGGTGACGCACGTGGATTCGGTGCTCGCGGACTTCAAGGCGAACCCGAAGAAGTACATCAAGGTGAGCGTGTTCTAGGGCGCGGCCGCAGGGGTCGCCCATCGACCACGCCGGCGTAACGAATGCCGCGCGTGCGCGTACGGATCGCGAGCGAAGGCTCTGACCACTCTCCGGAGGTAGGCCCATGTATTGGATGCGACACGCGACCGACCTGTTGATCCTGCTGTCCGGCGGCCTTTTCGCCACGACGATCGGCTTCGCCGCACTCTGGGTACGCGCGCGCGAGCGGGCCACGCGGGCCGACGCGCTGCTCGAAGGGATTCGGATGGGCGGACGCGGCGACTCGACATCGCCCGCGCTCGACGCGATCGCTGAGGAGGTGGAGCGGATCGGTGAGGGCCAGCGATTCCTCACCCGGATCATGTCCGAGCAGGCGGGCCGCGGTGAGCTCACGAGGCCGCGGACACCGGGCAGCAGCACGCCGCACTGAGGGCGCGCTACGGCGTCGACTCCGTGGTCTGCCGCGCCAGTTCCTCTCGCCGCCGCGCCCGGAGCTCCCACACCAGGTACACGATCACCAGGGTGTTGATGACGAGCGTTCCGATCCGGACGAGGGTCAGCCGGTTGTATACGGCGGCGATCTCGAACGGAAGCAGCGATGCCGTGACGCCGATCGTGAGATACTCCGCCCACTTCTTCCCCTGCCATAGCCCGATCCCTTCGGCGAGGAACACGCTCGCGTAGGCGAACGCGCCGGCGCCGAGCGCGGCGAAGTGGCGCGGTGTGGCGGCGTTGAACCAGGGGAGCACGCGCGTCGCCGCGGCGACGGCGAAGCGCTGGCCATTCCCGAGCGCCAGTCGCTCGAGCCAGGCCTGCGCGAAGTCGGACACCTCCGAGTTCATCAGGCCGAGCGCGCCGAGCCCCGCGAGGATCAGCGTCGCGGCCTGGACGAACTTGAATCCGGCAATGACCTCCAGGCCGGTGAGGCCCGGGAGATCGTGTTTGTCGCGCATGTCGGAGGGCGAGCCGGAAGGAGTCTGGGAGGGCGACCGTGCGGCCGCTCACGCCTGATCAAGTCATCCTATCGGGTTGACGGCAGGCCTGGTAGGCGCGGCAACGGCGTTCGTCGACCGGCGTGCGCTGTCTAACTGCCGGACACCACCTCGGCGCGGCCGCGCGTGGTGCGGGCGACCGTGAGATAGTAGACGGGAATGCCGACCACGATCATACCGAGCACCGCGAGCGTCCCCCACCGGCTCGTCGGGTCCAGGATCGCGTTGCCGAGCAGGAACAGCGTGGCGAGAATGAACAGCGCCGGCACGAGGGGATAGCCGGGCGCGCGGAATGGCGGCGCGTAGCCGGCGCGGCGGCGCAGCACGAAGATCGACGCGACGGCCAGCGCATAGAACGGCACGATCGCCGTGACGAAGATGTCGGCGAGCTGCTCGAAGGTGCGCAGCAGCACGAACCCGATCCCGAGCAGCGTCGTGAGGAGGATCGAGACGTAGGGTGTGCCGAAGCGCGGATGGACCGACGCGACGCGGCGGAAGAACAGCCCGTCGTCGGCCATGGCGAAGAAGACGCGCGGCGCCGTGAGCAGCGTGGCGTTCAGGGTGCCGAATGTCGACAGCATGACGGTCACGGCGACGAACACGACTCCCGGCGCGCCGATCAGCCGCTGCGCGACGTCGGCGGCGACGAGCCTGGAATGGCGGATCTCACCGACTGGCATCACGGCGAGATACGCGACGTTGGCCAGCAGGTAGATCGCGATCACGGCGAGGGTGCCGAGGATGATCGCGCGCGGTAGCACCTTGCGCGGATCGCGCACCTCGCCCGCGACGAACGAGAGGTCGGCCCATCCGTCGAACGCCCACAGCACCGACACGAGCGCGAGCCCGAACGCGGCGACGTGAAAGGAGCCTGCGGGCGCGGCGGGAGTGAAGTGCCCGCCGGTGCGCGGCAGACCGATGGCCAGCGCGAGCAGGATGATGAACAGCAGTCCGCCGTACTTGGCGAGCGTGGTGATGTTGAGCACGAACGAGCTCGTTCGCACCCCGACGTAGTTGAACGTCGCGGTGAGCGCGATGGCGACGGCGGCGACGTAGTGCACCCAGTCGCTGTACGGCGCGACGGAGGGATCGAAGCCGAGCACGCGCAGGAAGTACTCGGAGAACGTCGTGCTGATCGCGCCGAGTGAAGCGGCGCGGATGAGCACGAGCTCCGCCCAGCCGAAGAGGAAGGCGGGCAGCCGCCCCCAACCCTCGCGGATGAAGACGTACATGCCGCCGGTGGCGGGCAGCTCTCCCGACAGCTCGGCGAGGGTGAGCGCGCCGCACAGCGCGAACAGTCCGCCGGCGACCCACACCGACATGAGCGGCAGCGGACCGGGCAGCTTGTCGGTGACGCCGGCGGGGGATCGGAAGATCCCCGAGCCGATGGTCGACCCGATGAGCACGGCCACGGCGCTCCAGAGGCCGAGCTGACGGGTGAGGGAGTTGGTTGCGGGTGCGCTCATGCGGGAAGGGTGGCCGCGGGTCGACTGCCACGCCAGTGCTCGAGCACTTCAGTGGCCCCTGCATCGGACTAGATTTGTCTTCTGCCCACGCCTCCCTCCGAATGCCGTCGTCGCTCCGCGAAATTCTCTTCTGGTCTTCCGCGATCTGCTGCCTGCTCGCCCAGGTGCTGATCGTGCGCTCGGTGCTCGGCGTGCGCGCGCTGGAGCCGCAGGCGGAGGTACCGCGCTCGCGGAGCGGCGTGGAGCTGTTCTGGGCGCTGCTGCCGGCGGTCGCGCTCGGTGTGCTCTTTTTCTTCACCTGGCGCGCGATCGAGCAGCGCACCTTCGTCGAGCAGCGGACGCCGGCGCCGGCGATGGACGCGGCGCGATGAGGACGACGCGCCGGTTCGCGGCGGCGACGTTCGGCGTCGCGTGTCTCCATCTCGTGTTCGGGGCGATCGTGCGCATCTCGGGGTCGGGGATGGGGTGCGGCGATCACTGGCCGAAGTGCTACGGCCGCTGGTTTCCACCGCTCGGTCGCCCCGACCTGATCATCGAGGTCTCGCACCGATATCTCGCGTCGGTGCTCTTGCTTGCACTGATGGCGACGTTCGTCGCGGCGTGGCGACGGCGCGATGAGGCCGGCGTCGGCGGTCGCGGCGGCGTGCTGCGCATGGCGGCGCTCGGCGTCACGCTCGGATTCTCCGCCGCGCTGCTGGGCGCGGTGACGGTGAAGCTCGGCAACGCGCCGTTCGCGACGCTCGCGCACTGGACCGTGGCGATGAGCCTCGTCGCGGCGACGGTGGCCACGCTCATCCGCGCCGGAGGGCTCGGCGGCGCGACGGCGCGGCTCGGCGGCGTATCGCACCGCACGAAGCGGGGCGCGCTGGCCGGCGCGGCGATGGCGCTCCTCACGGTGGTGATGGGTGGACTCACGGCGAAGTACCCTGGCGCGGCGGTGGCCTGTCAGGGATTCCCGCTCTGCGGCCGCATCGCCGACGTGCTCCCCGCGGCGGTGCACGTGCAGCTGACGCATCGCGTGCTGGCGATCCTCGTCGTGCTGCATCTCGGCGGACTCGCGTCCGGCGTCTTCCACCGCGGTGAGGCAGCGATCGTGCGGCGCGCCGTCGCGATCGCGCTCTCACTCGGCGTGCTGCAGCTCGTCGTGGCGGGCGCGATGGTGCTCGGCCATCTGCCCCCGATGCTGCGGTCGCTTGAAGTGTAGAGGGTCGTGTTGTTATTGATTGT
>JBJMNN010000209.1:0-3523 GCA_045804245.1 Gemmatimonadaceae bacterium | reverse complement strand
GGGCGCGCGCGACGGCGAGGCGCAGTGCACCGGCCTGACCGGTCTGACCGCCACCGTTGACGTTCGCCTTGACGTCGTACTGACCGAGTCGGTCCGTCGCCGTGAACGGCTGCTGGATCGCCGCGACGAGCGCCGGACGAGGGAAGTAGTCACCGAGCGTGCGCCCGTTGATGTCCCACTTGCCGCTGCCGGGCCTGAGGTACACGCGGCAGACCGCTTCCTTGCGACGGCCGATCGTGTGCGTGATCTGCGTATCGGGCATCGATTACTTCGCCTCGCTCTTCGACAGGGTCAACGTCTTGGGCTGCTGCGGGGCGTGCGGATGCTCGGCGCCCGCGTACACGCGGAGCTTGCCACGCAGCACCTGGCGACCCAGCGCCGTCTTGGGGAGCATACCGTAGACAGCCTTCTCGATCACCCGCTCGGGGTGCTTCGCGATCATCGTCGCGAAGGGCGTGAAGCGCTCGTGACCCATGTAGCCGGTGTGACGGAAGTACTCCTTCTGCTCCGCCTTCCGGCCCGTGACGCGAACCTTGGACGCGTTGATGACGATGACGCCGTCGCCCGTGTCCATGTGCGGCGTGAAGATCGGCTTGTGCTTGCCGCGGATGATGCGCGCGACCTCGGTCGCGAGGCGCCCGAGGATCATGTCCTCGGCGTCGATGACATACCAGTCCTGCTGGATGTCGCTCGGCGTGGCGCTGAACGTTTTGAACATGACCTGACGAACTCGAGATGGGTCTTCCGCCTCACCGGTGCGTAATGCAACCCGGGTCTCGGCCGCCATCGAAGGCGTTTTTGGACAGACACGTAAGCTAGACAGAGGCATAAGCGTAGTCAACGCTTGAGGTTGAGTCGCACGCCACACGCGCGTTCCCCCGGCTGCCGGTATCTTTCGCCCATGACTGCCGAGTCCCCTGCCCCGCGCCGCATCCTCCTGGTGGATGCCGACGCGTTCTTCGTCGCCGTCGCGCGGCTGGTCGATCCCGATGGCGCCGGCAAGGCACCGCTGCTGATCGTCGGCGGCGCGGCTGGCAGCCGGGGCGTGGTCTGCTCGGCGTCCTACGAGACGCGGAAGTTCGGTGTGCGCTCGGCGATGCCCATCTCGCGCGCACTCCGCCTCTGCCCGAACGCCACGTGCGTCCCGGTGCCGCGACGCGCGTGCGGCGTGAAGCATCGTGAGATTCGCGAGGTCCTGGAGCGATACACTCCCGCCGTGCAGGCGGCCTCGATCGACGAGTGGTATCTCGACCTCGGCGGGACCGAGCGGCTCTACGGCGGCGCGTCACTGGGTGAGATCGCGCATCGGATCCGGAACGAGGTTCGTGCGCACACCGGGCTTTCGGTCTCACTCGGAGGCGGCACCTCGAAGCTCATTGCCAAGCTCGCCGTGGAACGCGCCAAGCCCAAACCAGGGACCGGTGCGAACGGAGTGCACGTCGTCGCCCCGGGAGAAGAGCTGGCGTTCATGCGCCAGCTCGCGCTGGCCGACATTCCCGGCATCGGGCCGAAGTCGGCGGCGCGGTTGGCCGACGCGGGGCTGCGTCGCGTCGAGGAGGTGCTCGCACTCGACGATGCCGCACTGGCTCGGCTCGTGGGTCCGCGCGATGCGGAGTGGCTCGCCGAGCGTGTCCGCGGCATGGACGACGCCAAGGTCGCGGAGCGTGAGATCGCGAAGAGCATCAGCCGCGACGAGACGTTCGACACTGACCTCCACGACGACATCCTGCTCGAGGGCGAGCTGGCCGAGCTGGTCGGGCGCGCCGCGGCCGAGCTTCGCAGCGAGTCGCTCACGGCTCGCACCATCACCGTACGAATCCGCGACACGGACTTCACCACCCGGCAGGCGAGTCGCACGGTGGAGGAGGCGATCGAGTCCGATCGCGCGTTGTTCGCCGTGGCGCGTCAACTGCTGGCGAAGTTGCGACGCGCCCGCCGCGTGCCGGCGCGACTGGTCGGCGTCGCGCTCTCGAACTTCACCCAGCCGCCCGCGGTGCAGCTCGCGCTGTTCGACGGTTCCCGGACGCCGCTGGAGACGGCGAAGGATCGCGAGGTCTCCAGAGCGGTGGACAGCGTCCGTGCACGATTCGGGCGCGACGCGATCGCGCCGGGCCGGAAGCCGCGATCGCGGTAGCCCGCTACTCGAGCTCGATCAGCAGCGCGCCCTTCTCGACGGCGGAGCCGGGCTGCGCCAGCACGGCTCTGACCGTGGCATCCGCCTGCGCTCGTAGCTCGTTCTCCATTTTCATCGCTTCCATCACGACGAGGCCCTGCCCGGGATGGACGCGATCGCCGACCTGAACGTTCACGCGGACGATCATCCCGGGCATCGGGGCCACGAGTGGCGCAGGCCCGATCGGACCCGCCGTCGCTCCCGCGAGCTCGCGGATGGCGCGCGTGCGCTCGTCGAGGGCCTCGACCTCGTGACGAAAGCCGTCGACCCAGATGGTGTACCGGCCGCGCGATCCGAACGGTCGTACGACGATGCGATGCACCTCGTCGCCCACGGTGAGCATGCGGACCGGCGTGCCCTCGACGTCGGCGAGGCGCGCGTTGGTCGCGGTCCCGTCGACGCGCACCTCGTCGCCCTCGCGCGACAGCTCGAGCTCGACGTCACCCACGCGCACGAAGTACTTCACGCGGCCACCGGGACGAGCTCGCAAAGCGTCTCGACATGCGCCGTCTGCGGGAACATGTCGTAGCCGCGCACGTCGACGAGGCGATAGCCAGGCATACGGGCCAGATCTCGCGCGAGCGTCGCGGGATCGCAGCTCACGTAGAAGAGCGCGCGCAGCGCATCGCGCCGCGACTCGAGCGCGCTGGACACGCGCTCGTCGACACCGGTGCGGGGCGGGTTGAGAATCACGACGTCCGCCGGAAGCGCTCGTGCGATGTGGTCCTCGACCTTCCCGCCAATCGCGATCGAGGGAGCTGGGAGTCGCTGACGAAGCGCTTCGACGGCAGCGCGATCGAGCTCGATCGCGGTGACGCGCCGGCCGTCGACCGAGAGTGGAACCGCGGTGGCGCCCGTGCCGGCATACGCATCGACGACATGCGACGGATCGTATTCGCGAACGCGACCGAGCAGACGTTCGCGGAGCCGCGCGGCGACGCCGGCGTTGACCTGAACGAACGACGCGCCCGCCTGCCCTTCGTCCGTCCGCGCGGCGACCCGCCGGAGCGCGCCCTCTTCCGGGCGCCACCACAGCTCGGTCACGACTGGAACCTGCGCCAACAGCGACTCCGGCGCGCGCCAGACGCGGCCTCCTTCCACCGTGACGGAGGCACCGTCGTCGAGCAACCGCACGGCGACGCGCAGCGCGCGCTCACGCGGCAACAGTTCGAATGCGGAACGCAGTTGGCGCCAGACGGCCATCACACGTTCGTCCGTGATGGGACAGTCTGCGAGATCGAACACACCGACCGGATCATCATACGGATGCAGGCCCGCTATCCAGCCGTCGTCCGCGCGCCGAAGGTGCAGCGTGAGCTTGCGACGATACCGCCAGGCTGCGTCGCTCGC
>JBJMNN010000208.1:0-12364 GCA_045804245.1 Gemmatimonadaceae bacterium | reverse complement strand
CAGGGCTGATAGAGAATGGCTCGTATTTCTGGAATCGATCTCCCTCGCGACAAGAAGGTCGAGATCGGTCTGACGTACATCTACGGCATCGGCCGGGCGTCGGCGCAGCAGATCATCGAAGCGGCAGGGGTCGACGCGTCGCAGCGGGTCCGCGATCTCTCGGACGCCGACGTGAACAAGCTTCGCCAGGTGATCGAGAAGGAGTTCCGAGTGGAGGGCGCGCTCCGGACCGAAGTCGCGATGAACATCAAGCGACTGATGGACATCGGCTCCTATCGCGGCATTCGCCACCGTCGCGGGCTCCCCGTTCGCGGTCAGCGGACGCACACCAACGCGCGCACGAAGAAGGGACCGCGCCGCGCGATCGCCGGCAAGAAGAAGGTAACCAAGTAACGTATGGCTACTGGGAAAAAGTCGAAGCGGGTCGTGGACGCGGAAGGTGTCGCGCACGTCAACGCTACGTTCAACAATACGACCGTCACGATCACCGATCCGCGTGGCAACACGATCGCGTGGGGATCGAGCGGCAAGGCCGGCTTCAAGGGCTCGAAGAAGAGCACTCCGTTCGCGGCGACCGTCGCGGCTGAGCAGTGCGCTCGCGAGGCGTTGACGGCGGGTGTCAAGCGCGTTCACGTCCGCGTGCAGGGTCCTGGCAGCGGCCGCGAGTCGGCCATCCAGGCGCTCGCCGCCGCCGGGCTGCAGGTCAAGTCAATCAAGGACGTCACGCCGATCCCGCACAATGGCTGCCGTCCCCCCAAGCGCCGGAGAGTCTGAGCCATGGGTCGCTACACTGGGGCCAGCTGCCGGCAGTGCCGTCGCGAGGGGACGAAGCTGTTCCTGAAGGCCACGAAGTGCTTCACCGAGAAGTGCCCGGTCGAGCGTCGGCCGTACGCTCCCGGTCAGCACGGCCAGGCGACGGCACGCCGTCGCAAGGCGTCGGAGTACTCGAAGCAGCTGCGTGAGAAGCAGAAGATCAAGCGCATCTACGGGCTCTCCGAGAAGCAGTTCCGCAACACGTTCGAGAAGGTCAGCACGCAGCCTGGCATCACGGGCCACAACCTGCTGGCGGCGCTCGAGACGCGCCTCGACAACGTGGTGTACCGTATGGGCTTCGCCGGCAGCCGCAAGGCCGCCCGCCAGCTCATCCGCCACCGCCACGTCGAGGTCAATCAGAAGAGCGTGGACATCCCGAGCTACCACGTGCAGCCGGGTCAGGAAGTGCGCCTCCGCGTGAAGTCGCGCGAGCAGGTGTCGGTGCTGACGGCGATGGATCAGTCGTCGCGCGGCGCGCCCCTCTCGTGGATCGCCGTCGACAAGGAGACGTTCAGCGGCCGCGTGCTGGAGAAGCCCGCTCGCACGAGCATCCCGATCGCCGCGCAGGAGCAGCTGGTCGTCGAGCTGTATTCGAAGTAAGGGCGGCCTCGCGGCCGCCGTTGGTCGGTTCGACGGTTAGTCGGTTCACGGCCGACCTCGGGACGCATTTGGCCGCCCGAGGCCGGCCGTCAACCGTCAACCGACAAACCGTAGAACAGTTTTTCGCAGTGCAGTAGGTCGGGGCCCCAACCCCTTTACGAGTCTGCCGCGCGTTGGGGGCGGGGCAGAGCGTTTCCGGTGCGTCCCTGCACGGCCGCCGGAATGACCCGAGACATCATACTCCCATGGCTTCCACGATCGATCTCCGTGGGTTGGTCCGTCCGCAGCTGGTCGAAGCGACCAAGCGCGAGGACAACCCGAACGTCGCTGAATTCCGCCTGCAGCCGCTCGAGCGCGGCTTCGGGCACACGCTTGGCAATGCGATGCGTCGCATGCTGCTGTCGTCGCTCCGCGGCGCGGCGGTCTGGGGCGTCCGCATCGACGGCGTCGTGCACGAGCACCAGACGATCCCCGGGGTCGTCGAGGACGTGCACCAGATCATCGGCAACCTGAAGACGCTCACGCTCACGCTCGCCGACGACGTCGAGAGCGCCGTGCTGCACATCCAGCGCGACGGCGCGGGCGCCGTGACCGCTGGCGATGTGTCGTCCGTGTCGGGCGTGCGGATCGTCGATCCGTCGCACCACATCCTGACGCTGCACGACGACCGCGATCTGAACATCGAGCTCTACGTCAACAAGGGTCGCGGGTACATCGAGGCCGATCAGCATCCGCTCGATCGCGGACTCCCGGTCGATCTCGTGCGCATCGACTCGATCTACAACCCGGTCCGCCGCGCGAACTTCTCGGTGGCCGAGACCCGCGTTGGCCAGCGCACGGACTACGACCGGTTGACGCTGACGGTCGAGACGAACGGCACGATCACGCCGGAAGAGGCGGTCAGCTATGCCGCCGCACTGGCGCAGACGCACTTCCAGTACTTCGTCGAGTTCGGCTCGCACAGCTCGGCTCCGGTCGCCGGTGGAGCGGGAGATGGCGCCGGCACCGACGGTGCGCGGATGCAGCAGCTGCTCAAGACGCCGATCGACGACCTCGAGCTGTCGGTCCGCTCGGTGAACTCGCTCAAGAACTCGAACATCCGCAGCCTGGGCGATCTGGTTCGCCAGACGGAGAGCCAGATCCTGCAGGTGAAGAATTTCGGGAAGAAGTCGCTTCAGGAGATCGCCGATCTCCTCGAGCGTGAAGGATTGAACTTCGGGATGCGGTTCGAGGAGAACGGCGAAGGCGTCCGCGTGCTCGATTGGGGCACGCCGCCGAGCCAGGCTGCCGCCGCGGCCCCCGACGACGAAGAGGAGTAACACCCATGCGTCACCGAAAGGCTGGACGTCAGCTCCGTCGCACGAGCGAGCAGAAGCTCGCCCTGATGCGAAACCTCGCGACCTCGCTCATCGAGGCCGAGTCGATCGAGACGACCGAGGCGAAGGCGAAGGAGCTTCGGCCGTTCGTCGAGAAGCTCGTCACGAAGGCGCGCACCGGTACGCTGCACGCGCGCCGGCTCGCCGGCCGCCACATCCAGAAGCGCGAGGCAGCGGACAAGCTGTTTCAACAGATCGGGCCGCGATTCGCGACGCGGAACGGCGGGTACACGCGCATCCTCAAGACCGGCCACCGCAAGGGTGACGGGGCGGAGATGGCGCGCATCGAGTTCTGTCAGGACTGAGAGAATGGCCATTCAACGCAATCGCTGCTTCCACTGCGACAAGGGCGTCACCTTCGGCAACAACGTCTCGCATGCGAACAACCGCACGCGACGCACGTGGAAGCCGAACCTCCAGGTGGTGCGCACGCTCGTGGACGGCAAGATCACGAAGGTGAAGGTGTGCACGCGGTGCCTCAATGCGGGGAAGGTGCCTCGCGCCCCGCGCGGCACACAGGTGGCGTGAGCCGGGCGGCTCGCGTGTCCCGTAAGGCGAGGGGAGCTCTCATCGGGGCTCCCCTTTTTATGGTGAGTTGGTGAGTTCGGAGGTGTGCTCGTTGGTCGAACCAATCAACCCGCCATCCAACTCACCAACTCACTGACAGCTTCCGCCCCATGCCCACCGCTCTCATCACCGGCATCACAGGCCAGGACGGCTCCTATCTCGCGGAGCTGCTGCTCGCCAAGGGGTACCGTGTCATCGGCATCGTCCGTCGTAGCTCGACCACGCCGTACGAGCGGATCGCGCACCTCGTCGATCGGCTCGAGCTCGTCTCGGCGGACCTGCTCGACCAGACGTCGCTCACCGATGCCGTCCACGACACGAATCCCGACGAGATTTACAACCTCGCGGCGCAGAGCTTCGTCCAGACGTCCTGGAGCCAGCCCGTGCTCACCGGGGAGTTCACGGCGCTCGGCGTCACGCGCATCCTCGAGGCGATGAAGAAGGCGGCGCCGAAGGCGCGCTTTTATCAGGCCAGCTCGAGCGAGATGTTCGGCAAGGTGGTCGAGGTCCCGCAGCGCGAGTCGACGCCGTTCTACCCGCGCAGTCCGTACGGCGTGGCGAAGGTGTATGGCCACTGGATCACGCTGAACTACCGGGAGAGCTTCGGACTCTACGCCGTGTCCGGGATCCTGTTCAATCACGAGAGTCCGCGGCGCGGCCTCGAGTTCGTGACGCGCAAAGTCACGGACGGTGCCGCGCGCTGCAAGCTGGGGATCTCGAAGACGCTCAAGCTCGGGAATCTCGAGGCGCGACGGGATTGGGGCTTCGCCGGCGACTACGTCGACGCGATGTGGCGGATGCTCCAGCAGGACGACCCCGACGACTACCTCGTCGCGACGGGCGAGACCTGGTCGGTCCGGCAGCTCTGCGAGCTGGCGTTCCAGACGGTCGGTCTCGACTACCGCGATTTCGTCACACACGATTCGCGGTTCGATCGGCCGGCCGAGGTGGATCTACTCGTGGGCGACCCATCGAAGGCGCGCGATCGGCTCGGTTGGGAGCCGACGGTGCGGTTTCAGGCGCTGGTGGAGATGATGGTCGAGGCCGATGTCGCGCGGCACGCCGGCACGACGTGACGCGGCGCGCGCTCGTCACGGGAGGGCACGGCTTCGTCGCCCAGTGGGCGATCCGCGCCATGCTCGACCGCGGCTGGTCCGTCACCGCCGCCGGTCTCGGCAGCCTGACCGACGGCGGCCCGCTCGATCCCGAGCGGCGCGCGATGGTGCACTGGGAATCGCTCGACGTCACGAGCCAGGAGCAGATCGGCGAGGTCGTGAGTCGCACCGCGCCCGATGTGATCCTTCACCTCGCGGCGATCAGCCGCGTGCTGGACGCGGTGCGCAATCCGGGACAGGCATACGACGTCAACACCGTCGGCACCGTGCGACTGCTCACCGAGGTCGCTCGTCTGCGACGGGCGAGCGCGTGCGACCCGGCGGTCCTCGTCGTGGGCTCCGCGGAGCAGTACGGATACCATGAGGCGAGCGAGATGCCGCTCGACGAGACGGCGGCGCAGCGACCCCTGACGCTCTACGCAGCGTCGAAAGCCGCCCAGGAGGTAGCCGCGCTGCAGGCGCACCGCAGCGAAGGAGTTCGGGTGGTGTGCACGCGCAGCTTCAGCCACTCTGGTCCCGGACAGCCCGCGCAGTTCCTCCTTCCCTCGCTCGTCGCGCGCGCACGCACGCTGCCCTCGTCGGGCGGGTGCCTCACGATCGGCAATGGCGACACGGTGCGCGATTTTCTGCACGTCGCGGACGTCGTCGAGGCCTATCTTGCGTTGCTCGAGCTCGGCGAGGCCGGTGAGACGTACAACGTGTGCAGCGGCGACGGCATCAGCGTGCGCGCGCTCGCCGCGACGGTCTTGCAGCGCGTCGGTGTCCCTGCCGAGATTTCGAGCGATCCGGCGCTGTCCCGGCCCGTCGACGTCCCGGTGCAGATCGGCAGTAACGCCAAGCTCCGGCGCGCCACGGGATGGAACCCCCGTCACACGCGTGAGGACATCATCGACGACCTGATTCATGCCGCGACGCGCTGACATCCATCGAATCCTCGTGATCGGCTCGGGTCCGATCGTGATCGGGCAGGCCGCCGAGTTCGACTACTCCGGCACGCAGGCCACCAAGGCGCTCCGCGAGGAGGGATTCGAGGTGATCCTCATCAACTCGAACCCGGCGACGATCATGACCGATCCGGAGATCGCGGATCGAACGTACATCGAGCCGGTGACGGCGGAGTTCGTCGAGCTGATCATCGAGCGCGAGAAGCCCGACGCGCTGCTGCCGACGATGGGCGGACAGACGGCATTGAACGTCGCGATGCAGCTGTCGGAGCGCGGCGTGCTCGCCAAGCACGGCGTGGAGCTGATCGGTGCGTCGGCGCGCGCGATCGCGATCGCCGAGGACCGGAAGCAGTTCGGCGAAGCGATGGACCGCATCGGGCTTGGCGTCGCCAAGGGCGGGATCGCGAACTCGTTCGACGAGGCGGTTGCGCTGCTCGAGACGACGGGGTTCCCGGCGATCGTGCGCCCGTCGTTCACGCTCGGCGGGTCCGGCGGCGGGATCGCCTACAATCGCGACGAGTTCGAGGACATCGTGCGACACGGGCTCTCCGAGTCGCCCACGAGCCAGATCCTGATCGAGCGGTCGCTGATCGGGTGGAAGGAGTTCGAGCTCGAAGTGATGCGCGACCGGTTCGACAACGTCGTGATCGTCTGTTCGATCGAGAACCTCGATCCGATGGGCGTGCACACCGGCGATTCGATCACCGTCGCGCCGGCGATGACGCTCACCGACCGCGAGTACCAGACGATGCGCGACGCCGCGGTGGCGATCATCCGCGAAGTCGGCGTCGACGCGGGCGGGTGCAACATCCAGTTCGCCGTCAATCCGCGCGACGGCGAGATGGTCGTGATCGAGATGAACCCGCGCGTGTCGCGCTCGTCGGCACTCGCCTCCAAGGCGACTGGTTTCCCAATCGCGCGCATCGGCGCCAAGCTCGCCGTGGGCTACCGGCTGGACGAGATCGCGAACGACATCACGAAGACGACACCGGCGTCCTTCGAGCCGGTGCTCGACTACGTCGTGGTGAAGGTGCCGCGGTTCGCGTTCGAGAAGTTTCCGTCGGCCAACAACATCCTCACGACGCAGATGAAGAGCGTCGGCGAAGCGATGTCGATCGGGCGGACGTTCAAGGAGGCGTTCCAGAAGGCTCTGCGGGCGCTGGAGACGGGACGTCCCGGGTGGGCCGTCGCGGCGCGGGAGTCGGACGATGGCCTGCGCGACGAAACGATCGAGTCGTTGCGCGGCGCGCTCCGTCAGCCGACGCCGGAGCGGATCTTCCAGGTGAAGCGCGCGCTCGAGCGCGGGTTGTCGATCGACGAGGTGTACGAGCTCACGGCGATCGACCCGTGGTTCCTCGCTCAGATGCAGGAGCTCCTCGAGGCGGAGCGGGCGTACATTTCGCTCGACGCCGTCGACGCGCCAGCGATGCGCCGGATGAAGCAGCTCGGCTTCTCCGACCGTCAGCTCGGCGACCTGCGCGACGCCACCGAAAGCGACGTGCGTGCGCAGCGCTGGGCGCTCGGCGTGCGTCCGGCGTACAAGATGGTCGACACCTGTGCCGGAGAGTTTCCGTCGGCGACGCCGTACCTGTACGGCAGCTACGATGAGGAAAGCGAGGCACCGCGCACCGATCGGAAGAAGGTGGTCATTCTCGGCAGCGGCCCGAATCGGATCGGTCAGGGGGTCGAGTTCGACTACTGCTGCGTACGCGCCGTCATGGCGCTTCGTCAGCAGGGGTTCGAGACGATCATGATCAACTCGAATCCGGAGACGGTGTCGACCGACTTCGACACCTCGGACAAGTTGTATTTCGAGCCCCTCACGCTCGAGGACGTGCTCGAGATCGTGCAGCGCGAGCAGCCGCTCGGTGTGATCGTGCAGCTGGGCGGGCAGACGCCGCTCAAGCTGACGCGCGGGCTGGAGGCGGCGGGGGTGAAGATCCTCGGCACGTCGCCCGACTCGATCGACGCGGCGGAGGACCGGCGCCGGTTCGAGCAGATCGCACGGGAGCTCGGGCTCACCCAGCCGCCGAGTGGCACGGCGACCCGACTGGAGGAAGCGCTGGAGGCGGCCGAGCGGATCGGGTACCCGGTGCTCGTGCGGCCGAGCTACGTGCTCGGCGGCCGCGCGATGCAGATCTGCTACGACGCGCCGTCGCTCGAGGGTTTCTTCGCCACGGCCGCGCGCGCGTCGGAAGAGCGGCCGGTGCTGATCGACCACTTCCTCGAAGACGCGTTCGAGGCGGACGTCGACGCGATCTCGGACGGCGAGCAGGTGGTGATCGGCGGCGTGATGCAGCACATCGAGGACGCCGGCATCCACTCGGGTGATTCGGCCTGCGTGCTGCCGCCGTACCGCATCGGCGAGCGCGACCTGCAGACGATGCGCGAGCAGACGATCGCAATGGCGAAGGCGTTCAACGTGGTCGGCCTGATCAACGTGCAGTTCGCGATCAAGGGCGGTGTGGTGTACGTGCTCGAGGTGAACCCGCGCGCCAGCCGCACCATTCCGTTCGTGTCCAAGGCGATCGGCGTGCCGCTCGCCTCGCACGCCGCGCGTGTGATGTGCGGAGAGACGCTCGAGCAGATCGGGTTCACCGAGGAAGTGATGCCGCCGTTCGTCTCGGTGAAGGAGGCGGTGTTCCCGTTCAACAAGTTCGCCGGCACTGATCCCGTGCTCGGGCCGGAGATGAAGTCGACGGGCGAGGTGATGGGGATATCCGATTCGTTCGGCAGCGCGTTCGCCAAGGCGCAGCTCGCCGCGTCGAACGGACTTCCGTTGACCGGCACGATCCTCATCACGGTGAACGACTCGGACAAGGAGTCGGTGACGCCGATCGCGCGCCGATTCCAGGAGATGGGCTTCCGGCTCTTCGCGACGCGCGGCACGGCATCGTACCTCCGGGCGCGTGGCATCCCCGTGAGCTCGGTGTTCAAGGTGCACGAGGGGCGTCCGAACTGCCTCGACATGATCGTGAACGGGGACGTCGAATTGCTGGTGAACACGCCGCTCGGCAAGCACGCCCAGTGGGACGACTACACGCTGCGCCAGGCCGCGATCCGGCAGCGGATCGCGTACACGACGACGCTGTCGGCGGCGAGCGCGGCGTCCGACGCCATCCTCTCGCTGCGGTCACGACGCTCCGCCGTGCGATCGCTGCAGGAGTGGCAGCAGGACATCCTCGACGCCGCGGCAGTCGAGGTGTGAGCATCCACGCGGACGCATTCGTGCACGAGTCGGCCTACGTCGACGACGGCGCGACGATCGGAGCCGGCACGAAGGTCTGGCATTTCTGCCACGTGCTTGGCGGCGCCGTCATCGGTGAGCGATGCTCGCTCGGCCAGAACGTGGTCGTGATGAACGGCACCCGCGTCGGGAGCAACGTGAAGGTCCAGAACAATGTGTCCATCTACGAAGGGGTCGAACTGGAGGACGACGTGTTCTGCGGACCATCGATGGTGTTCACGAATGTGCTGAATCCCCGAGCCCACGTGTCGCGACGACACGAGTTCCGGAAGACCCTCGTCCGACGCGGCGCGACGATCGGCGCCAACGCGACGATCGTGTGCGGCACGACGCTCGGCGAGTACGCGTTCGTCGGCGCGGGCGCGGTCGTCGCCGAGGACGTCCAGGACTACGCGCTGATGGTCGGCGTGCCGGCGCGGCGTATCGGGTGGATGTGCCAGTGCGGCGAGCGGCTGCCGGATAGCGGCGAAGGAACCTGCGCCGTGTGCGGGTCGAGCTACGAACCGACCGCCGACGGCATCCGTCGCACGGGAGGTCCGCGGTGAGCGCGCCCACGCCGATCGTCTCCGCCCGTGTGCGTGTCGCGCTCACCGGCTGCGGACGCATCAGCCGCAATCACTTCGAAGCCATCGCACGCATCGACGAGCTGCAGCTCGTGGCCGTCGCCGACAGCGACGTGTCGCGCGCCCACGCGATCGGGGCGGAGCAGGGCGTGCCGGCGTTCGCGTCGCTCGACGAGATGCTGGCCACGGTGCCGAGCGATCTCGTGGCGATCTGCACGCCGTCGGGGCTGCATCCGCAGCACGGGATCGCGGCGGGCCGCGCGGGGCGTCACGTGCTGACCGAGAAGCCGATGGCCATCTCCCTCGCTGCGGCGGACGACCTCGTGCAGGCGTGCGACGCCGCCGGCGTGCATCTGTTCGTCGTCAAGCAGAACCGCCTCAATCCGGCGATCCAGCTGCTGCGTCGCGCCGTCGACAAGGGCCGGTTCGGTCGCATCTATTCGGCGAACACGACCGTCCGCTGGACCCGGCCGCAGGAGTACTACGACGCCGAACCGTGGCGGGGCACGTGGGAGTTTGACGGCGGTGCGATCATGAATCAGGCATCGCATTACGTCGACCTGATGCAGTGGCTCGTCGGCCCGGTCGAGAGCGTGATGGCCAAGACGGCAACGCAGGCACGGCGCATCGAGGCCGAGGACTCTGGCGTGGCGCTGCTGAAGTTCCGCTCCGGCGCGCTCGGGGTCATCGAGGTCACGGTGCTCACGTATCCGCGCAACCTCGAGGGTTCCATCACCATTCTCGGTGAGAAGGGATCGGTGAAGGTCGGGGGCACGGCGGTGAACCGCGTTGACACCTGGCTGTTCGCCGAGTACGACGACGACGACAAGCTCGTCGAAGCGGCGAACACCAATCCGCCGAACGTGTACGGGTTCGGCCACGAGGGGTACTACCGAAACGTCCTGAAGGTGCTGCGCGGCGAAGCGCGCCCCGACACCGACGGCCGCGCCGGCCGCAAATCGCTCGAGCTCATCCTCGGCATCTACGAGTCGGCCAAGACCGGCCGCGAAGTGCCGATCCCGCTCCGCACCAGACTCTGACGCGCGCGGCACTGCCGCGTCGTCCGCAACTCTTCGATCCACATGCCCGTACCTCTGCTGGACCTCAAGGCGCAGCACGCCACGATCCGCGACGACGTCGTCGCTGCGGTGATGAGCGTCGTCGATTCGCAGCTGTTCATCCTTGGCGACGCCGTGTCGACGCTCGAGCAATCGGTCGCCGAGCTCTCGCACACGCGGCACGCGATCGGGTGTGCGAACGGCACCGATGCGCTGCTCCTCGCGCTCCGCGCGCTCGACGTCGGGCGGGGTGACGAGGTCATCACGACGCCGTTCACCTTCTTCGCGACGGCGGGGACGATCCACAACGTCGGCGCGACGCCCGTGTTCGTCGACATCGAACCGGACACCTTCAACATCCGATCGGACGCGGCGGCCGCGGCGCGCACGACCAGAACGAAGGCGGTGGTGCCGGTCGACCTGTTCGGTCAGATGGCCGCACTCGAGGCGGTGAGCGCCGCGATGCCCGGTCTCCCGGTCGTCGAGGATGCGGCGCAGTCGATCGGCGCGCGGCGCATGATCGACGGTGAGTGGCGTATGGCCGGCGAGGTCCCGACGATCGGCACGTTCAGCTTCTTCCCGTCGAAGAATCTCGGTGGCTACGGCGACGGCGGGATGCTCGTGACGCAGGACGATCGGCTGGCCGAGCGACTGCGACGACTGCGCGTCCACGGCGGCGCCAAGCAGTACTTCCATGACGAGGTCGGCTACAACAGCCGACTCGACGCGCTGCAGGCGGCCGTGCTCTCGGCGAAGCTTCCGCACCTCGCCGGCTGGAGCGCCAAACGCCGCCGCAATGCTGCGTTCTACGACGATGCGTTCAAGGACCTGGCCGACGTGCGGACGCCCGTCGTTCGTCCGGAGAACGAGTCGATCTTCAACCAGTACACGATTCGCGTGGCGCGGCGCGACGCGCTGCAGACATTCCTCAAGGAGCGGGGCATCGGCACGGCGATCTACTATCCGCTGCCGCTGCATCTGCAGCCCTGCTTCGCGTACCTCGGGTACCGGGAAGGACAGTGTCCGGAGAGCGAGCACGCCGCGAACGAGGTCCTGTCGCTGCCGATCTTTCCGGAGTTGACCGAGTCGCAACTCGGCGAGGTCGTCGCGAGCGTTCGAGCGTTCTTCGGCCGCTAGGGCGCGCGCGGCGGCGCCGTATCGAATCACTTCCGCTCATCGTCCTGTCACGATGGCCGCCTCGACCGTCGATCAACTCCACCCGCAACTCACGCCGTGAACATCACCGTCATCGGCACCGGCTACGTTGGACTCGTCGTCGGCGCGTGTCTCGCCGAAACCGGCAACCCGGTCATCTGCGCCGACCTCGATCAGGAAAAGATCGAGGGATTGAGGCGCAATATCCTCCCGATCTACGAGCCCGGGCTCGACGACTACGTGGCTCGCAATCAGAGCCAGGCCCGTCTCCGGTTCACGACCGACGTGCCGGCGGCGATCGCGAGCGCCGACGTGGTCTTCATCGCCGTGGGGACGCCCCCGGACGAGGACGGCTCGGCCGACCTGCGTCACGTTATCGCCGTCGCGGAGGAGATCGGGAAGCACATGCGCCGCGAGCTCGTGATCGTCACGAAGTCGACCGTGCCGGTGGGCACGGCGGCAAAGGTCGCCGCTGCGGTGAGCGTGCACGCCACGCTGCCGTTTCACATGTGCAGTAACCCGGAGTTTCTCAAGGAAGGCGCGGCGATCGAAGACTTCATGAAGCCCGATCGCGTCGTCATCGGCGTGGACAGCGACCATGCACGCAGCGTGATGGCCGAGCTGTACGCGCCGTTCGTGCGCACGGGGAAGCCGATCATCTTCATGGACATCCCCTCGGCGGAGATGACGAAGTACGCCGCCAACGCCATGCTCGCGACGCGTATCTCCTTCATGAACGAGATCGCGAATCTGTGCGAGAAGGTCGGCGCCGACGTCGACAACGTGCGCAAGGGGATCGGTTCCGACAGCCGCATTGGGCCGGCCTTCCTCTTTCCAGGCCCTGGCTATGGCGGCTCCTGCTTCCCGAAAGACGTGAAGGCCCTCGTGCGGACGGCGAAGGAGTGCGACATGCCCCTGCGCGTGCT
>JBJMNN010000207.1:0-6848 GCA_045804245.1 Gemmatimonadaceae bacterium | reverse complement strand
TCGGTACTCGGCTGTTCGAGCGCGACCGCCGCCGACGTCGGAAGCTTGACCGAGAAGCTGAGCGCGTTGCCCTCGACCCGCATGAACAGGAACGCCTTTCCGCGCACCTTGATCGCACGCTCGCCCCACGGGAAGTCCTCGGTGGCTTCCGGGAAGCTCATCGCGCGAGCCCGCAGTCGGCCGGCGAGCGAGGCGGGGTCGAGTTTGGAAAGTGGCATCGGCCTGACGAGGCGAACCGTGACACCGCTGCGAGGTCCGTGCAGGCGGGTTTCTAGGATTGGCTCGGGGCCCGATGCGTGCCTCGCACCGTCCGTGCTCGGTGCGTGCCTGTTCGTGCCGCGGAGAGTATAATCTCCACCGTCCCCCGGACGTCAGTCCACCCTCCCCACGCCGTCGAGCCCGTGCCGGACGCGCCGATCGACCGCCTGACCACCCAGCTCGGCGACCGCTACCGCGTCGAGCGCGAGCTCGGCTCGGGCGGCATGGCGACGGTCTATCTCGCCGAAGATCTGCGGCACGGCCGCAAGGTCGCGCTCAAGGTGCTCAAGCCCGAGCTCTCGGCCGTCATCGGCGCCGCGCGCTTCCTGGCCGAGATCAAGACGACGGCGAACCTGCACCATCCGCACATCCTCTCGCTGCACGACTCCGGCGAGATCGACGGCACAGTCTACTACGTCATGCCGTTCGTGGACGGCGAGTCGCTGCGCGACCGGCTCGCGCGCGAGAAGCAGCTCCCGATCGCCGACGCGATCCGGATCTCGACGGAGGTGGCCGACGCGCTCCAGTACGCGCACACGCACGGCGTCATCCACCGCGACATCAAGCCCGACAACATCCTGCTGCACGACGGCCACGCCGTCGTCGCGGACTTCGGTATCGCGCTCGCCGCGCGGAGCGTCGACTCGCGGATGACCGAGACCGGCATGTCGCTCGGCACCCCGCACTACATGTCACCCGAGCAGGCGATGGGCGAGCGCGACCTCGACTCGCGCACGGACGTGTACGCGCTGGGCTGCGTGCTCTACGAGATGCTCACCGGCCAGCCGCCGTTCACCGGGCCGACGGCGCAGTCGATCGTCGCAAAGGTCATCACCGAGCGCGCCGCTCCACCCTCCGCGCTGCGGAGTACCGTGAGCGAGCCGCTCGACGAAGCCGTGCTCACAGCGCTCGAGAAGCTGCCCGCCGATCGATTCGAGAGCGCGGCGAAGTTCGCGAGCGCGATCGCCGAGAGCGCGGCTGCGACGCGCGGTGCGCGGGCACACCAGCGTGCGGCGGCCGCTCGGCCGCGTACGAGGCGCACCGTGGCGATGGCGGTCGCACTGCTCGCCGTCTCGGTGCTCGCGGCTGCGGGATGGATGAAGGCACGCGGCGTCGGCGTCTCTGCCGGTCCCGCCGTGTACGACGCCGCGCTGCCCGACTCGGCGCCGTTGAGCTTTGCCGGTCCGCTGGGTCAGCTCGGCTACGGCCTCGCGACCACGAACGTCTCCATCTCGGCCGATGGCGCGTTCGCCGTCTACCCCGCGGTGCGCGGCGAGTCGTCGATACTCTGGTCGAGAAGTCTTCGCGACACGCGCGCTAGCCCCATCGCCGGAACGGAGGGGGGCGCTACGGCGCAGATCTCCCCCGACGGCTCGCGCGTTGCGTTCGTCGCGGCGGGTAGGGTGATGGTCGTGCCGATCGCCGGAGGCACTCCGAAGCAGCTGCTCGTCGTCGGCGCGCCGGTGACTCTGCAGTGGCTGTCCGCGCGCCAGCTCATCGCGGTGCACAGCGACGGCCTCCGGCTGACTTGGCTCGATCCCGAGACCGGCCCCACGAGAGAGGCCCGCATCAACCGCTGCAACATCGGCCGATAGATGCCGGAGAGCGGCGACGTGTTGTGCAGCGGGAATCGCCTCGTCTGGACACTCGACACCGTGTCGGGCACGCAGCAGAACATCGTCGGCCGCGCGGCCGACGGGACGCCCGGCGGTCCCGCGCAGGGCACCGACTTCCGGCTTGTCGATGACAGATACCTCGTGTACGTGTCGGCGGCGGGGGACCTGAGCGCGGCCTCGTACGACGCGAAGACTCGCATGCTCGGCCGGCCCGTCGTGCTGGTTCCGGGCGTTCGGCGCGAGGCGGTGGGACCAGCGCAGTACGACATCGCCGCGAACGGTACGCTCGTGTTCGTCCCCGGCGCGGATGCGCAGGTCGTGCGCATGGTGTCGATGCGGCCGGGCCAGGCCGCGCAGCCATTGCCGGTACCGGCGGACATCTTCCAGCGCTTCGACCTCAGCCGCGATCGGCGATGGCTCGCGGGTGTCGTGCTCGGGCCGCAGGGTCAGGAGCTGCGCGTCTACAATCTGCGGGACGGCCAGAGCTTCACCTGGCTGCGCGCGCGGGGCATCCGGCACGCGCTCTGGAATCCCGCCGGCACGCGGTTGCTCGTGTACATGCGGGACTCCACCCGCTGGTTTCTCGTGTATGGCTCGCCGGCGTCGGCCAACGCGCCCGATACTCTCGCGAGCGCGCCACTCTCGGCGCCGCCTCCGGAGCCGTTCGACTTCGCGGACGAGCATACGGTGCTGGGGGAGTACGCGGCGACGCTGCGCGCCGTGCGCTTCGACCCGGCGGCGCGGCCCATCCGCTTCGACAGCCTGGCGTTCGAGCCGACCTTCATGACGCGCTCGCCGAGCGGAAAGCTCGTGTGCTATCAGGATCGCGAGGGGCGGATCATGGTGACGTCGTTCCCACCGAAGCCCGAGCGCATCCAGATCGCGGCGCAGGGCGTCGAGCCACTGTGGCTGTCGGACACGGAGGTGTTGTACCGGTCGGGGGTGTCGTGGTACTCGTCGAAGGTGGACCCGAGCACCGGCGAACCGGCGGGCACCCCGACACTCTGGGCGCGCGATCCCCGGTTCTCCGACACGGCCGGTTGGTCGAATCGCGTATCGTGGGACGGCGGGATCGTCTACGTGCAGGGGCCGGAGCAGACCAGCGGGCGCTATCTGCGAGTCGTGCCCGACTGGGTGTCGCGGATGAAGGCGGCGGTGGACAGCGTGGAGAGGTAAGGCGCGTTCACTGCGTCTTCCGAGCTCGCCGTTTCGGCCCGTGGGCCCTATCGGCAGACCCCGCGCTTACAGCGCCTTCTCGAGCGCCTCCACCAGCTCCGCGTCAGTCAGCACCACTGGGTTCCCGTGCATGCTGCTCGCGCGCTTCGCCTGCTCCACAACGGCCGGCGCATCCTCATTGCGCAGACCGTATTCGCTGAGCCGCGGCACCTTCAGCTCCTCCACCAGGCTGTGCAACGCCGCGACTCCCTCGAAAACCTCGGCATGAGGTTTGTCGGTAAAGATCCGCGCTACTTCCTCGTAGCGCAGGAAAGTCGACCCTCTTTCTCGACGCCCCGCCAACGCTCGCACGTTCGCCTCCGCCACCGACGCCAGCAGCCGCGCACACGCCACCCCGTGCGGGATCGGAAACATCCCCCCGAGCGGCGCCGCGAACCCATGCACCGCACCGAGCTTCGCGTTCGCCAGCGCGAGCCCGCCACACAGGCTGGCCACGCACATGTCCTCCCGCGCCTCGACATCACTGCCATCATGGAACGCGCGCCTCAATGATCGAGCAGCCCGTACCAGCCCTTCACGCGCGATCCCGTCCGTCAACGGATTTCCCTTCGGCGACACGAACGGCTCCAAACACTGCGTCAGCGCATCCAGCCCAGTCCACGCCGTGACGTCCGGCGGCACCGAGTACGTGAGCTCCGGATCCACCAGCGCCACCGCCGGCAGCATCAGCGGACTCCGAAGACTCACCTTCACCCGCTCCTCCTCCGCCAGCAGCACGGCGTTTCGCGTCACCTCGGCGCCAGTCCCCGCCGTCGTCGGGATGGCGACGAACGGCAGCGGCTTCTCCGTCAGCGGCTGCGCGCGGCCGACGACCTCGAGGTAGTCGCGCACCGGCGCGCGGTTGGTGACGAGCGCGGCGATCGCCTTCCCCGCATCGATCACGCTGCCGCCGCCGAGCGCGATCACGAGGTCGCACTGCGCCTCGCGCGCGACCCGCGCGCCCTTCTCAACGAGCGCGATCGTCGGCTCGCCGCGCGCGTGGAACGCCGTCGTCGCCACACCGTGCTCGTGCAGCAGCGCGACGAGCGGCGCCGCGCGGCCGCTTCCGCTCTCGACGATGAGCGCGTGCGCGCCAAGCTCGCCGGCTAGCGGGCCGATCTCCGTGAGGCGACCGACACCGAAGACGATCCGCGTCGCCGTCGCGAACTCGAAGCTCAGTGCGTCGCTCAGTGCGGACGCTCCCACTCGGCCACCGCATCAGGGTAGAGCGCGTGGTACTTCACGCTCCGTCGCGGCTCGGCCATCATCGGCTCCACGGTGTCGCGCCACACGGCGTAGTGTGTCGTCTCCTTGTGCCGCGCCGGGTCCTGCGGGGTGCGGTAGATCTCGACCAGGAGGAAGCGCGACGGATCGTCGTCCTGCTGCACGACGTCGAACCGGACGACGCCGGGTTCCTGCACGCTGCTGCGCGCGTTGTCGAGCGTCGCGGCGATGAAGGCGTCCAGGCGGTGCGGGTGGACGTGGACGAAGACGTGGACGATGAGCATGAGTTCCTCGACTTGGATCGTGGACCGGTGCTGCGTCACCGCGGGCTCCCTCCGAAGGTGCGTCGTCGGCGGCGCCGCCACCAGACGAGGTACACGATCCCGTTCAGGAGCAGCACCGCCGTGCCGAGCACGAGCTGCGCCTGGCGCGTCAGCCCCGCGGGATAGAGCGTGGCGGTGACGTAGTGCTCGATGAACCCGCCCTCGTATCCGGCTTCGCCTCCCCGCCGCCGGAGCCAGACCTCGAGCGGCGTGAGAGGGCAGATGAACCCGACGAACTCGATCGTCGCACCGTACAGCGCAACCGGCACGTGGATCCACGCCACCCGTGGCCAGCGGAGCGCGAACAGACCTCCGAGCACGACGAAGAGCACGAACGCCAGGTGCACGACGAGCACCAGATCGGCCGCACCACGGAAGAACATGAGTCCTGGCGCGTTCGGTGGGCGGGCGATCGTGCGCGCGCCGCGCTACCGTTCCCGGTGGTACATCCTGAGCGCGATCGGCGCGAACACGGCCGTGATCACCGCCGTCGCCACGAGCACATAAAGTACGTCCGACATCTGCAGCGTCCCGTGCATCAGCCCGCGCGACGCAGTCGCGAGATGCGACACCGGATTCACCGACACCAACACCTGGAGCAGCCGCGGCATCGTCTTCGGATCGACGAAGATGTTGCTCGCCATCGTGAGCGGGAAGAGCAGCAGGAAGCTCGACGTCATCACCGACTCGGGCGACTTCACGAGCATGCCGACGATGATCCAGATCCACGAGAGCGACATCGCGAACACGATGATCAGCGCGACGGCGGCCACGACGCCGAGCGGCCCCGCGGCGGGCCGGAACCCGATGATCACGCCGAGCGTGATCACCATCGTCGCGGCGAGCGAGTAGCGGAACACGTCGCCGAGCAGCGCGCCGAAGATCGGCGCGGGCTGCCAGATGGGCACCGAGCGGAATCGGTCGAATAGCCCCTTCGTGATGTCCGCGTTGAGCCCGACACCGGTGTAGACGGTGATGAACACGATGGTCTGCACGACGATGCCCGGAATCAGATACTGCACGTACTGCTTCACGCTTCCCGCCAACGCGCCGCCGAACAGGTACGTGAACATCAGCGTCATCATCAGCGGGAACGCCGTCACGTCGAACAGCTGGAAGGGCACGTGCTTGATCTTGAGCATCGCGCGCCAGCCGAGCGTGAGCGTCGCCGCCCATGCGCTCGCCGCCGGCGGCCGTTGGGTCGTCGCGAGCATGCTCATGCGGTTGCCTCCTCGCTCGTGTGGTCGCTCACGGTGCCGGTGAGCGCGAAGAAGACGTCGTCGAGGCTCGGCTGGCCGAGTGTGAGCTCCGCCACGCCGACGCCGGCCGACGCGAGCGCGGCGAGCGCTTCCGGGACGCGGGCGTTGCCGTCGACGCGCGCGGTGAGCGTATGCGCATCCGAGCCGTTGTGCACGCCCGCGCCGAGCATCTCCCCCAGGATTCGCTCGGCGTCGGCCAGTCGCGCCGCATCGTCGAGGCGCAGGTGGAGCGTGTTGCTCCCGACCGAGCGCTTGAGCTCGCGGCTCGTGCCCTCGGCGATCAGTCGCCCGTGGTCGATCACGGCGAGCCGGTTCGCGAGCCGGTCTGCTTCCTCGAGGTACTGCGTCGTGAGCAGCACCGTCGTTCCGCCGGCGGCGATCGTGCGGACGATGTCCCACACCTGATTGCGACTGCGCGGATCGAGGCCGGTGGTCGGCTCGTCGAGAAAGAGGATCTCCGGCGTGACGACGAGGCTCGCGGCGATGTCGAGCTTCCGGCGCATGCCGCCGGAAAAGGTGCGCACCTGCTTGCCGGCGGCGTCCGTGAGATCGAACGCCTCGAGCAGCTCGTCGCTACGCGCGCGTGCGGCCTTCCACCCGTAACCGAACAGGCGCGCGACGAGCACGAGGTTCTCGTGGCCGGTGAGATCCTCGTCGACCGACGCGAACTGGCCGGTGAGGCACACACGCTCCCGCACCTTGCCGGGGTGGCGCGCCACGTCGTGGCCGAGCACGTGCGCGCTGCCGCCATCGGGACGGAGCAGCGTGCTGAGGACGCGAATGGTCGTTGTCTTGCCGGCGCCGTTCGGGCCGAGGAGCCCATACACCGCGCCACGCTCGACCTCGAGGTCGATGCCGTCGACAGCGCGCGTGTCGCCGAAGTGTTTGACGAGGGCGGAGGTTTCGATGGCGAGGGTCATGGCCGGAAGATGCCGGCGAGTTGCGGTCGTGGG
>JBJMNN010000206.1:0-7277 GCA_045804245.1 Gemmatimonadaceae bacterium | reverse complement strand
TCCTCCAGGATCAGGTGATGTGCCGATCCGATTCGCGGGAGGCGCTTGCCGCGTTCTGTGCTCACTACTGGAAGGAGCTTGAATGGATTGAGCGGATGCGACACTTCGTGGGGAAGCAGCTTGACACCCTTGACGATTTCAGCCAATGGCGCACCCACGACCAGCAGTTCCATGCCGAGTTGAAAAAGGCACTCACGATTCGGCAGTTCGAACCGGTCGCACGCTGGTATCGGACGCAGAATCGCCCAACGGAGTAGTGGTTCGTGATTCCCTGGCCGTGACTGCGAGCCTCGTTCCCGCTCGGTTTTCCGCTCCGCGAACTTCGGTCTCTGTTTGGAAAGGCAAGCAAAAGGCCCGCTAAGTCATTGACCTAGCGGGCCTTATTCATAGCAGGGGCGGGACTCGAACCCGCGACCCCGGCATTATGAGTGCCGTGCTCTAACCACCTGAGCTACCCTGCCCCACTACGATTCCGAGCTCCGGCGCAACCGCACGATCGCCGAGGAACCTTCACCACACCTCATCGGACAAACGACTCGGCCGACCTTTGCAGGCCGGCCGGATCGATAGCGGGGGCGGGATTTGAACCCGCGACCTTCGGGTTATGAGCCCGACGAGCTACCAGGCTGCTCCACCCCGCGTCAGTGATTGTAGAATAACCCCGCGGCATGCAGAGTCAAGGCGATCGCGGGCGGAACGGGCCCCGTCGCCGGGCGTATGACATGCTGTGGCGAGAGGCGAGCTGATCGCGCTCCGCCGCTCGGCTCGACCACCACTCGCACGCGACTCCAATTGCGCTTCTTCCATCTCGTCGCGCTCGCCACGGCGGCTTCCACGCTCGCCATCCGTCCGACCGACGTTCCGGCGGACGACCCCGCGCCGGCCGCCACTGCCGAGCTGCCCCGCGTCACGGTGTCGACGACCTATCCCACCGGCGGACGCACGGTCCGCGTCGGGGCGAACACGAACCTGCAGGCGGCGCTCGACGCCGCGCGGCCCGGCGACGTGCTGCTCCTCCCGCGCGGCGCGACGTACGTCGGCAACTTCGTGCTGCGCAACACGGGCGCGCCTCCCACTGGCGCGCCGGCCGGCGGCTGGATCGTCGTCCGCACCGACGTGCCCGACGCAGCGCTCGGCGCCGCCGGGACTCGCATGGCGCCGTCGCGCGCCGCGAAGCTCGAGCTCGCGCGAATCCTCTCGCCCAACTACACCTCCGCCGTCGGCACCGCGGCCGGCGCGCATCACTGGCGGCTCACCGGGCTCGAGATCGGCGCCACTCCCGCCGCGAAGCAGATGAACATGCTCGTGCGGTTCGGCGAGGCAGGGGACCTGCAGCGCACGCTCGCCGCGATGCCGCACCATCTCGTCGTCGATCGCAGCTACGTGCACGGCACGCCGTCGCTCGACGTCAAGCGCTGCATCACGCTCAACAGCGGGACGTCGGCCGTCATGGACTCGTGGCTCACCGAGTGTCACAGCAACAACGGCGACTCGCAGGCGATCCTCGGCTACAACGGCACGGGCCCGTTCCGGATCGAGAACAACTATCTCGCGGCGGGACATGAGGTCGTGATGTTCGGCGGCGGTGATCCGGGGATCGCCGGTCTGGTGCCGTCGGACATCGAGCTGCGCCACAATCACATCACGCGTCCGCTGGCGTGGCGGAACAAGTGGCAGGTGAAGAACCTCGTCGAGACGAAGAACGCGCAGCGTCTGCTCGTCGAGGGGAACGTGATCGAGAACAACTGGACCGACGGGCAAAATGGATTCGCCATCGTGCTCAAGTCGGAGAACCAGGACGGCAGCGCGCCCTGGTCGACGTCGAGCGACATCACGGTGCGCTACAACCAGATCCGCAACACGGGGAGCGTGTTCAACCTGTCGGGGCTCGGCAGCCGTCCGGCGAAGAACGTTCCCGCGGCGCGCTTCCTCATCACGCACAACGTGGCCGAGGCAGTGAACGTCGGCCCGTACAAAGGAGATGGGATCGCGTTCCAGCTGTTGAGCGGACTGTCGGATGCCGTCATCACGCACAACACGATCATCAACCAGAACGCGTCGACGTCCGGGGTCTCGTTCGACGGACCGCCGGTGAAGCGCCTCGTGATGCACAGCAACCTGTTCCAGGGCGGACCCTACGGAGTGCACGGCAGCGACGCCGGCGCGGGACGAGGCGCGATCGAGCGCTACGCGCCGGGCGCGGTGTTCCGGCGCAACGTCATCGTCGGCGTCGACTGCTCGAGCTACCCGGGCGAGACGGTCTGCCCACCGCGCATGACGGAGGTCGGGTTCGTCAGCGCACTCAACGGGAACTTCCGGGCCGGCCTGGGGGCCTTGCGGAACCGGGCCCTCGACGGCGGCGACATCGGTGCCGACATTGATCGGGTCGAAGCGGCCACACGTGGCGCGATTGTCGCGCCATGAGGTACGCCCGGAATGGATAGGATAGTCCACGCCATGTATTCGTAGGACATGCCTCCGACTCCTCGAGCCCGCCGCACCCGAGTCAGCCCGATCGTCATCGCGCTCAGGCTGGCGGTCTACATCCTCGTCACGTGGGGAACGCTGGAGCTGCTCGCGTCGGGACTCTTCCCCGGTGCGCAATACGTGACGCTGGCCCTCGCGCTGTTCACGACGATCCCGATCGTCGCCTTCGCGCTCTGGCGCGGCTGGCCATTCTATCCCGGCGCGGCGTTTCGGCTGCTCGTCGTGCGGCCATTCTGGTACACGCAGCTGCTCCTCCCCCTCGTCTCGGCCGCGGGGCTGCTCGGCCTCATCGTCGGCGCACCATTCGGCGAGGCGCTGCTCGTCGGGCGCATTCTCGCGGGGACCATGCTCGCAGTGGCGACGGTGCTGCTCGTGCTCGGATACATCGGCACGCGGCGCCTGGTCGTGCGCCGCGTGGACGCCGAGGTGCCGGATCTCCCCTCCGAGTTCGACGGCCTGCGCATCGTCCAGCTCTCCGATCTGCACATCGGGCCGCACACCAACCGTCGGTTCCTGCAACGCGTCGTGACCGCCGCGCGCTCGCTCCAGCCCGACATCATTGCGGTGACGGGCGACCTGATCGACGACCGCGCGGAGGACGTCGCCGTGTACGCGCGCGCGCTCGGCTCGCTCGAGGCGCCGCTCGGCGTATACATGATCCCGGGCAATCACGACGTGTACGCCGGCTGGGAGGAAGTCGAGGAGTCGCTGCGCGACGCGCACCTCGGCACGGTGCTCGTGAACGACGTCGAGCTGGTACAGCGTGGCGGCGCGACGCTCGCGCTCGTGGGCACGGGCGACCCGGCGGGCGGCGCGCGCGGGACGTCGCGCGTCGCGCCGGATGTCGAGCGCGCGCTCGCCGGCGTGCCCGCGCGCGCCACGACGATCGCGTTCGCGCACAATCCCAAGCTCTGGCCAGCGCTCGCGGCGCGCGGCGTGGCGCTGACGCTGAGCGGTCACACGCACTGGGGCCAGTTCGCCCTACCGAAGCTCGGCTGGAGCCTCGCGTCGCCCTTCCTGGACCACGCGATGGGCGCGCACACCGACAAGGGTTCGCTGCTCTACATCAGTCCGGGCACGGGCTATTGGGGAATCCCCTTCCGGCTCGGCGCGCCGCCGGAGGTGACGCTCGTGACGCTGCGGCGTGGAGAATCCGCGGTAGCGCACGTGCATCCCGCGCGGCTGGTGAGGCGGGGACGGCGCGGGCGGGCGGCGTAGGGCGTCGATCGCTCGACGCCGATGGTCCCGACTCCCTCACGACGCCCTGCGGGCGACGCCGAGAACGGCGGCAGCCGCGACGCCGATCCGAGTGGCGTCGCGACGGCCTTCTTCGCGGCGCTGGCGCTGCAGGACTGGGAGGACGCCGTCCGATACGTCGAGCCACGCTCGCTCGCCGAGTTCCGCGAGTCGCAGCTCGCCATGTTCGTCTCGTGGGTGTCTCAGCGTGAGGAGATGCGACGTGTGTCCGGCAAGGAGGGACTGTTCGGCTGGTCCACGGACGGCGTGTTGCGCACCGAGACGCTGGAGCAGCACGGCGACGTCCGGCTCAACACGTTTTCAGGCTCACCGACGCTGCGTGAGCTCGCGGCGCTCCCCGCCGAGGCCTTCGCGTCGCGCTTTCTCGCCGCGGCGCGCGTCGCCCCCGCGGCATACCGCGTGTTCGGACACGTGCTCGAGGGAGACGACATCGCTCACGTCGTCTACCGTGCGATCGACGCAGGAGTGCGGACCGACCCGCTCGACGTCTCGGTACTCCACGTGCGCCGTCACGATGACCGCTGGCACGTCCTGCTGAGCCACGATCTCGCCGACGGAGCGTTCATCCTGTTTCACCTCGACTTCGACGACACCGGCGAGACCGACCCGGACTCGCGGTAAGCCTCGGGCGCGTTACGGTGACGGCGCACCCGCCGTCCTCCGGGCATGAGCACACGAGCGATCGAGCTCCCTGCACCGCCGGCCGCTCCACGAGGCCGGGCGATGGCGCGCCGTCTCGTGCCGGGTCAGTTCGTCGTCGTCGTCGCACTCCTCTCGCTGTGGGTCCTGTTCGAGAAGTTCCTCGGTGCGCAATCGGGGCTCGCGTTCGCCGTCCTCGGCATGCCGCTGCTCGCGCTCTCGACGCTCGCGGTCATGGTGTGGACGGCGTGGGGGATCCGCTGGCGAAAGGTCGCCGTGCTGCTGCTCGTCGTCGTCGCCGACGCGGGGTTCATCTCGGGAAGCTCAACCCTGAGCCGCGCCGGCGACCGGATGTTCTTCGAGACCCGACGGTCGCGGCTCGACACCTTCGCGCGCGACATCGTCGCGTACGGCCGCATTCACGAGATGTCCGACGGGATGCGCAGCTTCATCGAGCTGAATGGCGACGTCGTCGCCGGCTCGACGTCGGACGGTCCGGCACGGTCCCTCGTCGCGCCGGCGGTTCCGCTCGAGCAGGTGCTCACGCGCGACGGCATCGCGGCGCAGCGGTACGAGGAGTTTCGCGACCGGCTGCGCGACCTCAAGATCATTCAGTTCGACGCCGAACCTGGCTTCGTCGCGTTTCTCTACGACGGAATGCTCGAGAACCTCGAGGGCTATCTGCTCGTGAAGCCCGGCGGATCGCCACCCGCCATGCGCTCCACGCTGTTCGGCGCCGCCCTGATCCATCTCGAGCCGCTCGGCGACGGCTGGTACCGCTTCGCGACGACATAGTAGTGCTTTGTCATTCTCAGCGGGCCGTCGCCAGCTCGCCCTTGTTCGCGTTGATCGTCCGCACGTAGCCGAGCGTCTCGCTGTACCGCCAGCGCTCTACCCTCGGTGCCACCGTCTCGATCGCCGGCCACCGCGAATTATCGAGCCGCGCCGCCACCGCGGCACGCCGTGCGCGCATGATCGTCCCCTCGCCGGCGTTGTAGCTCGCGAACATGAACGCCCAGCGCTCGCTCTCGGGGACGTCCTTTCCCCACAGCGTCCAGAGATCGCGGTCGTGCAGGATCCCCGCGGCGATGTTCCACTCCGGGTCGTCGATCGCGCCGAACCTCGGCAGCGCCGACTTGATCTGCCCGTACGTCGACGGCATCAGCTGCATGATGCCGCGCGCACCGACGCGGCTGCGCGCCGTCGGCGTCAGATCGCTCTCGGCCATCCCCTGCGCCTTGAACCAGCGCCAGTCGGTGCCGGCGCCGAAGTAGCGCTTCGCGTACTTCTGGAAGATCGGGTCGTACCGCACGACCTCGCGCCGCGCTTGCCGTTCGCGCGCCGCGGCATCGAGCGCCGAGAGCGCCCCCCGCACCGACCGCCCCGCGAGCGTGCCGCGTGCCGGCGTCGGCGCGGCCTGCGCGCCAATCGCTCGCGGTGTGCCGAAACACAGGGCCGTTGCAGTCGCGACGATCGCCACCATTCGCCCCGCCGCATTCGTCACACTCGGCGCGCGCGCGTGCATCAACCGAGCGCCTTACCGATGATCAGCGCGATGGAGACGAAGATCGCAGCGATGAAGATCGCCACCGCGACGTTCCCACGCTGCAGCTCGGCGGGAAAGTCGACCTCGGGCGTGAGCCGGTCGATCAGGCGGTAGGAGACATACATCAACACGACGCCGATGACGGCATACAGGACGTTGATGGCGATGACGGAGAATTGCACGGTCGATCCTCGAGTGGGAGCGTAGTACAGACGACGCCGACCAGGGTGGAGTTTCGAGTTGGCTCATGGTTCGGTGCGCCGCAGCCTGAACGACGGAACGCGGATGTACGCGGCGCCGGGCCCGAACTGATTGACGCGGAAGGCGCGGAGCCGGCCGCGGAGAACAGCCTTCCGGGCCGAGCGCCTCGGACCGGAGCACCGTTCCTCTCCATCCACAAAATCAAAGTCTTTGAGGGTTCGGCGGAGATCATTGCGCCGAGAGCAGTTCGCCGCGCTCTCTCCGTTCCTCCGCGCACTCCGCGTCAATCTGTTGCAGGAAGCCGAAGCGCTGAATGCGAAACGGCCTCGGGACGCCGAAGCGTCCCGAGGCCGTCGCACATCGCGCATCGCGCACTAGCGAGTCTTCGCCGAGTCTTCCGCGATCCGATACAGAATTTCCTTCTCCCCGCGCACCATCCCGAACTCCTCGCGGGCGATCCGTTCCTGCAACACTGGATCCGTCTCCACGCGATGCTTGTATCGCGCGAGCGAATCCACGACGTGCTGCGCGGAGTCGATCGCGGACTGCAGGCGCGCCTTGCGCTGCTTCTGCCGTGCGAGATCGCGCGTGCCGTACTCGCCCCCCTCGATCGCGAACCACAGGGCACCGAGCACGCCGGCGGCGACGAGGAGTCGCTTGAGTAATCTGCCACCGCCGGACTTTCGCCGTGCTACCACGACGAGACCCTACATCCCATAAATCGCCCCGCCCGGATACTCCGCCGCGCCGCCGAGCTGCTGCTCGATGCGGAGGAGCTGGTTGTACTTCGCCACGCGGTCCGTGCGCGATGCGGAGCCGGTCTTGATCTGACCGGCGCCCGTTCCCACCGCGAGATCGGCGATGAACGTGTCTTCGGTCTCGCCGGAGCGGTGCGAGATCACCGACAAGTAGCCGGCGCTGCGCGCCATCTCGATCGCCTCGAGCGTCTCGGTCAGCGTGCCGATCTGGTTCACCTTGATGAGAATCGAGTTCGCGATCCCCTCTTCGATGCCGCGCGACAGCCGCTCGGTGTTCGTCACGAACAGATCGTCGCCGACGAGCTGGCAGCGCTCGCCGATCGCTTCCGTCAGCTGCTTCCAGCCGTCCCAGTCGTCCTCGGCGAGACCGTCCTCGATCGACACGATCG
>JBJMNN010000205.1:0-7554 GCA_045804245.1 Gemmatimonadaceae bacterium | reverse complement strand
GATGGCCCGCGCGCCGGGCCGAGGGCGAACGGCGACCGCCTGGCAGCTGGCCATCGGCGCGATAGCCGTGCTCGTGCTCTGGGTCGGCTTCCTCGCGAATTCCCGGGTGAGCCGCCGGCTCCGATCCCGAAATGGAGCGACTCCGTGAGAGCCGGCATCTCACGGAGTCGTCCCGACGCATCAGGTCGGTCACGCGAAATCAGCCGCCGCGCACCAAAGTGTCACACGGCCGATGCGGTCGTTCTCCGCCGGCTCACCACCCCGCGGGCATCCGCTCCTTGAGGTATCTCGTCAGCAGCCCGAACAGATGTACCGTCGTTCCCTCCCCCTCACAGATGCAGTGCGTCCGCCCGGGATAAGCCATCATCGTGAATGGCTTGTTCGCTGCCACTAATACGTCGATCAGGGCTTCACTGTTCTGGAAGTGCACATTGTCGTCGCCCGAGCCGTGGACGAGGAGCAGGTTGCCGCGCAGGTTCTTCGCGAAGTTGATCGGCGATCCGCGCCGGTAGCCGTCCGCGTTCTGCTGCGGCAGACCCATGTAGCGCTCCTGGTAGATCGTGTCGTAGTACCGTTGGTCGGCTACGGGCGCGACGGACATGCCGGTCTTGTACAGCTCCGGCGAGCGGAAGAGCAGGTTGAGCGTCATCGAGCCGCCGCCGCTCCAGCCCCACACGCCGATGCGCGTCGAGTCGACGTATGACCGCCGCGCGAGCTGGCGCGCCGCGAACGCCTGCTCGCGTGACGCGAGCTCGCCCACCGCGCCGTACACGCGCTTGCGCCAGACGCGCCCGCGTGGCGACGCGGTGCCGCTGTTGTCGATGCTCGCGACGAGGTAGCCCCGCTGCGCGAGCATGAGGTGCCACAGGTACGTCTCGCCATCCCACGCGTCGCGCACGGTCTGGTCGCCCGGCTCGCCGTAGATGTAGAACAGCAGCGGGTAGCTGCGCGTGGAGTCGAAGGCGGGCGGCTTGATCATCCACCCGTCGAGCGGATAGCCGCTGCCGCCATCGACGCGGAAGAACTCCGCCGGGCCGCGCGGGATCGCCGCGATGCGCGCCTTCAGCGCCGCATTGTCGAGCAGCGTGCGCACGACCTCGTGGCTCGGCAGCCGCACGAGATCGGTCGTCGGCGGCGCGCCGAACGAGGACGACGAGTGCAGCGCGTACCTTCCACTCGGCGAGATGACGTAGGCGTGCACGCCACCCGCGCTGGCCGGCGTGACGCGCTGCATCGTGCCGGTGCCGTCGAGCCGCACGTTGTAGAGGTGGAGCTGCGTCGGGTTGGTCGGGGAGGCGGTGAAGTACACGAGACCCGCTTTCTCGTCCACGCCGAGCACCTCGTGCGCCCCGAACAGGCTGGCGGGGTTGTGGATGTCGAAGTCGCCGGGCGTGACCAGCTTGATCGATCGGCCGTCGCGCGACACGACGTAGAGATGCCGCCACCCGTCTCGCTCGCTCACCCAGGTGAACGACTTGCCGCCGTCGAGCCAGCGGAGGTCGTTCACGACGTCGACCCACGCGCTGTCGCGCTCGACGAGCACGGTGCGCGCGCGTCCCGTGCGCGCGTCGCCGAGCATGAGGGTGAGCGTGTTCTGCAACCGGTTGAGATGCTGGAGCACGATCTCGTCCGAGCTCGCCGCCCACTCCATCCGCGCGATGTAGTTGTTGCGCGGGTCGCCAGGCGTCGCGATCCATTGGGTCGTTCCGCCGGCCGCGCTCACGACGCCGACGCGCACCGCCGCGTTCGTCGTCCCCGCCTTGGGGTACTGCACGGGGACGACGTACGAGTACAGCGAGTCGGTGTCGTCGATCAGGTCGAAGTCGCGCTCGCCGGACGCGTCGAGCTGCCAGTAGGCGACGCGCTTGCCGTCCGGGCTCCAGCGGAACCCGTTGCGCAGCGCGAACTCCTCCTCGTTCACCCAGTCGAAGGTGCCGTTGATCGTCGTGCGCGAGCCGTCGCGGGTGAGCGCGGTGAGGCGCCTGGTCGCGAGGTCCTCGACGTACAGATTGTTCTCGCGGACGTAGGCGACGCGACCACCGTCGGGGGAGAAGGTGGCGAACATCAGCGTCGACGGCTTCGCCGCTCGGCCGCCGAGCTTGCGCGGCGGACCGGAGGCGAGATCGATCAGCCAGTAGTCGCCGCGTGTGTTCTGGCGCCACACGCGCGCGGAGTTGGTGAAGAGGAGGACCCGCTTGCCGTCGGGCGACCAGTCGTAGTCCTCGACGGCGAGCGGCTGCGCGGCGCCGGCGACCGTGAGTCTCGATGCCGGAAGGATCACGTCACGGCGTCCGCTCTCGGCGTCGTACTGCACCAGCTCGACCGCGTCGCCGCGTGCGGTCGATGGCTCGAGGCGCGTGTAGGCCTCCACGCCGGGGCGCCATCGCGCGCCGGTGAGTCGCCTCGCGCTCAGCTCGGGGCTCGCGAAGATGCGTTCGACAGTGAGCGCCGAGTCGGCGCGCTGTGCGCCGAGCGGCGCGGCGGCGGAGAGGAATGCAGCGAAAGCGATCAGCGAACGAGCGACGACGGCCGGCATGGGATTCACTCGGGTGAGCTATGGTCTGAGCTTATGCGTTGGGTCGACGTGGGGCGAGGCTGACACTTCGCGCCATGGGTTTGCGCGAGGAGCGTCCCGGCGCCATAACAGCGATACTCTCTCCGGGAGCACGACATGTGGCGCTTCTCCACACTGCTGCTTGCGTTCGCGACAGCCAGCACGCCCTCGCACCATTCGAGTCCACCGAATCGTCTCGCCGCCGACAGTCTCCGCGGCCGCTGGGACATCGTGGTCCGGAGCGCTCGCGGCAGCGCGCCGTCATGGCTCGAGGTCGAGACGTCCGGACGTGACGCGCTCGTCGGACGGTTCGTCGGCATCGTCGGCAGCGCGCGTCCCATCTCGCGCATCGAGACGCGCGGCGATTCGTTTCACTTCGCGATTCCGCATCAGTGGGAGAACGGCTCGGGCGAGCTCGTCGTCGACGGTCGCATCGCAGCCGGTCGCCTCACGGGACGGATGACCTTCCCCGACAGCACGTCGAGCGAATTTTCGGCCACGCGCGCACCGCTGCTGCGTCGCACCGCCGCGCCGGTGTGGAGCGCGCCGATTCGGCTGCTGCACGTCAACGATCTCGGTGGCTGGCATGCCACCGGTCAAACGAACCAGTGGGAGGTGAAGGACGGCGTACTGCGCAGCCCGAGGTCGGGCGCGAACATCGTCAGCGATCGTACGTTCACCGACTTCAAGCTGCACGTCGAGTTTCGGTATCCCGCCGAGAGCAACAGCGGTGTCTATCTGCGCGGACGCTACGAGGTGCAGGTCCAGGACGACCTCGGTCACGAGCCCTCGACCGACGCGATCGCGGCGATCTATGGCTTCATCGAGCCGAGCGAAGTCGCGGCGCGCCGGCCGGGCGAATGGCAGAGCTACGACATCACCTTGATCGGCCGCAGCGTGACGGTGGTTCTCAACGGGCGTCGCGTGATCTGCGAGCGTGAGATCCCGGGGATCACCGGCGGCGCGCTCGACAGCGACGAAGGCGCGCCGGGACCGATCCTGCTGCAGGGCGATCATGGGCCGATCGAGTATCGGAACATCCTCTTGACGCCGGCGCGGTGAGGGGCGTCGGGTCGCCTACTCCGCGCCGGGAGTTCACACGAAGGCGCTGAGGCCAATTCGCGCCGGAGTTTCGCGCGGAGGCGCAGAGGACCGGAGAGGCGCAGAGGATCGAGCAAGACCGCGGCGCCGCGACCGATGAATGCCGACCTCAAAGTCCTTCCTTCTGGAGTCGTGGATGGAGAGGAGCGGTGCGCTGCTCCGTGCGTCTCGACCCTGAAGGTTCGATTCCTCGACTCGCTACGCTCGCTCGGAATGACATTGGGGCTGCGCTCGTTCGGAATGCGATTGGAGCAGTTCTCTGCGCCTCTGCGCTCCTCTGCGCCTCTGCGTGAAAACCCGTTGCGCGAGGATCTGTCCGGCCCGCCGCGGCGCGACGGAGTTTGCGCCCGCTGCCTTGACCGGCATATTCGATCCCGTCTCGCTTGCCCCTTCCCTCGTCAGAGCCCAGAGCCGCGTGGATCCCCTCACTCAGCTTCGCACGTCGCTAGCCGCTCACTACGAGATCGAGCGTGAGATCGGCGCGGGCGGCATGGCGACCGTCTATCTCGCGCGCGATCTGCGGCACGACCGGCACGTCGCGCTCAAGGTCCTGAAACCCGACCTCGGCGCGGTGCTCGGCGTCGAGCGGTTTCTCTCCGAGATCAAGGTCACGGCCAATCTCCAGCACCCGAATCTCCTGCCACTGTTCGATTCGGGGGAAGCGGAGGGGCTCCTCTACTATGTAATGCCCTACGTCGAAGGCGAGTCGCTCCGGTCGCGCCTCGATCGTGAGAAGCAGCTGCCGATCGATGAGGCGATCCGCATCTCGGTCGCCATCGCGAATGCGCTCGAGTACGCGCACGCGCACGGCGTGATCCACCGCGATCTCAAGCCGGAGAACATCCTGCTCCAGTCGGGACAGCCGGTGATCGCCGACTTCGGGATCGCGCTCGCGGTGAGCAACGCGGGAGGAAACCGCATCACCCAGACGGGACTCTCGCTGGGCACGCCCGCCTACATGAGCCCCGAGCAGGCGACCGGCGACCGGGTGATCGACGCGCGGAGCGACATCTACTCGCTCGGCGCGATGACGTACGAGATGCTGACGGGCGAGCCGCCGCACACGGGGAGCACGTCGCAGGCGGTGATCGCGCGGATGCTGACGGAGAAGCCGAGGCCGATCAGGACGACACGGGCGGCGGTGCCGGAGTACGTGGAAGCGACAGTGCAGCGTGCGCTCGAGAAGCTGCCGGCGGATCGGTTCTCCAGCGTCAGACAGTACGCGGAGGGTCTCCAGGGCCGAGGGGACTTCAGCGCGCCCAGCAGCTTCGCGACAGCCAGACTGCCAGCGGCACGAAAGCCCCGCGCATGGGCTGACCGCTTCAAGGATCCGCTCGTGGTGTCACTCGCGGTGCTCTCGCTCATCCTGATCGGGGTCGCGTCGCTGCGCGGCCGAGATGAAACCGATACGTCGCTGCCGGTGAGATACGTGCTCTCGACACCCGACAGCGCGAGGGCGGAGGCGAACGCGCCGTGGCCCGGCGCGATCTCGACCGACGGAAGCACGATCGTGTATTACGGACGCTCGCCGGAAGGCGCGACGCTGTATGCGCAGCGCACCGACCAGCTCGACGCCAGGGCGATTCCCGGGACGGTCGGAGCCCTGCAGCCCATCTTCTCCCCCGACGGACAGTGGGTGGCGTTCCAGCTCGCCGGCAAGCAGAAGAAGGTGCGACTGGACGGCAGCGCGCCGATCAACGTCGCCGACGCGGGCAGTCAGAACGGCGCCGACTGGACCACGCGTGACGAGATGGTGTTCGGGGCGGAGCTGAACTTTCACGGGCTCTCCAGGGTGAGCGCGTCGGGCGGGAGACTGCAGGAGTTCACACGACCCGACACGTCGAAGGGAGAAACGGACCATCTCTGGCCGATCGCTCTCCCCGATGCGAAAACGGTCGTCTTCACCATCTGGAGCGGCAGCCTTGCCTCGGCGAAGCTGGCGACGGCCTCGCTCGAGGGCGGTGACGTCGTTCCGCTGGATCTCCTGGGAGTCCGCCCACTCGCCGTGATCGGCCGGATCCTCGTCTACGTCCAGTCGGACGGAGCGGTGATGGCGGTAACCCTCGACCGGTCCGGCCGGCATGCGGCGGGCGCTCCGACTCCGGTGCTCGACCCCATCGAGGTTCGCCAGGGGTTGAATGGGAACTCGGAGATCTTCGTCTCGAAGGGAGGCGCGCTCCTCACCTCGCGCGGCGGTACGAACACCCGTCTGGCCTGGATCGCGCGCGACGGCAGCGTGACGCCCCTGTCGTCCGAGACCCGGCAGTTCGGGACTCCGCGGCTCTCCCCCGACGGCAGCAGAGTCGCCGTCGCGATCAGGGAGGCTGGCAAGTCGGCGATCTGGATCTACGAGATCGCCACGGGCACGTTCTCACGACTGTCGTCGCCGGAGGCGGCGATATCCCCGTCGTGGACGCCCGACGGAAACAGCGTCGTGTATACGGCGCTCAGCAACGAGAAGCGATACGCCGTGTGGCGCCAGAACGCCGACGGCGGCTCGCCCGCGGAGAAGCTGTTCGACGCTCTGGGCTTCACGATTCAATCCGTCGTCGCGCCGGACGGCCGCTCGGTACTCTACGTCGGATACGCGAACAACAATTGGCGCCTCTTTCGGGTCGCGCTCGATTCCCCGACGGTCGCCACGCAGGTCGTGGAGAATGTGACAGCGGCAGTTGCTCCGGCGTTCTCGCCCGACGGCAAGTGGGTGATGTTCACCAGCGTGGAGGAATCGGGACAGTCGGAGGTCTACGTCCGCTCCTATCCCGATCTGGCGTCGCGCGTTCAGGTGTCGGCGGGAGGGGGTGTGAACCGCGGGTGGACACCTGACGGCAGCCGAGTCTACTACGGGATCGGCGGCGGCGCGCTGCTGTCGGCGACGCTCGCCACGACTCCGCGGCTGCGCGTCGTTGCGCGCGACACCGTGTTCAAGACGCCGCCGGTACTGGCCGGCAGCGGCCCCGCGAGGCCCGAGGAAGTTGCGCGCGACGGCCGTTTCCTCGGCCTGGTGACGAACAGGAACGACTATCAGCTGGTGATCGTCCCGAACTGGCTGCCCGAGCTGAAGAAGCGTCTGGCGGGCGCGCACTGAAGATTTCACGCGGAGGCGCGGCGATGGCTCCGGTGTCATCCCGAGCGAACTGCGGGATTCCTCGACTCCGCTCGGAATGACAACCAACGGCGGTTGATTCCTCGACTGCGCTCTGAATGACACCAAGGGTAGGTCATTCCGAGCGAGCGCAGCGAGTCGAGGAATCTGGACCTCTCCCGGTCGAGCACTCCGCGCCGGCGCAGCGTCCTTTCCATCCGCAACCCCAAAAAGAAAGAACTTTGGAGCCGGCATTGAAGCATCGCGGTGGCGGGATGGGTCCAGGTCCTCTGCGCCTCTGCGGACCGCGGCGCATCAACGCGTCCGTGGCGCACTGCTCTGCGCCTCTGCGTGAAACTCCGGCGGCTAGAAGCCAGCCCGAGCTCAGTAGTACGAGAACGCACTCCCAATCTGCACGTGCGTTCCCGCCTGATCCCCATTCGTGATTGTCAGGTCGCCACGCTTCGTCAGCGGTCGGCCGGCGTCGTCGTACGCGTACGTGTAATCGACCGTGTAGTTCAGCCCATCCCCGCTCCTGATCTCGCGCCGAGGATTCGCCTTCTGCAGCTGCACGGCGGGCAGCAGCACGAAGTGGTCGAAGAAGTCGTCGTGGATCAGGCCGAAGCCGTCGACGTTGATCCCGCTGTCGTACTGCTCGAACCGCGTGACGCTTGTCGTCTCGTCCTGCAATCCGTCGATGCGTAGACGGTGCTCGGAGAGCTCGCGCAGGTTGCCGTCGTCGTAGTACGCCAGTGAGATGGTCTTCTCGATCACGAGCTCGTTGGCGATGAGCTTGTCGCGCTCCACGCCGGTG
>JBJMNN010000204.1:0-9662 GCA_045804245.1 Gemmatimonadaceae bacterium | reverse complement strand
CGGCGACACGGACATCCTCATCAAGACGGCTGCAAACCGCTTCTTCGCGAAGCCGGATGCGGATCAGGTGAACACACTCACGGATCTGCTCTCGAGCTCCGCGCGTCGAGCGATCAACCTGCTCACGCACGACCAGCTCTTCTCCGCGAAGTCGGCGCCGCGCGTGCTCACGGCCGGGTCATCGTCATCGAGCGCAGTCGTTGCGGCACCTCCGCGCGCGAGCGCGGTGACTGTGCAGGACAGCGGTACGATCGAAGCGATCGAGGACGATGACGACCCGCTCGCCGTCATCATCCGCAAGGCGTGCTCGCGCGAGCTCACAGACCTCGGCCTGATCTTCAATTCGCTCAACATCAAGGTCGTGCAGAGCGAGGTGGCCGACGCGCGGCGCCGCATGTCCGCCGCCGAAGCGCAGGCCACGGCCGACATCGTCTCGGCGCAGCAGGCGCGCCGCGCCAAGGAGGCGCAGCTCGAGGCGGAGCGCAACATCTCCGACAAGCAGCGCGAGCTCGAGCAGACGCGTGCCGCCAATGCGGCGCTCATCGCGCAGGCGGAAGCGAAGCGCCAGGAGGCGATGGGCGTGCAGCGCGTCGCCGAGCTGGACGCGACGCAGATCGCGCAGGCCCGCGCCGATGCCGAGCGGGTGACGATCGAGGCACAGGCCGCCGCGGAAGCGGACGCGATCCGCATCCGCACCGTCGCCGGCGCGCAGGCCGAGGCGATCGAGAAGGTGAACCAGGCGATCGCCGCGGGTGGCGAGAGCTACTTCCGCTACCGGCAGATCGAGATGCTGCCGCTGATCGCGCCCAAGATCGCCGACGCGCTCGCCGAGGCGCGGCTCATCACGATCTCGGGCGGCGAGAATGGCGGCGCGGCGAACGGCGCGACGAACCAGATTGCGAGCGTGATCCAGACCGTGCTTGCGGCACAGCTGGTATCGAAAGGCGGAATCCTCGGCGATCTGGGATCGAACGGCGTGAGTGCGCCGCCAGGGGTGTCAACGGTGATCCCGCCAGCGCCTCCGACGCCGAGCGGCCCGACGCGGCGTTGAGTCGCCGGCATTCCGCGGCCGGATGACGAACGGCGGAGCGAGCATGGTGCTCGCTCCGCCGTTCTCGTTCCGCGATGTGCCGCGCAGGAGTCAGAGCGCCAGCTCGGTCACCGCGATCCCGTAGTACTGCGCCGCAGCGCGGATGTTGTTCGCCGCGAGCTGCCGCTCCTCGATCGACGTCGCGTAGAACTGATGCAGCTCGTCGATCGCGGCGCGCGTCAGCTCGGCGTCCACCAGCGGCAGCTCGCGCTGGCTCGGGAACGCGAACGCGCTGTCGGGGAGCGCGCGCCGCTCGCGCGGATCGAGCTTCCCGTTGTCGTTGATGTCGTATGGCTCAGGGAGCGGCTGCCAGGTCGTGTGCGTGGTCATGACGGCTCCTGCCCGATCGGGCATGGAATGAGTGTCGAGATGATCGGCGAATGCAGGTCAGGCGGCAAGCGCCTGGAGACGCGCGACGCGCTCCGCCGTCGGCGGATGCGTCGAGAACAGCTTGGCCACACTGCCGCCACTGAACGCGAGCGGGTTCACCTGCGCGAGCGGCGCGGCCGCGGGCGACACGTGCATCGGGATCTGGTGCGCCCCGGCGTCGAGCTTGCGCAACGCGCTCGCCAGCGCGAGCGGGCGGCCGCTGATCCGCGCCCCCACCTCGTCGGCCTGGAACTCGCGCTGCCGGCTGATCGCCAGCTGCACGAGCGACGCGGCGATCGGTGCGAGGATCACCATCAGCAAACCCATGAGCGGGTTGCCCCTCTCGTCGTCGTCGCGGCCACCGGCGAACATTCCCATCCAGGCGAGATTGCTGATTGCCGCCGCCATCGTCGCCGTGACTGTCTGCAGCAGCATGTCGCGGTTCTTCACGTGCGCGAGCTCGTGCGCGAGCACCCCTTCCAGCTCCTCGCGGCTCACGAGGCCGAGGATCCCTTCCGTCACGCAGACCACCGCATGCTCGGGATTGCGTCCCGTCGCGAAGGCGTTGGGCTGCGCCTGCGGCGCGACCGCCACCGTCGGCATCGGCAGGCCGGCGCGCTGACGCAGCCGGTCGACCATCGCATGGAGCTCCGGCGCTTCGCCCGCCGTGACCGTCCGCGCGCCGTACATGCGCAGCACCATCTTATCGGACGCGAAGTACATGAAGAAGTTCATCGCGCCGGCGAAGACCAGGGCCATCATCATCCCGCCCTGTCCGCCCAGATATCCGCCGATGGCCATGAACAGCGCGGTGAGCGCGGCCATCAGCATGAACACTTTGACGTTGTTCATCGTGCGGCTCCTCTCGTGTGATGCATGCGGCCGAGGAAAGCCCGGCGGCGCATGCTCGCCTCGCGCGATGTGCGGCGGTCGCGGTGACCGCCGACTCCGGCGAGACGTTCGTGTCGTGAGACGAGAGACGCGGTGGGCGTGCCCGGACGGCACGCGCGCGTCGGCGATCAGCCGATCGGCGGCGCGCGTGAGGAGGGAGCAGGCTGGCCCGGCGGCGTGACGCCGTGCTGGCGCGCCTCCGCGGCGGCACCCGGCGCGCGGCGCGCCGCGAGGTCCAGCAATGCCTGCTCGGCACCGAGCCCGACGGCCCTTCGCCCACCGTCGCTGCCACTCGAGTGCGATGCGTGCGTTCGCGCAGTCGACGGTGTCTGCGCATGCAGGAACGCGGTGCGACCCGGGACATCGGGTTCGGTCGCTCGGCCATTCGCGCGATCAACCGTCGGGTGCGCCGGCGACTCGACCGCGGCGAGCGCGGCGTTCGTCGCGCGGGAGACCAACGCATCGATGCCGGCGCTGCTCGCGAGCAGCGCGACGACGATCAGCGCGATCGTCGATGGCAGGAAGCGGAAGGTGCGGCGCATGGGCGTCACACCGGATGTACCGCCCGCCGAAGCGGGAAGTTCCTTCCGGAGCCGGAAGGCGCGCGCGGCCAGCGTCAGGACTGCGGAAGCTTGTTCGCGCTGGCGGAGACGAGCGCGGCGGCGGTCATGAGCGACATCAACGCGCCATCGTCCAGCTGCTCCCACTGCGCCGGGATTCCCACCAGTCGGCGCTTCGCTGCGTCCGATTGGAAGCAGAGCCACCCTGAGGCGAGCTCCTCGCGAATCTGAATCGTGCCATGACGCACCATGCTCGGATGAACGTCGTAGACCGTCCAGAGCACGCCGCTCGCGTCGCGTAATTCTCGTAGCGCCATGTGGACCGTACCGCGTACGAGGGTCGAAGTGAAGCCACAGCCGAGCTTATGAAGCTCCATTGTACTGCAGTCTGGCGGGAGTGCCAGAGGGAGATCCCGACCGCGCCGCCGAAGATCGGCGCGCTCGACCGTCGGTCCGCCGCGAGATCAGTACTTCCCGAGGTAGTTGTCCAGCTCCCACTGCGACACCTGCGAGATGTACTCCCGCCACTCCTGCCGCTTCGCCGCCAGGAAGTGCTGGGCGATGTGATCGCCGAGCGCGGTGGTGATCACGTCGTTCTTCTCCAGCTCGTTGCACGCCTCGTTGAGGTCGTGCGGCAGGTCGTCAATGCGCAGCCGCCGCTTCTCGCGATGGCTCATCTCCCAGATGTTCTCGTTCACCGGCTCGCGGTAGTCCGCACTCGTCCGCACCCCATCGATTCCCGCCGCCAGCATCACCGCGAGCGCGAGGTACGGGTTCGCCGCTGGATCGGGCACACGGTGCTCCACGCGCGTTCCAAGTCCGCGCCGCTCCGGGATGCGCAGCATCGGCGAGCGGTTGCGCATGCTCCACGCGACGTTGATCGGCGCCTCGTAGCCCGGCACGAGCCGCTTGTACGAGTTCACCAGTGGGTTGGTGATCGCGCAGCATCCGCGCGCGTGCCGCAGCAGCCCGCCGATGTAGTGGAGCGCCGTCTCGCTCAGCTCCCACTGCGCCTTCGGATCCCAGAACGCGTTCTGCTTGCCGCGGAACAACGACTGGTGGGTGTGCATTCCGCTGCCGTTCTGCCCGAAGATCGGCTTGGGCATGAACGACGCCGCCAGCCCGAACCGCTGCGCCACTGCCTTCACCACGAACCGGAACGTCGCGATGTTGTCCGCCGTCGTCAGCGCGTCGGCGTAGCGGAAGTCGATCTCGTGCTGGCCGAACGCCACCTCGTGGTGCGCCGTCTCGACCTCGAACCCCATCTGCTCGAGGTCGTCCACGATCGCGCGCCGCGCGTCCTCGCCCAGGTCCACCGGGGCGAGATCGAAGTACGAGCCGACGTCGTGCGTCTCGGTCGACGACTCGCCATTCGGCCCGCGCTTGAACATGAAGAACTCGGCTTCCATCCCCGCGTTCATCGTGTAGCCGAGCTCGGCGGCGTCGGCGATCACCCGTTTCAGCGCGCCGCGCGGATCACCCGGAAAGGGCGTGCCGTCGGGCAGATTGATGTCGCAGATGAGTCGGCCGACGCGAGAGTCCGGATCGCCCCACGGGAAGATCCGGAACGTCGAGAGATCGGGCGCGAGGAGCATGTCGCTCTCCTCGATCCGCACGAACCCCTCGATGCTCGAACCGTCGAACATGATGTCGCCGGTGAGCGCCTTCTCGAACTGCGAGGCGGGGATCTCGACGTTCTTGTTGACGCCAAGGATGTCGGTGAACTGGAGTCGCAGGAAGCGGACGTTGTGCGTCCGGGCGATCTCGAGGACGTCCTTCGCGGAGGCGCCCTTCAGGTCGGGTAACAGCGCACGGGATTCAGGCACGCCGACAATGGTCGCCGGAGAGTCGCGTGCTGTCAACGCGCTGCGGCTGCATTCGGCACGTCAGTTGCCCGAGGGGATTCCCTGCCCCGAACAGGCGGGACGGCAACACGCATCTCAGCAACGAGGACGGCCATGAAGATCTCGGAGATCATGTCGAAGAACCCGCGCTCCGTGTCGCCGGACACACCGGTGTCGGAAGCAGCCCAGGTGATGAAGGAGGAGGACGTCGGCCTCGTGCCGGTCGTCGAGCGCGTGGGCGGTGCCGAAACACGCGGACGCCTCGTCGGTGTCGTGACGGATCGCGACATCGCCATCCGCGCCGTGGCCGAGGGCCGCGCGGGGGACGTCCCCGTGAGCGAGGTCATGTCGGGCGGCGTGAAGACGTGCAGCCCCGACGATTCGGTCGAGTCGGCGATGGACTTGATGGGACGTGAGCAAGTGCGCCGCATCCCGATCGTCGACGAGCGTGGCGCGCTCGTCGGCGTCGTCGCGCAGGCGGACGTCGTGCGCATGGCCGGCAAGGACAAGCAGGCGGAGAAAGTGGTCGAGAAGATCTCGCAGCCCGGCGGCAGTCATCAGACCTGAGCTGGCCAGCGTCAGGGTGACCGGGCCGGCTCGTTTCCGCCGGCACCCGAGTACCCTGGCGCGTTCCGCGGGCGGCGGCGTGCGCTTGGACCCGTCCGCGTTCACCCTGCCCCCAGGCGCTTGACAGCCGCGTTCGGATAGGCGTAATGGATCGGGGCCGACCAACCTCCTGGAGGTCGCCATGCCCTCGGTCCGAACATGGACGCGTGCCTTCGTCCTGGCACTGCTCGCCCTCGCGGCGCGCCCGCCCTTCGCCTCCGCGCAGCGGACGAGCGGCGCCGCCACGCTCCACGTTCCCGTGGAGCAGTACAAGCTCCCCAACGGGCTCAAGGTCGTGCTCTCGCGCGAGAGCACCGTGCCCACGGCGGTGGTCGCCGTGTATTACGGCGTCGGCTTTCGCATCGAGCCGCGCGGCAGAACGGGGTTCGCGCACCTCTTCGAGCACCTGATGTTCCAGGGCTCGCGCAACCTGGGGAAGAACGAGTTCACTCGCCTCGTCGAGCAGAACGGAGGCATCTTCAATGGCTCGACGCGCTTCGACTTCACCAACTACTTCCAGGTCGTCCCCGCACACGCCGTACGCCGCATCGTCTGGGCCGAGGCCGACCGCATGCGCGGCCTGGCGATCGACACCGCGAGCGTGAACAACCAGCGCGACGTCGTGAAGAACGAGGTGCGCGTGAACGTGCTCAATCAGCCGTACGGCGGGTTCCCCTGGATCGACCTGCCGATGCACGCGAACACGAACTGGCACAACGCGCACAACTTCTACGGCGACATGAGCGACCTCGACTCGGCCTCGATGAAGGACGCGTCGGAGTTCTTCCACACGTACTACGCGCCGAACAACGCGGTGCTCGTCGTCACGGGCGACATCGATGTCGCCGCGACTCGGTCGTGGATCACCGAGTATTTCGGCGGCATCCCCTCGGCCGAAGTGCCTCGGAAGCCCGATCTCACCGAGCCCCGGCAGACCGCCGAGAAGCGCTTCACGCGCGTCGACTCGCTCGCCACCCGACCCGCGCTCGGCGTCGCCTACCACGTGCCCGACCGCTTCACTCCCGAGTGGTACGCCTTCGGGTTGATCGATCAGCTGCTCGCGCAGGGGCGCGATTCGCGACTCTACCAGGAGCTGGTGCAGAAGCGCGGGCTCACCGGCGGCGTCAACGCCGGGATCAACTTCGGACTCGGCAACATGTACGACTATCAGGGTCCGATGCTCTGGGAGATGCAGGCGTTCCACGACGCCGACAAGCCGGGCGATACGCTGGTCGCCGCCATCGACGCGGCGATCGAGACGCTGCGGACGACCCCGGTGGACCAGGCGACGCTCGAGCGCGCACGGACCAAGGTTCGCTCCGCGCTCTATGGCTCGATCGAGCAGTTCGCCGGATTCGGACGGGCCCACCTGTTGGCGGTGTTCTCCCTCCTCGACGACGACGCCAACCGCATCAATCAGATCGAGCAGGGCTTCGCGCAGGTCACACCGGCGCTGCTCCAGCGTACGGCGCAGGAATTCCTGCGCCCGGAGAATCGCACGATCGAGTTCGTCGTCCCCGCCGCGAAGACGAGCGGCGCCCACTGATCGGGAGGATCGACATGCGCACTCTCTCCTTCGGTATCCGCGTGACGAGCGTCGTCGCGCTCGCGATCGCCACTCGAGTCGCCGACGCTCAGCAGCCGGTGCGGGAGAAGCCTCCGGCACTCGGCACGCCCAAGGCGTTCGTGCTGCCGACAAAGCGCGAGTTCACACTCGCCAACGGGATGAAGGTCACACTCGTGCCGTTCGGCACGGTGCCGAAGGTGTCGGTCGTCTGCATCGTTCGCACGGGCCACATCGATGAGGGAAGCAACGAGGTAGCTCTCGCCGACGTCACCGGCGAGATGCTGCGCGAAGGCACGATGGCGCTCACCGCGACCCAGGTGGCCGAACGCACGGCGGGGATGGGCGGCGAGCTCTTCGTGGGTGTCGGTGATGACCAGACACAGATCGGCGGGGCCGTGCTCTCGGAGCACGGGCCCGAGATGGTGCGGCTCGTCGCGCAGGTGCTGCGTACACCGCGCCTGCCGGAGAGTGAGCTCGCGCGCATCACGAGCACGAAGGCGCGCAACGTCGCGATCGCGAAGAGCCAGCCGCAGTCGATCGCGCAGGAGCAGTTCGTGAAGATGCTGTACGGCGACCACCCCTACGGCCGACTCTTCCCCACCGACGCGATGGTGAAGGGCTACACGATCGCGCAGGTGAAGGACTTCCATGCGCGGAACTTCGGCGCGGCACGAGCGCATCTGTATGTCGTCGGCGTGTTCACGGCCGCTCAGATGGAACGTGCGGTGCGCGAGGCGTTCGACGGCTGGTCCACCGGACCACTCCCGACGACGAATCGCCCCACGCCGCGTGCGCGCTACGGCCTCTCTCTGCTCGACCGCCCCGGCGCCCCGCAATCCACCATCATGCTCGGCCTGCCCGTGCCCGATCCGACCTCGAAGGACTGGACGGCGCTCCAAGTGACCGATGCGCTGCTCGGCGGCACCTTCGGGTCGCGCATCACGACCAACATCCGGGAACAGAAGGGCTACACCTACTCGCCGTTCAGCTTCATCAGCACGCATCGCCAGCTGGCGCACTGGGTGCAGCAGGCCGACGTCACCACCAAGTTCACCGGTGCGTCACTCAAGGAGATCTTCGCCGAGATCTCCCGTCTGCAGAAGGAAGCGCCGTCCACGGCCGAGGTCGACGGGATCAAGAACAACATGATCGGCATCTTCGTGCTGCGAAACGCATCACGCGGCGGCATCGTGAATCTGCTCGCCGAGTCGGATCTGCAGGGCCTCGGCGACGATTATCTGAGCGGGTACGTGCGACGAGTGCTCGCCGTGCCGCCGGCCGAAGTGCAACGCATCGCCGCTACGGTTCTCGTACCGGATCGCATGACGCTCGTCGTCGTGGGAGACAAGGCGGCGATGGCGGACCAGCTGGCTCCATACGAGCGTCCCGTGCCCTGAGCGCGCAGGCCCGGAGGCGCGCTCGGAGCGTCGCGCCTCCGCTGCCAGGGGGTGTCGCCGCGGTGTAACTTTGAGGCGATGACGACCCCCCCGGCCACACCGCTCGCGCCGACGCCCGACGGTACCAGCACGTCGCGCTGCCCCGCCTGCGGCGCATCGGCCTCGGGCCGCTTCTGCTCGAGCTGCGGCACCGCGCTCGCCGGTGCCACCTGCACCACCTGCTCGGCGTCGCTCACCCCTGGCGCCCACTTCTGCCACCGCTGCGGCACCCCCGCCGGCGCGCCGTCAGCCGCGCCCTCGCGCGGATTCGCCAGCGCGCTGCCCTGGGCCGTCGCGGCGCTCGCGCTCGTGTCGCTCACCGCGCTCGTCGTCGGCCAGCGTTTCGGCGCCCGCGGCAATTCGGGCGCGCAGGCCAGCGAGGTGCTCGATGGCGCGAACATGCAGGGCGCCACACCGATCGGCCCGCCGGCGGCCGACGCGGGAGGCCCGCCCGCCGGCGCCGCGCCGCGCGCGCCCGACATCAGCCAGCTCTCCCCCGAGCAGCGCGCCGAGCGGCTTTACGATCGCATCATGACCGAGCACGAGGCAGGGCGCGAGGACGCCGTGCGCTCCTTCCTCCCGATGGCGCGCGCCGCCTACGAGATGATCGGTCCCCTCAATCTCGACCAGCGCTACGACCTCGGCCGACTCGGCGAGGTCGGCGGCGACACGGCGCTCGCACGTGCGCAGGCCGACACGATTCTCAAGGCGCGGCCGACGCACCTGCTCGGGCTCATCCTCGCCGCCCGCGTCGCGCGCATGGAGGGGAGCGACGCACGCGCCCGCGCGCTGGACGCGCGGCTCCTCGCCGCCGAGCCGGCGGAGCGCTCAGCGGCGCTCCCCGAGTACCTCCTGCACCGGAACGACATCGATACCGCGCTCGCTGCGGCGCGTTCCGCTGCGAAGTGATCCTTCGCCCCTTCCGATGACGACCATCCACGTGGCCCACAGCCCCGACTCGGACGACGCGTTCATGTTCTACGCGCTCGCCGTCGGGAAGATCGACACCGAGGGCCTCACCTACGTCCACGAGCTGCAGGACATCGAGAGTCTCAACCAGCGCGCGATGCGCGGTGAGCTCGAGGTCACGGCCGTCTCGATCCACGCGTACGCCTACCTGAGCGACCGGTACGCCCTGCTCCCGCATGGCGCCTCGATGGGCGACCGCTACGGTCCGCGTCTCGTTGCCCGCGACCCCGCCGCACGGGCCGACGTGAAGGGGAAGCGGATCGCGATCCCGGGCCCGCTCACCAGCGCCTATCTGTCCCTCCAGCTCTACGAGCCGGATTTCGTGCCCGT
>JBJMNN010000203.1:0-4678 GCA_045804245.1 Gemmatimonadaceae bacterium | reverse complement strand
TTCTGCGGCCAGCAGCTCGACACGCAGGACCGGGGGCGCCGGCCGCAAAAAAGGGAAGCCCCCGGCCCGACATGGCCAGGGGCTCCACCTCTCCACGCTCCGGGAACGCGCCCTTGGTAATGGGCCCCTGCTCCCGGTGTGGTGCAATGACATGTGGTCGTCGCGAACAACGCGTTCATGCAACTCGATTCGCGCGACGACATCGCTTCGTCGCCTTCACCTTACAGGATCGGGTTGCGTCTGGCAAGTCACGTTGCCGATCCGCGACCGATGCTCGTACGTTAGCCCCGCCACGAACGTCGTGCCGTATCCTCCGCAGGCGCGCATCGCGCATTACGCACAGCCGCTCCAATCCCATGGGCACTCGAGACCCCCGCGTCGACGCGTACATCGCGAAGTCGGCCGACTTCGCGAAGCCGATCCTCACCCACATCCGCGAGACCGTTCACGCGGCGTGCCCGGCGGTGGTGGAGACGACGAAATGGTCGATGCCGTTCTTCGAGCATCACGGCCCGCTGGCGAACATGTCGGCGTTCAAGGAGCACGCGGCGTTCGGCTTCTGGAAGGGCGCGCTCGTGGTGGGCCGCAGCGGCGGTGACGACGAGCGCGCGATGGGTCAGTTCGGTCGCCTCACGTCGATCAAGGACCTTCCGCCGAAGAAGGAACTCATCGCCTACATCAAGAAGGCAGCAAAGCTCAACGAGGACGGCGTGAAGGTCGAGAAGAAGAAGACGCGGCGCGCCGAGCTGCCCGTGCCGCCCGAGCTCACCGCCGCGCTGGCGAAGAACAAGAAGGCGCGCGCCAACTTCGAGGCGTTCTCACCGAGCCAGAAGCGCGATTACAACGAGTGGGTCGGCGAGGCGAAACGCGAGGAGACGAAAACCGCCCGCGTGAAGCAGGCGGTGGAGTGGATCGCGGAGGGGAAGCCGAGGCATTGGAAGTATGAGAAGTAGCGCGATGCGCATCAACGCGTCGGCCTCCTCACTCCATCCAGACTCCACAGCTGCACCCATCCCAGCATCGAGAGTGGGATCGCCAGACGGTTCCGCTTCGTGTCGATCCCGATGTCGGCGGCGACCGGCACCTCGCGGATGATTGGCCGGTCGCGGCCGTTCGCCAGCAGATGGAGGCTCGAGTCGGCCCAGGAGGTGAAGAGGACGGCGCCGTCGCTCAGCACCTCGACGCCGTCGAGCTTCCCCTTGCCGGTGCGGATGAGCTGCGGCTTCGCCGATCCCTGAGGGTTCACCATCACCTGGCCATTGAACGGATCGAACGAGACGACGAGCCATCGCTTCTCGACCGGATCCCAGGTGATCCCGTTCGGCCGGCCGAGCTGAAACCCCTCTGCGCCGACCGCGATGACGCGATTCGGCCCGACCACGAAGATGCGGTCAGGCCCACGATGGATCACACCCTTGTCGCCCATGATGATCCCGGTGTCGGTCACGTGGAGTGTGCCGTCGGGGCCAACCGCGATGTCGTTCAGCTGCACCGCGCCGAGCGGTGCGAAGTCGATCGTCCCCAGTGGTGCACCGGTGTGTCGATCGAAGGCGCGGAGCACGCTGATGTCCGTCGCCCAGAGCGTGTCTCCATGGATCGCGAGTCCCTTCGGGGCGTCGAGCGCCACACCGTTGACACCGCCCCGCGCGAACACCGTCGCCTGCGCCGGGTCCGCCGCGCTCACGCGCTCTATGTACCCATTGCCGTCCTTCCCCGAGCCGTAGCCGGTCATGTTCGACACGAAGAACACGTCCTGCTCGGCGTCGTACCGCACCGACTCGGGATCCTCGAAGCCGATGATGGTACGGACGAAGCGCGCCTCCGACACGCTCACTCCCGTGGCGACACCGTCCGCCGGAGCCGCGCTGTCGGGCGCCTCACGCGACGCACGCTCCCGGCAACCCAGCGTCGCGAGCAGCAGCAGTGCGGCCTGTGCGGCCAGTGATCGCTGATGCGGCGAGATCGACTGCGCAGTGAACGCGGACATCTACCGAGCTGCCCCTTCGAGCAGCGCGACACCCCACGGTCGCTTGCCGACCGAAAAAGTCTTCACGACCTGACTCGCCCCGAGATCGATCACCGACACGTCGTCTGACATCCCGTTCGCGGTGTACAGCCAGCGTCCGTTGCGCGACAGTGCCAGATTCCACGGCCGCCGGCCGACAGGGATGGTCCCCGTCTCGGCAAGCGTCTTCGCGTCGATGATGGAGACGCGGTTGCTGCGACCGTTGGCGACGTAGATGCGTCGTCCGTCGGGTGACACGACGACGCCTACCGGCCGGCCCTGGCCGTGGTCGACCGGGGTGGTGGCGAGGAGCTCGTGCGTGCGTCCGTCGATGACCGCCAGCGTGCCACTGATCTCGTTCGTGACGTAGACCCGCGCACCGTCGGGCGACCAGGCCGCCGCCCTCGGTCGCACGTCGACGAGGAACGTCGAGACCACCGAGTCGCGCTTCGTATCGATCACCGACACCGAGTTGCTCGTCTCGGCGGTGACATATACCCACCGTCCGTCGGGGCTCGCCACGACTCCTTCCGGCTCCAGGCCCACGACGAGTGTGGCGATCGTTCGACCGGTCGCGAGATCGAGCACCGCGGCCGTTCCCGCGTCCTCGTTCGACGCGTACACGCGCCGGTCGTCCGGGGTGAGCGCGAACTGCTCGGGATCCGTCCCTCCCGGCAACCGCGCCACGATCTGACGTCGCGCCACGTCGATCATCGCGATGGCGTCGCGGCCCGTCGCGGTATTCGGCCGATCGTCGCTCAGCGCGACGTAGAGACGCGTGCCGCTGGAGTTCGCGTGAATGCCGCGTGGCCGCTCGCCCACTGGCATCGTCGCCACGATGCTGCCCGTTTGGGCGTCGACCAGTCGCACATCACGCGACAGTTCGTCGGTCACCGCGAGCAGCCCGGCCGGTGGATCGTTGACCACCGGCGACGTCGCCGGTGGTGATCCGCTCGCGATGAGCGCGAGGACGCCGACGAGATGCCACCGTCTCATACGGGGTCGGACCTCGGCGCGATCTCGCGCTCGACGGTCCACGTCGTGGACCCCGCATCGCGCCGAACGAGGTACAGCGGCTGCAACAGCTCGCCCCGCGCGCTGAAGCGGAGCGGCGCACCTTTGTGTCCATCGAATTGCGTCGTCGGCGCCCGCAGGTAGCTGGTGAGCGCCGCCGGCTCGACCGACCGTGCGCGCATCGCGGTCTCCGCGAGCAGCTTGAACGCGAGCCAGCCGATCCATGCCTCCGGGGACATCTCTGTCGCCGTTGCGGCACGATACCGGTTGTTGAGCTGCTCCGCACCAAACCGATCGAGCGACGGATGCCAGACCACGACCTGATAGCTCGCGCCCGAGCGTCGATCTGCCGTGGGGAGCTCCGCGAGCGAGCGTGCCAGCGTCGTGTCGTCCGGCGCGATTCGCAGCGTATCGTCGGCCACGGGCTGCGATGTTCCTCGCACTATGGGGATGCCGCGGCGCGACGCGCTCCTCGTGCCGCCGCCGAGCACGATCGCGTGGACGTCGTCGAGCGACTGCTGGTTGGCGCTGGCGCGAAGATCGACGTGCTCGATGCGCCAGCCGAGCAGCGACGCGCTCCGCATCGCTTCCTCCGCGCCGAAGCGAAGCCCCTTCGCGAGCTCGGTGTCGTCGGCGCCGAGCAGCGTTCCGACGCGCAACAGGTGACCGTCTCGTCGTCGCGGGGCAAGCAGCGCCGGGTGAATTACTGACGCGCGAGTTGGAGACGCGCGCACGAACGCGTACGCGGCGAGCGCAGACCTGGCGAGGAAGACGCGACGCGAGAGCATTGCGCCATCGACGTGTGCAAACCGTGGACCCGATGCGTGTGCAAACCGTGGACCCGATGCCGGTCCCGTCCCTGGCATACTGATTGCCCGCCTCGCTCCTGGTGGCCACACGCAGCGGTCGTGAAAGGCGGTGAGGCTCCACGGGAGGCTCGAGGAGCATGGGTTCAACTTCTCGGACGTGTACTCGGATGTGCAGCAGCGAGCCGCGACGCATGGTGGCCGTCATCGTCGCGACCCTGAGCCTGGGCTGCAAGAAGGAGCAAGCCCCGCCCGGCGTGATCGCCGAGGCACGCGCCGCGACGCTCGTCTCGTACTCGGCGCGTCCGGCGCCCGCTGACCAGATCCAGATCCCGAACGACGAGGCGGAGGACGGTCAGTGGGTGCGGCCGGCCAAGGATTTCTCGGCGACTCGGTTCAGCAAGCTGAATCAGATCAACACGACGAACGTCGGTGCGCTGCACGCCGTGGTGACGTTCTCCACGGGGATCGACAAAGGCCACGAGGCCGCGCCGCTCGTCGTGAACAACACGATGTACGTCGTCACGCCGTTTCCGAACATCGTGTACGCGCTGGATCTCACGAAGCCCGGAGCACCGGCGAAGTGGACGTACAAACCGAAACCCAAGTCGTCGTCGCAGGGCGTCGCCTGCTGCGACGTCGTCAATCGCGGCGCTTCGTACGCCGACGGCAAGATCGTGTTCAACACCCTGGACGGGAACACGATTGCCCTCGACGCCAACGATGGCCACGAGCTGTGGCGCACGCAGCTCGCCAACATCAACTTGGGCGAGAGCCTCACGATGGCGCCGCTCATCGCCAAGAACAAAGTGCTCGTTGGCGTGAGCGGCAGCGAGTTCGGGATTCGCGGCTG
>JBJMNN010000202.1:0-5994 GCA_045804245.1 Gemmatimonadaceae bacterium | reverse complement strand
CAATCTAACCATAAACCACGCTCATCACATCTCCAACCGCGACGAATAGATCCCCAGTTTCAACCCCTTCGAATGCACGTAGTCGGCGAGCGCCTTCATGTCGGGAAATTTCCTGTTCGTCGTGATGTTCCCCTGCGCATCGCGCTGGTCGCCTTCCCACGTGTCGTCGATGTTGACATAGACGTAGCCCGCCTCGCGCATGCCGTTGCCCGCCATCGCGTCGGCCATCGCGCGCACGGCGGCATCGTCGACTCGGCCGGCGAACTTGTTCCAGCTGTTCCATCCCATCGCCGGCGTACGTGCGATCCCGTTGTCCCGCACCTTGTGGAGCGCGGGCACGGCGATCTTCGCGGGCATCGCGCCCTCCCCTGCCGGCGCGCGGTGCGCGACGAGCGCGGCGGGTGGCGTGGCCGGCGGCGGACGATCGGCGCGCGGCCGCAACGTGAACCGCAGCTCGTCGGGCCCGACGACCTTCACGTCGTAGATCACGCGGCGATCGGTGCCCAAGTCGCGCATCGACGCCGTGAGCGTGAATCCCCCCGCGCTATCCCACTTCGTGTCGGCGACCTGATAGAAGAACTGCGTGGAGTGCACCGTGCCGGTGATCCGCTCACCGAGCTGCGTCAGGTTGAAGTACGTCCGGCGAAAGGTGCCGTCGGTGGTGTTCGGCACGGCGGCCAGCCAGTTCCCGGTCACGTTCGGGTGCGCCGATGCCACACTCGGCGCGGCAGCGACGGGCGGTGGCGTCGTCACGACGGGCGCGGACGCGCAGCCGGCGACGATGGCGGTTGCGAACGTGACGGCGATCGATCGAACGAAACGGATTGTCATCGGCTTGGTGGAGAGGTGTAGCGTGCGGTTCTGATTTTCGTACGCACTGTTGTTTGCTCCTGCTGAACCGGGCCGAGGCATTGCAGTTCACGCGGGGGGCGCGGAGAACACGTTTCGCTTCGCTCGGCGAGATGTCCGTGGCGGATCGGACGGCGTTGGTAGTCTCGGCGCTGGGATCAAGAACGGAGGATTGAACGCGGATGCGGCGGATTGGGCGGATGCTGGGGCAACGGCAACGACAACGGCAACTGAAACAGCAACCATAAATAGAACTGCAACGACTACCGCAGCTGCTTTTTGAGGGTCCGCCGCGTCGAGGCTCTCGTGGCGCACGCCCAAAATCAGTTGCTGTGTGCCTTGCATCGTGGGTCGGGTCGGTGGTGGCTATCGGCAGCTGGGTTTTGCAGTTGCCCTAGCATCCGCCCAATCCGCCGCATCCGCGTTCAATCCTCCGTTCTTGATCCCAGCGCCGAGACTACCAACGCCGTCCGATCCGCCGTTCTCGATGCGGACGAGCCGCGCAGATGTCCCGACCCCGCGTGAAGCTTGGCAAATCAGTTTCTCGGGGTCGAGCTCATCGAGCATCAGCTAGCGCATAGGCCACGATCGCGTCACTCACGCCGAACGCGCTGCCACCGTCGCCGCCGGCGCTGATCACTACATACTGCTTTCCCGACGCCCCGCGGAAGGTCATCGGTGTCGCCTTGCCCGATGCCGGCAGCAGTGTCGACCACAGCTCGCGTCCGGTTCGCGTCTCGAATGCGCGGAACTTTCGGTCGATCGTCGCGCCGATGAACGTCAGCCCGCCGGCCGTCGTGATCGCGCCGCCGAGGTTCGGCGCGCCGGTCTTCGCGCCCGCCGCCATGCTGCCGAGCGGAACGCGCCAGGCGATGGCGCCACGCCGGAGATCGACGCCGACGAGTGCGCCGAACGGCGGCGGCGTGCACGGCGTCACGCTCGGCAGGATGAACAGCTCGCGGTACATCCCGTACGGCGTGCCGCGCTGCGGCGCGAACTCGGCACCGATGCGGTTGCCCGTGCCGCCGCGGCGCAGCGAGTCGAAGTGCGTGCGCGGGATCAGCTTCACGATCGCCGCGACGGTGTTCGTCGGCACGACGGCGATCTGCGCCGACGGATCGAACGCGACCCCGCCCCAGTGCGCGCCGCCGATGTTCGACGGCAGCACGAGCGATCCTTCGAGGCTCGGCGGCGTGAACGGCCCTTCGTTGCGAAGTCCGCTCAGCGCCGCGCGACAGGCAGCGCGGTCGGCGTCGTTCGCGCCCCATACGCTGTCGGGCGACAGACGCTGTGGTGTGAGTGGCCCGATCGCGCTCTGCGGCTGCGTCGGCGACGCTTCCTCACCCGCGATGGTCGAGCGCGGGACGGGCATCTCCGACACCGGGACGATCGGCGTCCCGGTGTCACGATCGAGCACGAACAGTTGACCGGTCTTCGTGGCCTGCAGCACGGCATCGCGGCGACGACCGCCGTACTCCACGGTCACGAGCGCCGGCGGCGATGCGTTGTCGTAATCCCAGAGATCGTGATGCACGGTCTGGAACGACCACACCACCTTTCCCGTCGACGCGCGCAGCGCGGTGATCGAGTTGGCGTAGCGGTTCTCGCCGAGCCGCACGCCACCATAGTAGTCCGGCGACGCGCTTCCGGTGGGCACGAGCACGAGATCGCGCGCCGGATCCGCGGCGAGCACCGACCACGCGTTCGCCGCGCCGGTGCGATGCGCGCTCGGCCCGCGCCACGTCGCGTACGCCGGATCGCTCGAGTCCTGCGGCACGGGATGCCAGGTCCACCGGAGCGCGCCGGTGCGCACGTCGAACGCGCGCACCTCACCGCTCGCGCCATCGATCTGCTGGTTGTCCGCCGTCGCCGAGCCGACGACGATGACGCCGTTGACGACGAGCGGCGGCGAGGTCTCCTCGTAGTCCGACGTCTCGAGCGGTTTGTTGCGCAGCCCGACGCGCAGATCGACCGTGCCTTTCGTGCCGAAGTCCTCGCAGAGCGCTCCCGTCGCCGCGTCGATCGACAGCAGCCGCGCGTCGACGGTCGCGGCGACGATGCGACGACGACACGGCTGTCCGGCGGCGCGCGACGAATCGCGCCAGGTCGACACGCCGCGACTCGTGTGATCGCCGAACCCGATGCTGCGATCGAGCCGCGCATCGTATACCCACCGCGCGCGCCCCGTCTCGGGATCGAGCGCGATGACGCGTCCGAGCGGCGTGATGAGGTACATCACTCCGTCGACGACGATCGGCGTCGCTTCGAGCGACCGAGCGCGCTTCGTCTGCACGGCCGGCGCGAGCTCGCCGGTGTGGTACGTCCACGCGACGGCGAGCCGCGCGACGTTGCTCGTGTCGATCTGCGCCAGCGGCGAGTGGCGCGAGCCAAGAATGTCTTTGCCGTATGCGGTCCATTCGCCGTAGTTGCCCGACGATGCCGGCGATGGCGCGACGCTCGGATCACGCGGAGCACAGGCGAGCAGGAACGAGAGCGACGCGATGGCGGCGAGGCGCATTGGCAGGTGCGAGCGGGGAGGAACGAAGCTACTCCTCACATGCCGGTGGTCGCCAGTCGAAGAGCGACTGCAAACTGCAACGACGACAGATTGGCGCGGAGGGCGCGGAGGAAATGAGAGACCGCGGAGAACTGCTTCGGGAGCAACGATCTCTGGCCAGCTCCGCGCGTTCCGCGTCAATCAATTCAGCCGCGGCGCGCGTGACCCGAGTGCGCCCGCGCTACGCCTGCCCGAGCCGCGTCCCCACGCCCGCGATGCGCGCCACTGTGTCGCGCAGCTCGTTCACGCGCACCGCGCGCGCGCGCAGCAGCTCGGCGGCCTGCTCGGCGCACCCCGATGCCCGCTGGGCACCGGCCTCGAGTCCCACGATGCCGGTCGACAGCGTCTCGATGCGCATCGTCTGCGCGCGCGACACCTCCGCCGTCTCGGCGACGATCCCGGTCACGCGCGCGATGCTCGTCGAGATTGCGCCCAGGGCGTCCGTCGCCTGGACCGCCACGGCGCCGACGTCGCCCACCTCTTGCTCGTTCGTCAGCAGCAGTTGTGCGACCTCGCCCATGTGCGCGCGCACGTCGCCGACGGTGCTCTGGATCTCGCGCGCGGCGCGCTCGCTCTCGCCGGCGAGCTTGCGCACCTCCTCGGCGACGACGGCGAAGCCCTTGCCCTGCTCGCCGGCGCGCGCCGCCTCGATCGCCGCGTTGAGCGCGAGCAGGTTCGTCTGGCGCGCGAGGCGCGTGATCCGCTCGACGAATCCGCCGATGCGGTCCGAGACCTCGTCGAGCGTGCGCACACGTTCGGCGCTGGCGCGCACGCGGTCGCCGACGCTCACGAGGGTATGCGATGCGCGATCGATCGCGTCGCGGCTCGACGACGCCGCCGTCGTCAGCTGCCCGATCGCCTGCTCCATCGCCTGCGCACGCTCGTGCAGCCGCTCCGCCGCTTCGCGCGCGTCGCGGACCTGGCGCGTGCCGTCGAGGGTGAAGCGGCGCTGATGCTCGAGCTCGGCCTCCAGCTTCTCGAGCGTCGACGAGAAGGTGCGGCCGATCTCGTCGAGGTCGGTGACGGAGCCGTCGAGCGTCTGCGAGATCGCCGCCGCCTCCTCGGCCTCGCGCGACATCGCGATGATCTCTCCGGATGGACGACGCCGTCCCGTGCGTGGATCGATCACCTCGTCGGCAGGCGCGGGCATCGCCGCGAGCACCGCGACGCCGGCGACGACGAGCAGTACGATGGCGCCAACGGCGTCGACACCGGCACCGGCCGGCAGCGCGCCGAAGACGAGTCGCACGAGCACCGAGCCCACGTACGCGAGCAGCGCCGACAGCACGGCGAGCAACGGCGCACCGCGCCTCGCGTGCACGACGATCGCCACGACGAAGAGCGCCACGATCGCCGCCGACGGGAACGCGAGCGCCAGCGCGCCGAGCGCCACACTGTCGCCCACCACTACGGCCGTCGCCGACGGCTTTGCGCCGCGCGCGATGAACCGTGTCAGCGTCAGTGCGATCACTGCCGCCACGACGCCGGCCGCGAGCCAGGTCACGTCACCCAGCGCCGAACCGGTGATCAATCGTGGCAGCGCAGCGAGCACCACGCCGACGACGAGCGCGATCCGTGGCGCGATGGCGTACGGTGCGGGAGCAGGCGAGGTGGACACTGCGAGGTTCACCAGAGTGAGGGATCTCGTCGGAAGAGCAGTCGGACGCGGAAGGGGCGCTCTCCGACGAACACGGTCTTGTCGAGGAAGATGTCCGCGCCCACGACCTGCGCGGTGATGGTGCGCGCGGTTTTCCCGGGCGCCGGCGTGGGAACGAAGGTGAGCGTCCGTCCCTGATCAGAGAATCGGCCGACGGAGATGTCGTCGCGCGGCGGTGGCATTCGCAGCTTCTCCCTGGTGTCCACCACTTCCTGCGCGTAGCGATAGCTCAGCGTGTAGCGCCCATTGGGAGTGAGGCGCAGCACGGCGAGATCGAGCCGTGCCCAGTGCACGAGCCCCTTCACGGCGGGCACCTGAGTGGTCCACGGCAGCTTCTGGCCATTGGCGAGTACCGCGACGTACGAACCGGGCGTGATGCCGGCGCCTGGTGGCAGCAGCTCAGCGGATCGGTGCGCGGCGACGAGGACCGGAAGCGCGCCGAACGCGAGGACGGCCGCGGCGGCACGGCGGCGCGAAGGAGAAAGTCTGGGCACGACAGGCAGCTGGGGAGGGGCGGCGCCGATCGCTGGCGGCGCTTCCTTATATATACGGACGAGCGGCCCGCGAAATGGTTTTCTCGTTACGGACTCGTCGGCGCCACCGATGTGCGAACCCGCGAACCCGCGCTACTTCGTCAGCTCCCCCTTCCCCACGACCGCCTCGTCGTAGCCGTACATGTCGAACGCACGGGCATGTCCGCCCGCCGTGCGGAAGGCGAAGATCATTCCCGGCTCGACGAACGGCCGGCCCTTGAAGCTCTCGCCGCCGGTGTAGGCCACGTGGAAGCGGCCGTCCACGACCGGCACCATGTACACCTCGCCACCGAACACGTCGCGAGGCTGCGACTTGAGGCGCAGCGTGCCGGCATCGTCGCGGATCACGAAGTCCACGTCGTACGGCGCGCCGAGCCGTGGCGTCATGTGCACCTTGT
>JBJMNN010000201.1:0-5317 GCA_045804245.1 Gemmatimonadaceae bacterium | reverse complement strand
GGCGTGGCCATCACCTGGCCACGCCCCACTCGCGAGCGAACACGCCTGCCCCGCTTATCGCGCGTTCGAGCTCCCCAACCGGATCCGCTCGATGCGCCGGTTCTTCGCCTGCACGTTGTAGATGCGCAGCGAGACGATGTCACCGGGCTTCGCCGCGCCCAGCGCGGCTCGGAGCGCCTCCGGCGTGGTCACCGGCTGCCCCTCGACCGAAAGAATCACGTCCGGCCCGCCGGTCTGCGGCGTCGCGATGCGGCCTGCGGCGGAGCTCGAGTCGTCCACGTCCATCACGACGACGCCGCGCACGTCAGCCGGTATTTCGAGACCGCGCACGGTCGCCGCGTCGAGCGGTGCCACCGTGACGCCGAGCGCAGGCAGCGTCGACGACTTCGGCTGCTCGCTCCGCGCCGAAGGCCGCGTCGGCTCCAGCGCCGATGCCGTACGCGTCGAGGGCGCGCGTTGCAGCGGAACGCGAATCGTCGCGCGCTGCCCTCCCTTGCGGGCCACCTCGACGTCGACGGTCTCGCCGGGCTTCCGGAAGGCGATCGACTCCTGAAGCTGCGCGACGTAGTCCACCGGCCGGCCGGCGACCGAGATGATCACATCGCCCGGCTGCAGTCCGGCTCGGCGCGCCGGCGAGTCATCGCCGCCGAAATCCTGCACCAGCACGCCGCGGTTGTCGGAGAGCCCGACGTACGCCGCGTCGTCGATCGTCGCGTCGCGCACGAGAACGCCGAGTGCCGCGCGCTCCACGCGCCCGTTGGTGCGGATCTGACTCATCACTGCGCGCGCCAGATTGATCGGTACGGCGAAGCCATAACCGGCGCTGAAGCCGGTCGGGCTCGCGATCGCGCCATTGATGCCGATCACCTCGCCGCGCACGTTGATAAGCGGGCCGCCCGAGTTCCCCGGGTTGATCGCCGCATCCGTCTGGATGAAGTCCTGGATGCTGGTCTCGGAGCGGTTGGGCAGAGCGAGTGACCGTCCCTTGGCGCTGATGATTCCCTGCGTCACCGTGAAGGTGAGGTTCTCGCCCAGTGGATTGCCGACTGCCAGCACCCACTCGCCGACGCGCGCTCCGTCGCTGTCGCCAAGTGGCGCGGGGGTCAGTCCCGTCGCCTCGATCTTGAGCACGGCGACGTCGGTCGTCGGATCGGTACCGACGATGCGCGCCGCGAACTCGCGTCGGTCGAGCAGTCGCACCGTCACCTGCGTCGAGCTGTCGACGACGTGTGCGTTCGTCAGCACGTAGCCGTCGGGCGACACGATGAACCCCGAGCCCGAGGCACGGCCGGCGCGAGGCTGGCCACCGCCATCGGGCATGCCGGGCATCTCGAAGAAGCGGCGCAGCTCGGGCGGCAGCCCTGGAATGGCCGGCGCGCTGCGCTGGTCGCGCTGCGCCACGACGCGCGGCGCCTGGCGCGCGGTGATGTACACGACGCTCGGCCGCACCCGCGCCGCCACGGTCGCGAACGCATCGCTCAGCGACTGGAGCTGGGTGACCGCGGCCGCCGTAGCCGCGGCGTCGGGCGTGGCCGGTGACTGCTGCGCCCAGGCGAGAATAGGCGCGAGAGAGAGTACAGGGACGACCGCCGCCGCACGGGCGAGCCGGTCGCATCGACCGTGAAACATGCTCGATCCTCCGGTCATGAGAGCAGGGATGTTGGGGTGTCGCGCAGCCCCGTGCATGCAGGGCGCAGAACGCGAGAGTTGTCGTACCCCTCGAACGGCTCGCGGTGCCACGTCGCGGTGCACCCCTGTCGCGATCTCCAGCATCCGGACGGGGTACTGGTATCGGCGATGCTGTACCACCAGCGCGAGAGATGCGCTCCCGCACTTCAGATGCGCCCGCTATGCCGGCGTCATCCTTCCGGTGATCCCATGACCACTCACTTCCGTTACGCCGCGCGCTCCCGACACGCCGTCACACTCGTCGCCTTCCTCGCGATCTCGGCCTGTCATCGCAATCGCTCGGCGTCCGACATCGACGCCGCCGCGAGTGAGCCGAGCACGATCGAGTTCAAGAACGAGTCACTTGCGCAGGCGGACGTCTTCGTGACCGCGCCGAGCTCAGGCGCGCGTCGGCTCGGCACGGTGTTCGCCGGCCGTACCGAGACGCTCACCATCCCCCGCGACATCGCGATGCGCGGCACGATCAACGTCGTCGCGCGGCTTCTGGCGCGGAACTATGCGCCAAGCAGCGGGACGATCGCCATCAGTCCCGGCGCGCGCCTCTCGGTTCGGCTTCCGCTCGACGAGCGAGCGCTCTACGTGCTTCCCGCGAACTGAGCCGCACGCCGATCGGACGCGAACGGGCGGCGCTCTCCAAGAGCGCCGCCCGTTCGTCGTCCAGGAGCCGCGTCAGAACGGCAGATCGTCGTCCTCGTCCGCGAGCGCGCCGGGAAAATCCTCGAAGTCGTCCCCGCCGCCTGCTTTCGCCTTCGCCGGGCTGGCCGAACGCGCCCGCGCGCCGTTCGCCGATTCGCTGTCCGTGTCAGCCCCCGAGCGCCCGCCACCTGAGCCGCCGCCGAGCATGATAAGCTCGCGGACGTTGATCTCTGTGGAGTAGCGGGTCTGACCGTCCTTGTCCTGCCATTGGCGGTATTCGATCCGCCCTTCGACGTACAGTTTGTCCCCCTTCTTCACGTACTTCTCAACGATGTCCGCCAGCTGCGAGCTCTTCGTGTTCCACACGACGCAGCGGTGCCACTCTGTCTTCTCCTGCTTCGTGCCGCTCGCATCGTTCCACGAGCGGCTCGTCGCGAGCGAGAAGGTCGCCACGCGATTGCCCCCGGTCGTCGAACGCACCTCGGGATCGTTCCCGAGGTTCCCAATCAGCGTCACCTTGTTCAAGCTCCGGCTCATACACTCCTCCTGGGCGAGTTGGTCGATGCCTCGCCGCACACGCTAAAGATTACGTCCATGGATGACGCCACCAAATCCGTGCACACATCCGTAAACAACCGCCAACCAACGCACTGCACCAGCTACTTCATGTGACACTTCACTTCAGGTCGGACCGATCTCGCGCCTGAGCACCAGCGCGTCCTCGACCGGCGATCGATAGTACCCGCGTCGCCGACCGACGGACTCGAATCCGTTCGACTCGTACAGCGTTCGCGCCGCCTGGTTCGACTCGCGCACCTCGAGATAGACGGTCTGCACCGCCGCTTCCCGCAGCTCGGCGAGTGCCCGCTCGAGCAACGCCCGCCCGATTCCCAGCCGCCGCGCTTCGGGCGCCACCGCGAGGTCGGCGATCTCCGCTTCCAGTCCCACGACGACCGCCACAACATAGCCCAGCAGTCCCGACGCGGCATCCCCGCCCCGCCTCGCTTTCTCCTCAGGCTCGGCGACCAGCACCCGCATCCGGTCGAGCGAGAGTGCCGTCGCCAGCGACTCCACCGTCCAGGGGTCGGCGAACGACGCCTGCTCGATCCGCAGCATCCCCGCGAGGTCGCCTCGCACCGCACGTCGGATGTTCAGCGCTTTCGAGGCCAGCGCAGTCATACGGCCTCGAGCGAGCGGCCGTGCGTCGCCTCCCATTTCACCTGCGCCTCGGCGAGCCGCCCATACGCAGGCTCCCATCCGGCCAGATCGGCAGCCGGCGTCGCGTCCAGGAGCTCGGCCAGCCTTGCCGCCGCCGCAGCGCGTGGATCGACGTGTGCCGCGCCATCGCGCCCCGGCCCCACCGCCACGGCATCATGCGCGGCCGCCCGCTCCAGCACCTCCGTAGACGGCACACGCAGCTCCGGCCCGAGGACCCTGAGGGCTCCCACCGCGTCGACCTCGAACAGTGCGACGTAGTGCTCCCCACGGAGGGCGTCGATCGCAGCGAGATACCGACCGGGCGCGAATGGCTCGCGCGACGCGACGACGAGCGCGAGCGACGAGACCGGAACGAGTGGGCACACCGCCGCGAGCGCGATCCCCTTCGCGATCGCCCCGGCGATGCGCAGGCTCGTGAAGCTTCCCGGGCCGGCGCCGCACACCACGCGCTCGATCGCTCCCGGGCTCACTCCAGCTTCCGCGAGAACCTCGGCCACGGCTGGCATCAGCGCCTCGCGCTCCCGGCCCCGCATTGCGACCGCGCGCTCAGCGACGACCCGCGCCCCGTCGATCACGGCCGCGCTTCCCGCGTAGGTGGAGGCCTCCAACACCAGCGTGATCATGGATGCCATCCCGCGTACAGCAGCCGCCGCCCCGGGTCGTCCGGCAGGTGCTGCAGGGATAGAATCACGCGACCGCCCGGAAGGCGGTCGCCAGCGCGGTCCGGCCACTCCACGAGGAGCAGTGCCCGCGCGCTGAGAATCTCGTCCCACGCCAGCGCGTCCAGCTGCTCCGGGCGGTCGAGGCGGTAGAGGTCGAGGTGGTAGACCGACGAGCGCGGTGCGTCGTATTCCTGCACGAGCGCGAACGTCGGGCTGGTCACCTCACTGGTGACGCCGTACCCATCGCAGATCGACTGAGCGAGCGTCGTCTTGCCGGTGCCGAGCTCGCCGGCGAGCGTGACGAGCAGCGGCGGATGCGCCGAGCGTCCGAATCGACGTCCCCAATCGCGGAGTTCCGCCTCGTTCATCGCGAGCGCACCGTGGTCGGCGAGCACCGGGACGAGCGGCCCGTGCGTCTCGCGACCCGCCGCGCTCGAGTCGCTCACCGGCGGCTGCCCGCGGCCGCGTCGGCGGCGACGGCCGGCCGCGCGGTATTCCCGGCCATGCGGGCCTTCACCTCGAACAGCTGATCACGCAGCCGCGCGGCTGCCTCGAAGTCCAGCGCCGTCGCCGCCTCGCGCATCTGCTGCTCCAGCATCGCCACCAGCGTCTCGGGATCCACCATCTCGTATCCCGGCGCCTCCGCCTCGGCGACCTTGCGGCGTCGCGGCCCCCGCTCCTCCTCGCGCTCGGTGCGCGCGTCGGCCACGCGCGTGATGAATCGCACCTGATCGATGCTCTTCGAGACCGACACGGGCGTGATGCCGTGCTCCTCGTTGTGCGCCCACTGCAGCTCGCGGCGACGCGCCGTCTCGTCGATGCACCGCTGCATCGAGCCCGTGATCCGGTCGGCGTAGAAGATCGCCTTGCCGTTGAGGTGCCGAGCCGCGCGTCCCACCGTCTGGATGAGCGACCGGTCCGAGCGCAGGAACCCTTCCTGGTCGGCGTCGAGGATCGCGACGAGCGACACCTCGGGCATGTCGAGCCCCTCGCGCAACAGGTTGATCCCGACGAGCACGTCGAACTCGCCGAGCCGCAGCCCGCGCACGATCTCCATCCGCTCGATCGACTCGATGTCCGAGTGCATGTAGCGCACGCGGACGCCGACCTGC
>JBJMNN010000200.1:0-14482 GCA_045804245.1 Gemmatimonadaceae bacterium | reverse complement strand
GCCCAATCCGCCGCATCCGCGTTCAACCCTCCGTTCTTGGTCTCTCGCCGCGACGACAAACGCCGTCAGCCCGTTCTGCTCGATGTCCGTCGATCGTGGCACGGCACGCCGCGATCCCCATCTCGTCCAGAAACCGATGCCCGCCCCCCGGCCGCCCATTCCGCTCCCGAGTGTGCGTCAGCACCAGCCGGTCCTTCGCGCGCGTCATGCCGACGTACAGCAGCCGCCGCGCCTCCTCGACCTGCGCATCCGTCGCCGGCCTGGCCGCCGTCCCGCCGATCATCTCCGCATCCTCGACACCGACGACGTACACGCGTGAGAACTCGAGCCCCTTCGTCGAGTGCAGCGTGAGCAGGTTCACGCGCGCCGCGTCGGCCGGCTCGTCGTCGGCGCGTGAGAGCGCCGCGAGCTCGAGCAGGCGGCAGAGCTGATCGTCGAACGACGCATCGTCAGGAAGCTGATCGAGCAGCGCGCGCAGCCGAGCCATCGCGATCGGATACCGCTCCCCCGCCGGCTTATCGGCGCGCACACGCTCCATGCGCTCCGCGCCACCGAGCCACTCGATGAGATCGTGCACGCTCGGCAGCGTGTCGTCGCCGCGGCCCGAGCGCTCCGTCTCGTAGTCGTCGAGACAGCTGCTGAAGCGGCCGAAGGCGAAGTGGCTGCAGCGATCGCGCAGCAGCACACCCTCGGCGTCGAGCTCGTCGGGCCAGAGCGCGAGCGCGACCGCGAGATAGTCGAGCAGGTGCACGAGCGCCGTCTTGCGGGCGAAGGCGTCGTTGAGGGAGCGCAGCGCGAGAAACACCTTCGCCAGCGCGCGCGTGTCGTCGAGCGCGCGGTGTGAGCGGCCGGTGTCGATCCCGAACTGCGCCGCGAGGTTGGGGAGACTCGCGCTTCCCGCGAGCAGTCGCCGCGCGAGCGGCAGCGTGTCGTACGTCCCCGCGAGCGTCTCCCCCGACAGTCGCTCGAGGATCGGGAAGTCGAAGTGGTGCCCATTGTGCGCCACGATCGTGTCGCTGCCGCAGAACGCGCGGACGCGCGGCCATACCTCGGCGAAGGTCGGCGCCCCGGCGACTTCGGCTTCCGAGATCCCGTGCACGCCAGCGGCGTTCGGATCGATGCACCCCTCCGGGCGCACGAGCAGCGACAGCTCGTCGACGATCGCGCGATCGCGCACGCGTACCGCGGCGATCTCCACCACCTCGGCCTTGTCGACGACATTGGTCGTCGTCTCGACGTCCACGACCGTGAAGTCGCGGAACGCCGAGCGCGAGCTCGCGCAGGCGAGAAGCTGGAGCGCCTTGAACAGCGCGAGCGGCAGGCCGAGCGTCGGCGCGTCGTCGACGAGGATCGGCTCCGGATCAGGGGGCGACACCGCGTCCGTCGATACGTTTCGGAACCCCGCCGCGCGAAGGAGTCCCGCGAGCGGGATCTCGGCGCCGCGCCGTCGCTCGAGCCAGATCGTGCGCCCCGACGCGCGCGCGTCGGCCAGCCGTGCCGCGAGCTGCTCGACTTCCGGCTGCGCGGCGGGATCGGTCAGCTCGTCGTGGATCTCCTCGAGCACCGTGTCGTACGTGCCGACGCGGTGCGACAGCAGCTCCTCCACCAGCCCCATCACGCTCGCATGCTGGTCGGCGATCGCCGGGAGGTTGTCGAGCGAGTAGCAGGCGCGCCGGATGCGCTTCGCGTTGGGGTGCTGCGCGCCGAGCTCGCGCGCCGTCGCCTCCAGCTCGGCCCGCAGCGTGTGCCCCGTGTGCTGCAGTCTGGCGCGCGCGTCTTCGACGAGGGGTTTCGGCAGTGCGAGCTCGAGGAAGGCGTCGTCGTGGACGTCTTCAGGGTTGGCGACCACCTGGAGCGCCGCGAGCACGTAGGCGATGATCGGATCCTGCGTGAGCGCGCGGCCGCTCGCGAGGCGGCACGGGATGCCCGCCGTGAGGAGGCTCCCCTCGAGCGCGTCACCGATCGCGTGCGTGCGGTAGAGCAGTGCGACCTCGCCCCACGGGATTCCATGCTCGACGTGATCGCGCCGCACGTCGGCGACGATCCAGTCACGCTCGGCCGAGTCGTCGGCGAAGGTGTGAGCCGACACGCAGAACGGCGACTCGCGCTCCGCTTCGAGCAGCTTCGGCTCGTCGAACAGCGTCGGGTTGTGCTCGATGAGCCGGCGCGCGAGCGCGAGGATCTCGCGCGAGCAGCGGCGGTTCTCGCGCAGGACGACGCGGCGCCTGACGTCGAAGTCGTTGGCGTACTGGCGGAAGACGCGCGGATCGGCGCCCGCCCACGAGTAGATCGACTGCTCGTCGTCGCCCACGGCGAAGACGTGGCCGTGGTCGCGCCCCAGCTCGCGGATCACCTGATACTGAAGCGGATTCAGATCCTGGAACTCGTCCACCAGCACGCAGTCCCATCGCGCGCGCACGCGCTGCACGACGTCGTCGTGTGCCAGCAGCTCGGCCGTCTTCAGGATGAGCATGTCGAAGTCGGCGTAGTTGCGATCGCGCAGGAACCGCTCGTATTTCTCGAAGGCCTCGGCGTCGTTGCGGTGCGCGAACGGCTCGTGTGCGATGCGATGCGTCGAGAAGCGTCGCAGCAATGGGCCGTTCCACTGATCGTTGTATCGGCCGATGCGACGGAGCACCGTACGCTGCTGCTTGTCGTCGACGATGCCGAACCCCTTCTCGAGCCCGACGCGCCCGCCGAACTCGCGCAGCAGCTCGGCGCAGAAGGCGTGGATCGTCCCCGTCTTCACCTCGCGCGCGCGGTGGCCGAGCGTGCGGCCGAGCCGCTCGGCGATCTCGCCGGCGGCCTTGTTGGTGAAGGTGAAGGCGCAGATTCGCGCCGGATCCATCCCGAGCGACTCGAGCAGGAACCGGATCCGCTCGATCAGACAGAACGTCTTCCCCGCGCCGGGGCCGGCGAGCACGAGCAGCGCCTCGGCGGGCGCCTCGATCGCGGCGCGCTGCGACGGCGATGGCACCCGGCCGGGTGAGGCCGTGATCGGCTCGGTGGCGAGGTCGAGCGTCGGAGGGCGAGGCGGCGCGGCGGTCATTCGAGATTCAACCTGCCGTGCTCGGCGAGGTCGCGCCAGCCCGAGCTCGGTCCGACTCGGCTGGCTAGTCCGGTGGGTGTGTCGGGCCGAGGTGCGAGTAAGTCACGACACGCCGGAGGGTCACGCAGAGGCGCAGAGCCGTGCGCCCGGATCGGCCACTCGCGCCGCGGCCCGCTGAGGCGCAGAGGATGGCGCAGCAATCTCTCCGCTGGACCCTCAAAGACCTTGAGGTCGTGGATGCAGAGGGACGATACGCTGCTCTTGGATGACGACCCCGAGAGCAGTCCTCTGCGCCTCTGCGCTCCTCTGCGCCTCTGCGTTAAACTGCGGCGCGCCAGAACAGCAGTTCGCGCCGAGCGGCGAAATCGCAATTGCTCGCGGCGCCCTGAGCCGCACCAGCCCGCCAGGCCCCGCCGATACAGCGCCCGTGTCCGCCTGAGGTGGCACCTCTGATGCACGTCCCCGCGAGTCCGCGGACCCCGGACCCCCGAGGAGGCAACCATGGACCAGGGAACGATGATCGCGATCGTCGTGGCCGTGCTCGTGCTCGCCGTGATCGGCTGGCTCGTCTGGCGGCGACAGCAGAGCGACAGGCTGAAAGCCCGATACGGACCGGAGTACGCGCGCGCCGTGAACGAGCTCGGCGACAAGCGTCGCGCCGAATCGGAGTTGGTCAAGCGCCAGGAACGCGTCGCCGCATTCGACATCCGGCCGCTCAGCGCCGAGCAGCAGAACGGATACCTCCAGCAGTGGCGCGCCGTGCAGACGCGCTTTGTCGACGATCCGAAGGGCGCCGTCACCGACGCCGATCGTCTCGTCGAGGACGTGATGCGGACGCGCGGCTATCCCGTGTCCGACTTCGATCAGCGCGCGGCGGACCTCTCGGTGCATCACCCGCGCGTCGTCGAGAACTACCGCGCGGCGCGCGACATCGCGCAACGCCACCGGCGCGGCGAGGCGACGACGGAAGATCTCCGCCAGGCGATGGTCTACTATCGAGGGCTCTTCCAGGACCTGCTCGAGGACCGCGAGCACGCGGAGGAAGAGAAGCGCGACGCCGCCGCGCCTCGCGCGAACGACGAGCGTGTGGTCGAGCGCAGCGCGACGCGCGATGACGACGGCCGGATGGAGATCCCGGTGCGGCGCGTCGGCGAGCAGCGCTCGAGTGACCAGGACATCCGCAACGACCGTGAGGTGAGACCATGACCGACGACCCGCGTGCTGCAGCTCCGAAGGACGGGCCCGCACCACCGCCGCCCAACCGCGACCTTTCCACCGCCGATGTCGCTGTCGCCGCCGACCGCAGCGCCGGCGGATCGACGACGGACCTCGAGCGCAAGATCGGCGATCGCGAGGTCGAGCGTGCGCGAGCCGGAAACGCGCCCGCCGACATGAATGCGCCGCACGACACGCCGCTCCTCGCCACCGACGTGGTGAACCAGCTGCGCAACCAGTGGACCGACATCCAGGCCGGCTTCGTCGACGAGCCTCGCCGCGCCGTCGAGCGCGCGGACGGCCTCGTCGCCGACGCGATCAAACGGCTCGCCGAGACCTTCGCCAATGAACGCGCGCAGCTCGAAGGCCAGTGGGACCGCGGCGGCGACGTCTCGACGGAGGACCTGCGTCAGGCGCTGCAGCGGTACCGGTCGTTCTTCTCGAGACTGCTGTCGGTCTGATATCCCAGAACCAACGACGGAACGCGGATCGGGCACGGCGATCTGACGGAAAATGCAGGATCTGTTCGATGCGCCTGCTCGGCCACGATGGGCGACGTGAACCGCTTGCACGCGAAGGCGCGGAGCCGCGGCGAGGATCTCGCTCGGGCGGAGAGATCTGGGCCCGGACCATCAAGGACTTTGTGGTCGTTGGTGGAGAGGGGCGCTGCACCGGTCTGAGCACGTTGATGCCGAAAGCAGTCCTGGACGCATCCCGCCACGTGATGCTTCGATGCCGACGCCAAAGGTCTTCCTGTTGGAGTCGTGGATGGAGAGGACTGCTGCGCTGCTCGATGCACCTCGATCCCGAGCGCCGTTCTCTGCGCCTCTGCGGGCCCAGGCGCGCGTGGCCGGCCGAGGCGCACCCCTCTGCGCCTCTGCGTGAAACCCGTGGCGCGACGGTCCGTCCCGCGGGACGTTTCACGCGGAGGCCGCGAAGGAACGCGGAGGCGCGGAGAACGGCCCGTGGCGGAGAGATCTCAGCCCAGGACCATCAGGACTTTGTGATTCACGGCGGCAGCCCCACCCGCCTCACCAGCAGCGCGAATCGCGCATCGCCGCGCACCGAGTGCCAGCGCGGATCGCGATTGAGCCAGACCATCCAGTGCGTGCGCTCCTCAACGCCGCGGTCCAACCACGCGAAGGCACTGTCGGATTCGCCGAGTGCGGCGTGCACGAGTGCCACCGCGTACGCGGTGACGTAGCCATGCCGCGACATCGAGTCCATCACGGCGAGCGTCTGTCGCGCCTCGGCGCCGCGTCCCGAGAGCGCGAGCACCCGCCCGCGCGCCGCCATCATCGGCACCCAGTGCCGCAGCGGCCCTGTCGAATCGTACTCGTCGAGCGCGGCACCGAGGTCGCCCTTCGCTTCGTTCAGCCGCCCGAGATAGAAGTGTCCGAGCGCGAAGCTCGGATCCTCGCGTAGCGCGACGCGCAGCTCGCGATCCGCCGCGTCGAATCGGCCGGCGTAGTACTGCACCCACGCCGAGGTCCCCGCCACGGCGGTCGAGAGCGGGTCGAGCTCCTGCGCGCGGCGCTCCTCGGCGATCGACTCGTCGACGCGTCCCATCGCGGCGAGATACAGGCCGTACCATTCGTGACCGGTTGCGTAGGCCGGATCGAGCGCGAGCGCGCGGCGGAACTCGCGCTCCGCACCGCTCCAGTTCCACTCGTAGTACAGCTTCACGTAGCCGAGCGTGGCGTGCGGCTCGGCGAGCGTGGAGTCGAGCTGCAGCGCGCGCTCCGCCGCGGCGCGCGCTTTGGGGAACGCGTCGTCGGGGCGCAGCAGGCTCCCGTATCCGAGCTGAACGTACGCGTCGCCGAGCCCCGCATACGCGAGCGCGAACGTCGGATCGGCGTCGAGTGCTTTGTTGAAGAAACCGATCGACGTGAGCAGCCCCGGGCCGCGCTTGTTCCACCAGTATCGCCCGCGCGCGTAGAGGTCGCGCGCGAGACGTCTCTGCGTCTCCGTGCTCGCGCCCTCGACTGACGTGGGAGCCGCGACGTTGCGCACGATGACGCTACCGCCGACACCGGTCACCGCGAGCACCGTCGCCGCGACCCACTTGCTGAATCTTTGCTTTCTGGCAGCGCCCGGAGCTACGGTCGAGCGAACGGAGGGAGCCATGTCTTCGCGGCGCGGCAGCTCCGCGGGCGCGGCCGTCGTTCGCGCACGGATCGCGCCCACGAGCGCCTGCGTCTCCGGTGCGGGCTCGGCGCCGTGGTCCTCATGTAGCCGATGCGCGAACTCGTCGTAGGTGGCGAGCGCGCCCGCGCGATCGCCCATCTCGTCGAGGAACTGCAGCAGCCGGCCGAGCTGCGCCTCGTCGTCCGGTGCGAGGCTGGCGGCGCGCCGGGCGAGTGAGCGCGCCTCCTCACGGGCTCCCGCAGCGCGTCTGGCGACGGCGAGTTCCCACACGAGGGCCATCGCGTGGCGGCGCAGCTCGGCGCGCGTGTCCTCGAGCCATCGCTCGAGCTCGGGCGCGGCATCGTCGACGTGGAATCCGGGGAGGAGATCGCCGCGATAGAGCTCCAAGGCGAGCAGCGGATCGGAACTGCGCGCGTCCTCGAACGCGACCGCGTCGCACCACAGCGCGGTGCGGTCCGTTCCGACCTCCTCGTCGCCCCGGGTGACGATCACACCATCGCCGAGCTCGCGGCGCAGGAAGCGGAGCGCCTGGCGAAGCGCACCTCGCGCGTGCCCGTCGTCGAGCTCGGGCCAGAACAGCGCGACGAGACTGTCGCGGCGCCGGAATCCGGACTCGGTCGCCAACGCGAGATGGACCAGCAGCGCCAGGCGCTTCGGCTGCGCGAGGACGGGCAGCAGCTCGACACCGTCACCGCGGCGTAGGCCCGTCCCGCCAAGCGTCCGCAGCTGGATCATCATCCCTCGGGTCACGCTCGCGTCACTGGCGAGTCACGGCGCGCGCATACCGTCGGACGTGCCATCCACCGCGAATGTACCCCCGCAGTCGTGTGTCGCCAGGGGACGACCGGTGCGCGGGCTCACGGGTGGCGTCGCGGACCGACGACCTCCCATCACTCACACTGGAGTGCTCCACATGCGTCTTGCAGCCACCATTCCGCTCGCAGTCGCTTTCGCCGCCATCGCCGCCTGCACCACCGAAGAGACGACGCACCCCCCGCTCTCTCCCGCGTCGGCAGCCAATGCAGCCTGGGGACCCGAGACTCCGCCATTCAACCTCGAGGTCGTCCTTCGCGGCACCGACGGCTTCGGCCTCGTGAAGTTCCGCCAGCCGAACGACGGTGCCGCGATCATCGAGCTCGACACGTGGGTCCGCGGGCTCGCGCCCAACACCAGCTTCGTGCTCCAGCGTGCAGTAGACACCAACCTCGACGGTGAGTGCACCAGCACGTCGTGGCTCACGCTCGGCAAGGGACTCACGCCGCAGACCCTCACGACCGACGCAAACGGTTCGGCGCGCGAGGCGCTCTGGCGCAGCGTGGCGGCGCTGCCGGTGGGGAGCAGCTACGACATCCAGTTCCGCGTCGTGAACGTCGCGACGTCGGACGTCGTGCTGGCGAGCGGGTGCTATCGGTACACGATCTCTCTTTAGAACGGCGTTGTCATTCCGAGCGAGCGCAGCCCCCCAGCTGTCATTCCGAGCGAGCGCAGCGAGTCGAGGAATCTGAACCCCCTCGACAGGGCTCGGGCCTTCGGCCCTCCGCTCGGAATGACAGAGCAGTCGATCACCTTCCAGCGATGCCACGCAGCGTCGCCTGCGACTCCTGAAGCACCGTGCGCGTCATGCTCGCCGTCGAGAACAGCCCGGCGATCGGGAGTACAACGCGATCTCGCACCGCCCGCGCGAAGGGATGCGTCAGCTCGGCGAGCCGGCCGAGTCGCGCCGCCATGTCGGCGACGCGCTTCACCGCGGGGCGGCGTCGCAGATCGTACGTCGCGAGCGCCTGCTCGAGCGACGACACGTGCCGCAGCTCGTCGAGCAGCACCGCCGCATCAACCAGCGCGCTGTTCGCCCCCTGGCCGACGTTCGGCGGCATCGCATGCGCGGCGTCGCCGAGCAATACGAGGCGTCCGTCCCACCACCGTGCGCAGTCGACGCGCACCACCTCGTTCACGAGCAGGTCGTCGAAGCGCGAGACGGCACCGAGGATCCACCCCGCGGGCGCGTACGCGCGGGCCCACGCCGTGCGCAGCGCGTCCAGGTCGCGGGCTTCGAGCGCCGCAGCGCACTCGCGCGTGCCGCACGACGCGTAGAAGTACGTGCCGCCGTCGACGGCGAACGAGCCGAAGAGCCCCGCCGACGTCCATGCCTCGACGGCCTGCGCGAGCCCTTCGCTCACGAGCCCGCGGATGTAGCGAATCCCCGTCTGCTTCACGTTCGCCGTGAACGAGCCGCACTCGCGCACGCGCGAGTGGACGCCGTCTGCGCCGATCACGAGATCGGCGTGCAGCGCGCGCGTCGGGCCGCCGGCCTCACGAGCCTCAACGCTTCCGTCCGGCGCGGCGTGCACCACCTCGGCGCCGAACATTCGCTCGATGTGCGGTTCGGAAGCGAGCTTGTCGTGCAGCGCTCCCTGCAGCGTCGAGCGACGCACCATGAAGACCCGCGGCGCCGGCTTCGACGGGGCCAACAGCGTTCGCCCGCCAGCGTCCGTGATCCGCGCGCCGCGCACCTCGCGCGCCGCTGCCAGCGCCGGGCGCAATCCGAGCGACTGGAGCACCGCCATTCCATTCTCGGCGATCGCGATGCCGGCGCCCACCTCGCGCGGCTGCGCCACGCGTTCCACGACGGTGACGCGCGCGCCGGCGCGAGCGAGAAGGAGCGCCGCGGCACTCCCACCAGTGGCGCCGCCGACGACGATGACGTGCAGCTTCGCCAGGTCCATCAGGAGTCGCTCGCGTCCAGGGGCTGCCTACACGATACCTCGTGACGGATGCAAGCGGAGTGACACCGTTGGCAATGTCTTACCCCTCCCCGATCTCCTTCCCCTTCGTGCTCCTGATCCCCGCGATCACCAGCCCGAGCCCGTGCCTGAAGTGCAGCTCGCCGTGCTCCCCCGAGCCGCGCGTGTCCTTCACCTTCTGGAACCAGCGCGACATCACGTCGGCCACCCTCGGCCATCGTTCGGCGTCGATCGGCGGACCCTTCGCCAGCGCCTGCTCGAGCATCCGCTTCCGCACCTCCGGCTCCTTGGTCGGCGACTCCTGGTCATCCAGAGCGATCCCCAGGGTATACCGCATCACTGTTACAGCGCCGAGCATGGCGAAATCGCGCGAGAAACCGTCGCGCTCCATCGTCTCGAGGGCGAGCTCGAGGAAGGCCGTGATGCTGTTCGCGCGGAAGAGAAATGCGCCGGCCACCACGCGTGCGCCGTCGCGATGGGCGAGCAGTGCGCGCCGCATGCGGAGGGCGAAGTCGGTAAGCCACTCGTCCCACGTCTGGCCGGGCGCCGGCGCGGCGAGGCCGGTGACCGCCTCGTCGAGCACCGCCTTGGCCAGCAGGTCGATCAGCTCCTGCCGGCTCTCGATGTACCAGTAGAGGCCGGGCGCGTGCATCCCCAGCTCGCGCGCCACCCCGCGCAGGCTGAGCCGGTCGAGTCCCGCCTCCTCCAGCAGCCGCAGTGCCGCGCCGACGATCTCGGCGCGCCGCGCCTCCCGGTTCTCACTCGGCGCTGCCGGGCTCAAGGTATTGACAATTGAACAGTGTTAAAGAACATTGGCGGGCGAGTTTAACGCTGTAAAAGCCTGCCAGCAATGTGCGGTCGGTGTCGGCGCGCGGCAATGCTGGGAACTGGTGAGCTGGTGAACTGGTGAGCTGGTGAACTGGTGAACTGGGCACCAGCTCACCAGCTCACCAGCTCACCGACTCACGAGCTCACCGACTCACCAGCTCACCAATTCACTGATCCAATGTCGAAGCGCAAACGCATCCTCCTCATCGCCATCATCGCCGTCATCGCGCTCTCGACGTGGGCGACCGTTCGTGCCCACCCGAGCCAGATCGTGCTGCTCGGCGTCGTCGATGCCGACGAGGTCGTGGTGACGCCCACCGTCCAGGCGCGGCTCGACTCTCTTTATGTCGAGGAGGGGAGCGTCGTGAAGGCCGGTCAGCCGATCGCCTCACTCGACCGCGGCGAGCTCGCCGCCCAGGCGAACGCCGCCGGTGCCTCGGCCGCGAGCCTCCGCGCCCAGGTCGAGCAGGCGTCGCTGAGCGCGCGGCAGACCGCGGGCGAATCCGAGGGCGCCGTGGCGGCAGCACGTGCGCGGATGGCGTCGGCGCAGGCCGACGTCTCCCGGCAAAACGCCGAGCTGCAGCGCGTGAGCGCCGACGCGCGCCGAGCGACCACGCTGGCGCAGAGCGGCGGGCTGTCGCCGTCCGAGCTGGAGCGGGCGACCACCGCGCTCCACGTGCAGGAGCAGATGTCCGCCGCCGCCGTGCAATCGCTGCGCGCCGCCGAAGCGGATTTGCGAAGAGCCGTCGCGGGCGAGCTGGCCGCGAGCGCCGCACGCGGATCCGTCGTCGCAACGCGTGCGCGGCTCGAGGGTGCGCGCGCCGACTCCGCCGCGGCGAGCGCGCGGCTCGGCTATACCGAGCTCCGTGCGCCGGTGTCGGGCGTCGTACAGGTGCTCGCCGCGCGGCGCGGTGAGCTGGTCGGACCCGGCACGCCGGTGGTGGTGCTCGTCGAGACCGGAAAGCTGTGGGTGCGCGTCGCCGCGCCGGAGAGTGAGGCGGGCGCGGTGGCCGTCGGTGATTCGCTGGAGGTGCGGCTCGCCTCGGGCGATGTCACGCGCGGCAAGGTCATCACGAAGAGCGTCGAGGGCGAGTTCGCGACCCAGCGCGACGTCAGCGCTTCGAAGCGCGACATCAGAGCCGTCGCGTTCCGCGTCGCGATCGCCAATCCGCGCAACGCCATCGTGCCGGGAACGACAGCGTCCGTCGTGCTGCCCACGGTGCGCAAGTGACGCGCGACGACGATGCACTTGCGTCTATGAGAACCGACGCGGCATCGGCGTCGGATAAACCCGACGCCGTGCCGGCGATCGTGGTCGAGCGCGCCGTGAAGCAGTACGGCGCGCTCACCGCCGTGAACGACGTGTCGTTCTCCGTTGCCAAGGGCGAGACGCTCGGCTTGCTCGGCCCCAACGGCGCGGGGAAGAGCACGCTCATTCGCATGATGACGACGCTCGTCCCCATCACGAGCGGCAAGGTCATCGTCGGCGGCCACGACGTGGCGCGGGACCCTGACCGCGCGCGACTCAAGATCGGCGTCATCCCGCAGGCGATGACTACCGACACCGACCTCTCGGTGGAGGAGAACCTCGACATCTACGCGAAGCTCTACGGCGTTGGAAAGGAAGAGCGCAAGCGCGCCATCACGGAGCTGCTCGAGCTCGTACATCTGTCGGACAGACGGAAGTCGCTCGTCGGCACGCTGTCCGGGGGGATGCGACGAAGAGTCGAGCTCGCGCGCGGGCTCGTGCACCATCCCGACATTCTCTTCCTCGACGAGCCGACGACCGGACTCGACCCCGTGTCGCGCGCCGACGTGTGGGAGATGATCACGCGGCTGCGGCAGGCGCGCGGGCTCACGGTGTTGATCACGACGCACTACATGGACGAAGCCGACCGCCTGTGCGACCGCATCGCCATCGTCGACAAGGGATGCCTCGTCGCGCTCGACACGCCGCGCGCGCTCAAGGCCGCCGTGCCCGGCGCGACCGCGATCGAGGCCCAGGTCGATCACGCGCCGAGCGACTGGGAGCCTTCCCTGCTCGCCCTCGACGGCGTCGCCTCGGCGCACGCGCTCGGCGGCGACAGTTGGCGTCTCGTCGCCGATGATGCAGGCCGAGCGGCGACCGCACTCGTCACGCTGGCGCAGGATCGCGGCGTCGCGCTGAAGTCGCTGAGCGTGACGTCGACGACGCTCGACGACGTGTTCACCCACTATGCCGGCCACGCCCTCGAGGGCGCAGCGCCCGTCGGTGCCGGCGCGGGGGTGAAGCGATGAACGCCCAGCGTGTCGGCGCCATCGTCGAGCGCGAGCTGCGGAAGTTCGCGCGCACGCCGATGATCCTCGTGATGACCCTGCTCATCCCCATCCTGCAGCTCTTCGTGCTCGGGAACGCGTACGGCGGACGCGCGCTGCATCTCAATGTCGCCGTGGTGGACGAGGACGGCGGCCCCGCGGCGCGGCGGGTGCGCGAGGGACTCTATGCGCTCGAGACCAACGGCGACATGCTGCGCCCCGTCGAGTACGCGACCGAGGCGCAGGCCGCCGAGGACGTGCGGCACGGCAAGGTGCAGGGCGCGATCGTCATCCCCGCGCAGTTCTCGCGCCGAGTGTACGCCGGCGAGCGTCCGCACGTCGGACTGCTGCTCGACAACACCGACAACGTGTTGAGCGCGACGCTGCGCTCGCTGGTCATCGGCGCCGTCGACAAGGCCGCGCGCGAGCACACCGCGCCTCGCGTCAGTGCGGCGGTGTCGCTGGATGCCGTGGAGCTGTACCCGTACGTGCCGTACATGCGCTACATGCTGCCCGGCGTGATCTCGCTCGGCCTGTTCATGAGCGCGATGATCGGCGGCGCCATCCTGTACCTCGACGATAAACAGCGGGGAGTGCACGAGGGCTATCTCGTCACGCCGATCACGAAGGCCGAGCTCGTGATCGCGCAGATGCTCTCGGGGACGATCAAGGCGACGGCGGGCGGCGTGCTGCTGGCGATCATCGGCGCACTCTCGGCGGGGGCGACATCGGTGCTGCAGCCGGCGCGGCTGCTCGCGCTGGTCGTGCTGGTGATCCTCGTGAGCGTCAGCTTCATGTCGATGACGAGCTGCATCGTGGCGCGGATGAACAGCCCACTGCTGCCGCGCGCGATCTTCGGGATGCTCAATACGTTGCTCTACTTCCCGAGTGGGGCCGTTTATCCAACGCAGGGGCTGCCGGGGTGGCTGCGGGTGATCAGCCGGCTGGATCCGTTCACGTACGCGGTGCACGCGTTGCGAGTCTTGTTGCTGAAAGGTGCGGCGGTGAGCGTGTTGATGCCCGATCTGCTTTTTCTCGCCGGGTTCGCCGCGGTGATGACGACGGGGTCGGTGATGCTGTTCAGGCGGACGTTGTGATACGGCGGCTGGCGACTGCGTTGGGAGTCTCGGCGCCGGGATCAAGAACGGAGGGTTGAACGCGGATGCGGCGGATTGAGCGGATGCGAGGGCAACTACAACTGCTGCTGGGATCCTTCGTCTCGATGGGCGGAAACATTGGGGGTGCGCTGAATCGATGTTGATGCACCGGTACCATGTTCCATCGTGCGGGCATGTCAAACGACCAACTCATCGAGGAACAGCTGACCGAATCGGTCATCGGCGCGTTCTACGAGGTCTATAACACACTCGGTTTCCGCTTCCTCGAACAGGTCTACATGATGGCGCTGGAACGGGAGCTGCGGGCGCGGGATCACGTAGTTGGACGCGAAGTGTGGGTGCCCATCTACTACAAGGGCGAAGAAATCTGCCGGCAGCGCATCGACATGATCGTGGACGAGAGACTGGTCGTCGAGGCGAAATCGACGCACGACCTTCATAAATCCGCCCCGCGCCAGTTGTACAACTATCTGCGTGCAACGCGGATACAGGTCGGACTGCTTCTGCACTTCGGCCCTGAACCCGCGTTCTATCGGCTCGTGCACACTCATCCCGCCGTGCCGCCAGCACAAAGCAAAGGCGTGATCGAGTGACGCGGATGCGAGTGTGAAAGAGCTATGAGCCCACAGGCTGATCCTCTCTCCGCGGACCCCCAAATAGCAGTTGCAGTTGCCCTAGCATCCGCTCGATCCGCCGCATCCGCGTTCAACCCTCCGTTCTTGATCCCGGCGCCGAGACTCCCAACGCCTTCCCAAACGCAGTCGAAAAGCCCGACCATCGAGCGGGTGATGGTTCAGCCAAAGATCTGGATCGACGGCGACGACGACGATGACCTCTCCACTCGATTACCTCGCCGCTGCGGCTACTCACGCCGCAACACGCGCCCCGGCGTCGCGCCCGTGTGCTTCCCGTCCCGCACCACCTGCACCCCGTTCACGAATAGCTGCTCCACCCCGCGGCTCAACTGGTGCGGCTTCTCGGGTGTGGAGAGATCGAGGATCGTCGCGTCGTCGAACACCACCACGTCGGCGTACATCCCCTCGCGCAACAGTCCGCGATCGCGCAACCCCAGTCGCGCCGCGACGCCG
>JBJMNN010000199.1:0-19414 GCA_045804245.1 Gemmatimonadaceae bacterium | reverse complement strand
GTTGGCCCGGTCCGTCTTCAACCGCCGTGATGCCTCGGCCACGTTCCCGCCGGCCGCCGACAGCGCGCGCACGATGAGCGTTCGTTCGTGCTCGTCCAGCGTGTCGCTGAGCGAACTGTCGAGCGTCGTCGGATCCGGCAGCGGTTCGAGCCGACGCGCGCCACCGTCCACGGGAAGCACGGCGCGTACGTCCTGCTCGTCCACGTCCCCGCCGACGTGCAGGATCGCCAGCCGCTCCACGATGTTCGCCAGCTCACGCACGTTGCCCGGCCAGCGGTAGCGCACCAGCAGAGCCAGCGCTCCCTGCGTGAAGTGCGGCGCGCGGCGTCCCGTGCGCGTGCGGTGCAGCGCGGAGAAGTGGGCCACGAGCGCAGGGATGTCGTCGGGCCGCTCACGCAGCGGGGGAACCTCGATCGGGATCACGTTGAGGCGGAACAGCAGATCCTCGCGGAATCCGCCCTCCGTCACGGCGCGCGTGAGGTCGCGGTTGGTCGCCGCGACGATGCGCACGTCGACACGGATGGACTTCGCGCCCCCCACCCGCTCGATCTCCCTCGCCTCGATCGCGCGCAGCAGCTTGGCCTGCGCCTCGGCGCCGAGGTCCCCGACCTCGTCGAGGAACAGCGTCCCCGTGTGCGCCAGCTCGAACCGGCCGATCCGGCGGTCCGTCGCGCCCGTGAACGAGCCCTTCTCGTGGCCGAACATCTCACTCTCGACGAGATCGCGCGGGATCGCCGCGCAGTTCACGCGCACGAACGGCCGGTCGCGGCGCGCGCTCTGGGCATGGATCGCCGACGCGACGAGCTCCTTGCCCGTCCCGGATTCGCCCGTCACCATCACCCGCGCATCGGTCGGCGCGACCCGCGCGATCAGCTCGCGCACGCGCGCCATCGCCGGGCTCGCGCCGATCATCTCGCCCGCGAGGCCGAGCGCCTCGCGCAGCGAACGTGCCTCGCGCCGCACGCGTCGGAGCTCGAGCGCCGACGCGAGCGCGAGCAGCACGCCTTCCGGCGACAGCGGCTTCTCGAGGAAGTTGAACGCGCCGAGCTTCGTCGCCTTCACCGCGTCGCTCAGCCCCGCCTTGCCGCTCATCATGATCACGGGCACGTCGGGCGCGCTCTCGCGCAGCCGAGCCAGCGTCCCGAGCCCGTCGAGCTCTCCCGGCATCATGAGGTCGAGCAGCACGACGTCCGGCATGCTCTCCGACGCCCGCGCCAATCCCGTCGCGCCGTCCGCCGCGTCGCGCACCTCGTACCCCTCGCTCGCGAGCAGCGCACCCACCATCCGCCGGATGTTGGGCTCGTCGTCGACGATCAGAACGGTCGGCATCGATCGCCTACGCCTCGCGCACGCGCCGCATCATGTCGCGCGCGCTCAGCCGCCCTGCGGTGCGCTGTCTGGCCCGGACGGCTGCGCCGTGCGTTCGGACAGCAGCTTCGTCGTGAATCGCTGCCCCTCGGAGATGCGTTCCACTTCGACCGCGATCGAGTCGATCGCCTGCTCCATGCGCTCCAGCCGCGCCGTCACCTCGTGCGGGACGCTCCTGGTCGTCTCGCCCTGCTCGACTCGCCTCGCGTACGCGCGAGCCAGCGGCCATCCGATCGCCGTGATCGGCACGATCGAGATCGCCATGATCGGAATCCATTCTCCGCCAATTAGCATGCTTACCCCGATACACCCGGCGCTTCCACCGGGAGAAAAAGTCTGATCGTCGTACCGGCACCCGTCCTGCTCTCCGCTGAGACGGCGCCGTCGTGCGCGAGCAGCGTCTGCTGCACGATCGCCAGCCCGAGCCCCGTGCCGCCGGGCTTGTGCGTGAAATACGGCTCCCATATCCGCGACAGCCGCTCCTGCGGGATCCCGACACCGCTGTCGCGCACCGAGACTTCCACCATCGGTCGTCCGTTCAGCGCCGCGCGCTGCGCCGTGACCTCCACGGGCGATCCCGGCATACTCGCCTCCACCGCATTGAGCAGCACGTTCGTCAATGCGCGACCCAGCGCGTCCACGTGTCCCGGGACCATCGGCACGTCGTCCGCGACGTTGACCACGACGGGTGTCTCCGCCGGCACCACGCTCCGCGTCGCCGCGCGCACCAGCTCTCCCAGATCCACCGGCGCACGAGGACCCTCGGGCAGCCGGCCGAACAGCGCGAAGTTGCGCGCCATCTCCTCCAGGCGCCTCGTCTCGACCTCGAGCACCTCGATCGTCTCGCCGAGCGAATCCGGCGCCTCACGCCGCAGACGCGCGATCGCGAATCGGATCGGCGTCAGCGGATTCTTCAGCTCGTGCGCCACCTGCCGCGCCGACTCGCGCAGCGCCGTCGCGCGCTCGGCCTCCAGTGCGCGCGTGCGGCCCAGTCGCAGCTCGGTGGCCATCTCCCGCATCCGGTTCCGCAGCACCACGAACTCCGGCGCGCCCTTGCGGGGCGGGCCCTCGGGCAAGGGTTCCCCCCGCCCGATCGTCTCCGTCCACCCGACCAACTCGCTGAGCGGACGGCTCAGATTGCGGCTCAGATGGCCAGCGACGCGCGACGCCACCACACCGAACAGCAGCGCTGCGCCCAGCGCCGCGAGCGCCGCCACCGCCGGCGCGCGCCGCGTCATGAGGAACTCCATCTGGCGTCCGCGAAGTAGTCCCTCGTCGAGCGCGCGCTGGTGCCTGTCCAGCAGCTCGCGCTGCGCCGCCGTGAGCGGGGCTTCGCGCGCTGCGGCCAGCGCGCCTCGCCCGGAGGCAGCGATCTGCTCCATCGCCGGTGTCGTGCCGAGCAGTGGAAGGGCGCGGACTACCGTCAGCTCCCACGCGGCCGCGAGCACGATCGTCGGGATGAGTGCGAAACCGAGAAGGATGAGGAAGAGACGGGCGCGGAAACCGACCTGCTTCACGAGGGCTCCGTACGCTGCGCAGGGAGGGAGGTTTCGCGGTAACATACTGGCCACCCCGAACAGCAACCACCCTCGTCCTCGTCATGCGCGTCCATACGAGCTACCGCACGTTCAAGACGGCGAAGCGTCAGGAGATCATCGACATCACCGACGACGTCGAAGCTTGCCGCGCCAAGGCCGACGTCACCGAAGGCATGGTGCTCGTCTCCGCGATGCACATTTCGGCGTCCGTCTTTGTGAACGATCACGAGCCCGGGCTGTGGGCCGACATCCTCGACTGGCTCGAGCAGCGCATCGCTCCATGGGAGCCCGATGCGTATCGTCACAACAGCGGCACTGGTGAGGACAACGCCGCGGCGCACCTGCGGTCGCTCACACTGGGCCACGAAGTCATCGTTCCGGTCACCGCGGGCCGGCTCGACCTCGGCCCCTGGCAGCGCATTTTCTATGGCGAATGGGACGGCCAGCGGCCGAAGCGAGTCGTGTTCAAGGCCATGGGCGACTGACCCGTCCGCTGGTGCAGGCTTACGCATCTCGTTGGGAGACCATAGATTGCGCGTCGGCCACCCAAGTCGGCGCGAGCTTCGAGCCCGCGGCGTCGGGGGTGACCGGTCAATGACGGTGACGGCGTGATCGGTGCCGCCCACGAAGCTGCGCATCCGCGCAGCGGGCGAGCCGGTCGACGCGCGCACCGCGAACCGCCTCTCGGGCGGACGCCGCGATCGCCGGCCGAACGACGGCCGGGCGGACTGCCGCCGATGAGAGCACGGGCGCTGCACTACGGTGCAGATCCGCCCGCTCACATGCCATGCGTCGGGTGACGCAAGGGACAGCATGAATCCACGCTCCACGCGGAATGGACCGTCGCGCTCCGGCGCCCTGATCCACCGCGGCCCACAGGCGGCCAGCGCCTCGCACAGCTCGGCGAACTACGGCTCACCGCTCCATGCGCCGAACGCGGCGCTCCTCATCGATTTCGACAACGTCACGATGGGGATCCGTTCGGATCTCGGCAAAGAGCTCCGGACACTGCTCGGCTCCGACATCATCAAGGGGAAGGTCGCCGTTCAACGCGCTTACGCCGACTGGCGGCGTTACCCGCAGTACGTCGTCCCCCTGGCCGAATCCTCGATCGACATGATCTGGGCGCCGGCCTACGGATCGTCGAAGAAGAACGCCACGGACATCCGTCTCGCGGTCGACGCCATGGAGCTCGTGTTCACGCGCCCCGAGATCGGCACGTACATTCTGCTCTCGGGCGACAGCGACTTCGCGTCGCTCGTGCTCAAGCTGAAGGAGTACGGCAAGTACGTCATCGGCGTCGGCATTCGCGAGTCGTCGAGCGACCTGCTCGTCATGAACTGCGACGAGTACTACAGCTACAACGCCCTCGCCGGCCTCGTGAAGAACTCCGAGGAGGAAGAGGCGGCGAAGAAGTGGGATCCGTGGGAGCTCGTCACGGAGGCGGTCAGCCGCATGAAGCGCAACGGCGACGTCATGCGCTCTGACCGTCTCAAGCAGGTCATGCAGGAGATCGACAGCAACTTCGACGAGAAGGATCTCGGCATGGCGAAGTTCTCGCGCTTCGTGCAGGACGCCGTGCAGCGTGGCCTCCTCTCGGCGACGAAGCTCGAGAACGGCCAGCTCGAGATCGGCCTGCCGAGCGGCGCCAGAGGCGAAGCCCGAGCCGCCGAGAACGCCGCGGCCGACGAAGCCGCGCGCGGCGACGGTGCCGAGGCAGCCGAGGACCGGAAGCGCGAGGGTCGCAGTCGCCGCGGCCGGCGAGGACGCGGGCGAGATCGTGAGGATCGCGGGCCGCGTACGGAGCGCCCGGCCGCCGAGCTCCCGCTCGACGGCGAGGCCGCCGCGATGCCCGAGACCAGCGCCGCGGTGGAGATCACCGCGGACGTCGCACCGCGCCCCGAGCCGGCGCCGCGAGCGCCCGAGCGTGCTGGCCGCGCCGAGCGTCCGGAGCGCGCGCCACGCGCCGAGATCGGTGAGCAGATCGGCATCACCGGCGAGCGGCTCACGCGCGACGAGGCGTTCGATCTCGTGCGTCGCTCCGTCGCCTCGCTCGTCACCGGCGATGAGGCCGTGCGGGCGAGCGTCGTCCGCGCCAAGGCGCGCGAGCTCCTCGGCCGCGACAGCGAGAGCCTCAGCGATCGCAACTTCCCGCGCATCCTCAAGGACGCGCACGACAACGACGTGATCGACCTCCGCCGCCGTGGCGACGACTTCGAGATCGCTCGCGCGGTCGACGCCGAGTCGGTCTCCGACCAGCTCGCGAAGACGGCCATCGCGAACGCTCCGGCGGCACCCGCTGCGCCGCCCGTGCCTCGCGGCATGGGCGCGCGTGGCGTCAGCGGTCCACGTGGCCGTGGCGGACGTCCGGGAGCGCCGCCCGCCGATCTCCTCAGCATCGGTGTCGTGCGCTCCGCCACGACGCTGGCGTCGCCCGCGGTCGCGCCGGCAGCCGTCGCGCCGGCCGCGCCGTCGGCCGCTGAAACGCAAGCATCGAATGATGCGCAACCGGCCGCGAAGGCCGCGAGGCCTCGCGCCAAGCGCGCCGCGAAGAAGACGGCTGGAGCGCCATCTGAGAATGCAGGCGCGTCGACTCCGGCCGCGAACGTGAAAGTGCCAGCGGCGAAAAAGACCGCGGCAAAGAAGCCGAGGGCCAGGAAGGTGGCCACGGCCACCAGCCAGACATGATTCGAGACGCCGCGCCGCGAGCGCGGCGTTCTCGTCTCGGCGCTCCACTCCCGCTGGCGTTCTACGATCGCCCGACGGAGGTCGTCTCGCGCGAGCTGCTGGGCACCGTGCTCGAATGCACGACCGCCGAAGGCGTGACGCGCGGCGTGATCGTCGAGACCGAGGCGTACCTCGGCCCGGACGATCCCGCATGTCATGCCGCCGCCGGCCTGACGCGGCGCACCGAGCATCTCTTCGGACCACCGGGGAGGTCGTACGTCTATCTGATCTACGGTATGTACTGGTGCTTCAACGCGGTCACGCGAGAGCGCGGACACGGCAGCGCGGTGCTCGTGCGTGCCGTGTCGCCGACCGATGGGCTCGAGCTGATGTGCCGGCGTCGCCCCAAGGTGAAGCGCGACTCCGATCTCACCAACGGTCCGGGCAAGCTGTGTCTCGCCATGGGGATCGTCGGCGCGATGAGCGGCGCGTCACTGCGCACCGGGCCGATCGCCATCCGCCATGGCTCGCCAGTGGCCGACGCCGACGTCGTCGTCACGCCGCGCATCGGAATCACCCAGGCTGCCGCCTGGCCGCTCCGCTATTTCGTGCGCGACGATCCGTTCGTCTCGCCCACCCCCGCGTCGTTCGCACGTACTTCGTACACGCCATGATCCACCTTTCCCTCCGCGTACGCCTGCTCGCATTCGCGCTCGGCGCAACGGCCTGCGCACACGCCCCGCAATCCTCCGCGCCAGTATCGACGCGCTCGATGGCCATTCCCGACGTCTCTCCCCGCGCGCTCCGCGTCTATCGCGACGCGTTCGTCATCGATACCCACAACGACATGCCGTCGCGGATCCTCGACGACGGCTACGATCCAGACGTGCGACATGCGCCAGGGTTCGGGCCCAAGGAGGGTCAGACCGACCTGCCGCGGCTGATCGAATCGGGTCTCACCGCCGAGTTCATGTCGGCGTGGGTCGATGCGCCGTACGCCGCCAGGCCGGGCGCGTCGGTCGAGCGCGCCATGCAGCATATCTCCACCATCCATGCGTGGGTCGACCGGCATCCCGATCGCTTGCTGTTCGCCACCACCGCGGTCGACGTCCGGCGCGCCAAGCGGGAAGGGAAGATCGCCATCTTCATCGGCGTCGAGGGCGGACATGCCATCGAGTCGTCGCTGGAGCGGCTGCGTGAGCTCCACGCGCGCGGCGCCCGCTACCTCACGCTCACCTGGAACAACGGACTGTCATGGGCCGGCTCGTCGATCGGCGAGGACGGCACCCGAAAGGGCGGGCTCACAAGCTTCGGGCGCGACGTCGTCCATGAGATGAACCGGCTCGGCATGCTCGTCGATATCTCGCACGTCTCCGACAGCACCTTCTACGACGCAATCGCCGCCTCCAGCGCACCGGTCATCGCGTCGCACTCGAGCGCGCGCGCCCTCAGCGACTTCCCGCGCAATCTCTCCGACGATCAGCTCCGCGCGATCGCTCGAAACGGCGGTGTGGTGAACGTCAACTTCTACTCGCGCTTCCTCGACTCGGAGTATCGCGCGCGAGCCGAAGCGGTCGATGCGCAGATCGCCACCGAACGCCGTGCGCTTCGCTCCGGCCTCGACAGCGCGGCGGCAGCCGCCCGCCTCTCGTCCAGACGTGATTCACTGCTCGCCGCCGTGCCGCAGACCCCCTTCAGCGTGTTGATCGACCACATCGACCACATCGCGCGCGTTGCGGGCGTGGATCATGTCGGGATCGGCAGCGATTTCGACGGTGTCTCGGCCCTTCCGATGGGCATGGAGGACGTCAGCCGGTTGCCGCGCATCGCCCAGGCCCTGCTCGACCGCGGCTATTCCGAGCAGGACGTGAAGAACATCCTCGGCGGCAACATGCTGCGCGTCATGGAGCGCGTTCTCGACCGGGCGCCGAGTCGCTGAACGCGACGCACACCAATGCACGAAGGGCCGCGCGATGCCGCGCGGCCCTTCTCCGTCGGGGGAGACGATGCTCAGCGAACGCGGTCGATCGAGCTGCCGAAGTTGTACCGGATGCCACCTTCGAGCGACAAGTTGAACGCCTGTCCGCCGTTCGTGTTGTACAGGAAGAAGTTCTGCTGTGACGGCGAGGCGACGGCCTGCCCGAACACCGAGAACGGCGCCATGCGCACCTGCACGCCACCGACCAGCATCGGCGTGAAGCTCGTCTTCTTCGACTGCACGCTGTCGAGCGCGATCGCGTAACGACTCGAGTTCAGGAACGCACCCTGCGCGGCGGCCGAGCCGATCTGGTTCAGCACCATGCCGAAGCCGGCGTAGGGGTGATACCTCGGCGACTGCATTGGGAACACCATCGCCGCGATCGAGAACCGCCGTAGGTTCTTCAGCGCCACGTTCCGCTGGAACGTGCTGTCCGGTTCGCGGTCCTGGAAGCTCCCGGTGGTCGTCAGGAATGCCTGGTCGAAGCTCAGATACAGCCCGCCACGCGTGCGCGTGATCAACCACTCGGCGCCGACCAGCGGAGCCAGCGAGTTCTCGGTGCTCGCGGAGGAGTAGAGCATGCCGCCGCCCTTCACCCCCCAGAACCACGCGTCTTTGAACTGTCTCCCACCCTGTGCCGCGCTCGGCTTGGGGAGCAGGGCTGCCAGCCCTATGGCCGCCGTCAGGACACGGAGGAGTCGCATATCAGAACCTCGAAGAGAAGAGACCGTAGTCCACAACCGCCGGCGATTGCAGGCTCATGTCTGTGACGAGGGGGGGCGGTTCTGGGTCACGGACCCCCCGCGCGCTGGAACGCCGGGTGCATCTCCTCCGGGGAGGACCGCGGCTTGTCCATACTATTATGAGAAGGTCGCGCCCCGCCCACCCCGGCCCGGAGGAGTCCCATGTCGTCCATCCTCCCCGATACGCCGAGCTTCGAGACTCCCGTCTACGGGACGGTCTTCGGCGAGCGCGCCCGCGTCGTCCATCGGCTCCGTGAGGGCGATCAGCTCATCCTCGTCCCCGATCCGCCCGGCGTCGAGCAGCCCAGCGTCTGGGTCCACGCCCTTGGCGGCGACGTGGTCGGCCATCTCTCGCCCGACGTCAATCGTTGGCTCGCCCCTCGCATGATGGACGGCGCCCGCTACGGTGCACGCGTGCGCAGCATCGGTGAGCCCGGCACCGAGAGCTGGAAGCGTCTCGTGATCGCCGTACGGAAGGTTTGATACGAGCGGCCGAAACGCAATCGAGGTTTTGCGCACCCGCGCACCCGCGCACCCGCTCAGATCAACTTCAGCTTTCTCCCCACACGAACGAACGCCGCCACCGCCTCGTCGAGATCCGCGCGCGTGTGCGCCGCGGAGATCTGGCACCGCACGCGCGCCTCCCCCTGCGGCACGACGGGGAACCCGAAGCCGGTCACGAACACGCCGTCGTCGAGCAGCAGCTCGCTCATCTGGATCGCCGCTGCGGTCTCACCGACGATGATCGGGATGATCGGGGTCTCGCCGGCCAGCGGCCTGAAGCCCGCATCGCTGATCCGTTCACGGAAGTAGCGCGCGTTGTCGCGCAGCGTCTCCACGCGCTCCGGGTGGTGCTCGATGAACTCGATCGCCGCGAGCGAGCTGCCCGCGACCGTCGGCGGCAGCGCGTTCGAGAAGAGCTGTGGCCGCGAGCGCTGCGTGAGGTAGTCGCACAGCGCCGCCGAGCCTGCGACGAATCCACCCGCTGCGCCGCCGAGCGCCTTTCCCAGCGTCGAGGTGATGACGTCCACCTCACCGAGCACACCGAAGTGCTCCGCCGTCCCGCGGCCGGTGCGGCCCAGCACGCCCGTCGCGTGCGAATCGTCGATCACCACCACCGCGTCGTGCTCACGCGCGATCTGCAGCAGGTCGGGCAACGGCGCGATCGAGCCCTCCATCGAGAACACGCCGTCGCTCCAGATGATCCGCCGCTTCGCACCGCGCGCGCTGGCGAGCTTGGCGCGCAGGTCGTTCAGATCGGCGTGCTTGTACACCGCCGTCTGGCATCTCGTGATCGACTTTGCCAGCCGGATCGAGTCGATGATCGAGGCGTGGTTCAGCGCGTCCGAGCAGACGAAGTCCCCCTCTTCCACCACCGTCGCCGTGAACCCCTCGTTCGCGTTCCACGCCGAGACGTACGACATCGACGCCTCGGTGCCGACGAACCGCGCGACTGCCTGCTCCAGCTCGCGGTGGATCGTGAACGTCCCACAGATGAATCGCACGCTCGCCGTGCCGGCGCCGAAGCGCCGCAGTGCATCGATGCCGGCATCGACCACCGCCGGCTCGGCGGCCAACCCGAGATAGTTGTTCGACGAGAGGATGAGGACCTCGCCACGCCCCTCCATCTGCACGTGCGCCGCCTGCGGCGACGCCAGATGGTTGAGCCGCTTGTAGACGCGGTCGTCCCGAAGCTGCTGGAGCTTCGACTCGAGGACTGCGGTGAAGCCGACGTTGAGGGTCATCGAATGCTGGGTGTCGCCGAGCTGTTGGTCAGTTGGTCAGGAGATCTCGAACACGACCTTGCCCGCGCTGCCGCTCTTGATCGCCGCGATGGCGTCATCGTAGCGCTCGAGCGGGAAGCGATGCGTGATCACCGGTGTGGGATCGAACTGCCCGGAGCGGAGGAACTGTGTCATCTGGATCCAGGTCTCGTACATCCGGCGGCCGACGACGCCGTAGATCGTGATCCCCTTGAAGATGATCTCGGTCGCGAGGTCGAGCTCCATCGGCTTGGCCGGGATGCCGAGGAGCTGCACTCGGCCGCCGTCGCGTACCAGCGCGAACGCTTGATGGATCGCGCTCGGCACCCCCGACATCTCGAGCACCACGTCCACGCCGAGCGTTCCCGTGCTGGCGCGCACCGCGGCCTCGGCTTCCTCCGGCGTCACGGCGTCGTGCGCGCCCATTGTGCGCGCCAGCGCGAGCCGCGTCGGGTTCACATCGCTCGCGATGATCCGCGAGGCCCCGGCGGCCTTGCAGATTCCGACCGCGAAGATCCCGATCGGACCGCAGCCAGTCACGAGCACCGTCGAGCCCGGGACTTCGGTGTTGGTCAGCGCGGTGTGGAAGGCGTTCCCCATCGGATCGTGGATGCCCCCGATCTCGTACGAGATCGCGTCGTCCAGCTGCCAGACATTCGTCGCCGGCATGGCGATGTAGTCGGCGAAGCAGCCGTCACGGTCCACGCCGATTATGCGGGTGTTCGGGCAGACGTGCGCGTTCCCCGTGCGACAGAGATGGCATCGACCACACACGATGTGTCCCTCGGCCGTCACCCGGTCGCCCTCGCGCACGTCGGTCACGAGGTGGCCCACCTGCACGACGTCGCCGGCGAACTCGTGGCCGACGGTGAACGGCGGATGACATCGCCCCTGCGCCCATGCATCCCAGTCGTAGATGTGCACGTCGGTGCCGCACACGCCTGCACGTCGGACGCGGATGAGCACTTCATTGTCGCGAATCGCCGGCTGCGGCACGTCCCGCAACGCGAATCCCGGGCCGGCGGCCGACTTCACCAACGCTCTCACGATAGTGCACTCGATGCTGGAGACTCGGGCGCGACGCGTGGTGTGCTGCCGTCGCCCGTCGAAACCTCGCCGGTGCGCGCGAGCGATGGAAGTGCAGTTCCCCGTCGCGCGACGTGCTGGAGACGCACGTCGGTACGCGCGCGCGAGTCCGCCACGCACGACGCATCTCCTTGTGCGATGCGCGATTCGCTATTGCGTGCGATTTCACACGTTCCTATATTCGCGCAAGTTGATCGTTATTCGTGCTGGCTCGACCGGGCCGCGCGCGTCGGTGAACGAGGCAAGGACGCTGAGGGTACTGCGTGGGTTTTCCCCGCACCGGGTTGCTGACGTCGACATCATCACTGGCTGCTGCGAGCGCATCGCGCGACGCGGCGGACCCCATCGCCTCCCCGCTGCGCCGCACGTCGGCGCTATCGCCGTCGCTCCGCGACGAGCCGATCTTCAACCGCTGCATCACTGTGATCGCGCGCGCGTATCGCGCCGCGACTGCGTCGTATTCGTTACTGCTCCTGCGCTCAGGGCGTCATGCCCTCGACGCGGCCAGGGCGCGCATGCATGACGCTCGTCTCGACTCCAAGGTGGTTAGTGTCGTGGCGGTAAAGAATTTGCGGATTGTCGATTCGACCGTCCTACTGCTGAACTTCTCCGAGGTGAGGTCGATTCACCTCTGCAGCACGGGCGTCACCATGTAGGCTGGGGACGCAATGACGTCACCGACTCGCCATGAGTCAGTGCCGCGGTGGAGAAGACGCTCAGGCGTCGAACCACTGGCTCGTCCGAACCACCGGGGGTTCGATCGAGCGTTCCACTCCTTCATCGGAGATTACCATGGCAGCTCGAAAGAAGGGCGCGAAGAAGGCGGCCCGTAAGTCGTCGGCGAAGAAGGGCGCGAAGAAGGGCGGCGCCCGCAAGAAGGCCGCGAAGAAGACCTCGCGCCGCAAGTAGTCGGTTCGTCGTCGCATAACGGAGAAGCCGGCGCATTCGCGCCGGCTTCTTTCGTTCCGTTCGCGACGTCCGCCGTCAGCGTGCGTAGCGCGCCAGTGCCAGCTCCGCGATGCGGCCGACCAGCGCCGCATGGTCGAGCCCATGCTCCGCCGCCGCTCGGGCGAATTCGCCCCCACGCTCCAGGTAGCAATTGGGATTTACCTCGATCACGTAGATCTCCTCTGCAGGCGTCACTCGCAGATCCACGCGACCGTAGTCGCGCAGGCGCAGCGCGTCGAATGCCTCGACCGCCACCGTCTGCATCCGCTGCGTCAGCTCCGGTGACAGGTCGGTCGGGAAGATCGATTTCGTTCCCGCGAACTCGGCGCCCGTCTCCGTCGTGTCGCCCGTACCGCCCTCACCCCACTTCGCCTCGAAGCTCGCCACCTTCGGCCGATCGGCCGGAAACGCACTGAAGTCCAGCTCGATGATTGGAAACCCGACGGGCGACTCGTTGCCCAGCATGCCGACGTAGAACTCACGCCCCTCCACGAACTCCTCCACCAGCACCGGAGATTGGAACTCGCGCTGCAGCGCGCCCATCGTTCCCAGCAGCTCCTTCACGTCGCGCACCACGCTCTTCGACGTGATGCCGAGCGACGCGTCCTCCTGCGGCGGCTTCACGATCAACGGGAATCGTAGATCCCCGACGTGATCCAGCGCGCCGCGAAAAACCGTCGCGAACTGCGGCGTCAGGATTTCGTGGAACCGCAGCAGCTTCTTGGTGAGACTCTTGTCGCCCGCCATCAGCAGCCCCGCCGGGCTCGAGCCCGTGTAGCGAAGGCCGAGCAGATTGAGCAGCGCAGCCACGTTCGACTCCAGTGCGCTCTTGCCGTCGAACGACTCCGCCAGGTTGAACACGAGCCCCGGATCCGCGCTTCGCAGCGCGTCGATGATCGGCACGATGTCACCAGCCACCGTCACGCGCGTCACGTCGTGCCCGAGTGTGCGCAGCGCATCCTCGATCTGCCCGAGGACCGGATCTTCCGGCGCTTCCCCCGCGTCCGCTCCGTGCAACAACGCCACGTTCATCGATTCGCCTCGCGGTGGGTGCCTCGGAAGACCCGCGTGTACCGCCAGTGCATCATCACCGCCGTGCCGAACGCCGTCAGCTCGATCAGCGTCGCGGCCTCCAACCCGGTCGCGCGAAGATCGAGCTGCGCCGCTCGCTCCTGCAGCGCGCGTGTGAGCGCGCGCACCGCGCCCGGTCCCTCACCCGTCCAGTAGGAGATGCGCGTCACCAGCTCCCCTTCGTGCGCCGTGAGAAATCGAACCGCCGATTCGCCCTGCGGTGCGTCCGACGATCGGGCGAACACGCGCAGCAGATCGCCGTCGAACTGCCGTGCGTCACCCAGCGGCAGACCGTCGTCGTCGTCCGCGTAGTGCTCGCCCACCGTCCAGTGCATGGCCGATACGGGCAGGTCGTCCTCCGTGAGTTCCGGCACCTCCGGCGAGAGTCCCGCTACTTCCCCCATCACGCGGTCCATCCACTCGAGCTTGCGCATCGCCTCCCACCCGGCGTAGTCGGTCCGCCAGTCCGACGTCGGCGTCAGCCACACCGCGAACGTCTCGGCGAAATCCTCGTCGGGATGTTTCTGCGCGTACCATCCGAGGATGTGTCGCACGTGCGCGCGCGACAGCGGGTTCGCCGCGTATCGCTCGCGGTACGGCGTTCCGTAATCACCGAACAGCTCACCGAAGTCGGGCCGCTCGTACAGATGAAACGCGTAGTTGATCGCGTGTCCTGCTTCGTGACGGAGGTAGCGCATCGCTTCCTCGTCCCCCTCGACCGCGCCCGCGTACTCTGCCTCGATTCGTTCGAGCCGCGCATCGGCGAGATAGAACGGCACACCGATCAACGGTGTGCCGTCCGGGCACCCCCACTGGTCGCTCAGATAGACGGGTGGCCGAAACGCGATTCTTCGCGCGGCGAGCTCGTCGTAGAGTCGGCTCACCAATCGCTCGACGCGGGTCCCCGCGATCTCGAGCCCGAGATCGGAGATCCGCCGCCCGAGCAGTTGCCCTCGCTCGGCGTCCCACTCCGCCGGCCGGTTTTCCACGCCGCGATTGGGGGCAAGGCGCGTACCGAGCCCATCGAACAGACGAAAGCGCCACGGACGGGTCCGTGGCGCTTTCGTCAACACCCCCTTCTTCTACCGATCAGGCCGCGTGGACCTCTTCGGTCGATCCCTCCTCCGGCGCCGGCGCCCAGATATACGCCGAGAACCGCGGCGCCGCCTCGGACGAGGGATGCCCGCCCGATATCACGATGCCGACCGGCTCATCCAGCGTAGCGTCAGTGCTCTGCTTCATATGTGTGCGGAGTGAGGTTCGTCCCCGGAACGGTCGGGGACGCCCGCCACAAAGCACCCCCGATGCCAAGGGGGCACGAATACGAAAGTCATTGTGGGCCGGATACTTACGATTATATGGCGCCGAGCTCACCGAGCCGATCGTGTCCCACTGACACGACGCGATCCATCGCAGATCGTGTCACTTGGAAACACTCGGGTCAGGCAAGGCCCTTCCGCGCGACGAACGTGCTCGCCCCGTCCTCGACGACGGTCACGTCCCACCCCCGATAGCGGCGGCGAAGCTCGTCGAGTGAAACCGGGGTGCGCTTGCCTGCCGCAATGGTCTGAACGAGGTGCACCCCGCCGTCTTCGGTCGCGCTCTGAAGTACTTCGATCACCCGCGCCCGCTCGGCCGAGCCCAGACCGGCGAATGCGGCGGGCGTGTAGATCACCGCCGTGAGCGGCGCGTCGGGGGTCCAGGTCCCGAGTCCGTTGCTCGTTGCCCGAACTCGCTCCCCGAGCCCGGCTGCCTCGGCCGCGTCGAGCACTCGCTGCACGTCCTCCCCGTTCGCCAGCGCCGTCACGTCGCAGCCGTTCGCCGCGAGGTAGAGCAGGGCTCGATTCTCACCCGACACCCCCGCGACGAGCACCCGGGATTCGGCCGCGACCGGCTGAACTGCCCGTACCACGAAGTCGTCGGGGCTGAGGCCCCAGTGCTCGGGACGTCGAAGCTCTTCGAGCAGCTTGATCCGACGCTTCCGCCACGTGGCATAGCTCGGCAGGCGGAGGCGCTTGAAGATGATTCGATCCACCTCATCCCACAGGAGGAGCTCGGTGAGAGCAAACTGTTGCTCCCCGGCGAGTGCGCGAACGGCGTCATCCCCGATCGAGAGGAGGACGCTTCGCGGCACTGATTCCTTGTAGTTCTCGATCTCCCGCTCGACGTACAGCTCGTACTCGTGCTTGAGCGAGCGGGACGGCCGCTGGGGCATGGATGGCAGGCTGGGGACAGACCTAAGGTAGAGCTGGCGGCGAAACTCGCAAGTGCCTGTCCCGCGCGCAGTTATCCATTCATCACGCCGGTTCGACGTGGACGATCGCCTCCGAGGTGCCGAACTCGCGCTCGATCGCACGCTCCACGTCGTCGGTAAAGTCGTGTGCCGCGGACACGCTCGTCGTGCCGTCCACCATTATCGTCACCTCGGCAAACAGATGACCAGACGAGGTCCGGCGCGACCGCGCCGATCGCACTCCGACCACTCCAGGAATCGCTCGGACGATCTCGGCGAGCCGGGCGGCGTCCACCGCGCTCGCATCCACCAGGATCGGGATCGAGTCGCGGAGGATTTGATAGCCGCTCCACGCGATGATCAGCGCGACCATAGTGCCCAGCAGCGCGTCGGCCTTCACGAAGCCGACGTACGACAGCGCGAGTGACGCGATAGCGAGAATCGTCACGAGGATGTCGCTCGCCGTGTGCGCCGCGTCCGCCAGGAGTAACGCACTTCCGAGCGCACGACCGCGTCGCCGCTCGAACACCACGACGAATCCATTCACGGCGAGCGACGTCACGAGCAGCAGCGCGTCGGCGCCACTGGACGAGAGCGGCTGATGGCTCCCCGCGAGCTCGCCGACACTTCGGCGCAGGAGCTCGAAACACGAGATCGAGAGAAAGCCCACGATGCCGAGCGTGCCGAGCGTCTCGAACTTCTCGTGACCGTAGGGATGCCCTTCATCGGGTTCGCGCGACGCGACCGACACGGCGAGCATCGCGACGACGTTGCTCAGCATGTCGAGCACCGATTCGAGCGCCGCGCCGAGCACGGTGAGTGCCCCCGTTCGCGCGCCGACGCCGATCTTGATCGCCGCCGAGAGCGCATTGAGCAACAACACGACGAGAAGCGCGCGGCGCACTCCCGCCGAGCGACCGGCGAGGATGGCCGCGCGGGCGCCGTCGGAGCGGACGATCTCGGATTGAGCGCGCGCGTCCATCGCGGCATCTTGCGTCGGATGCCCCAGTGATGTCAACGCCAACACTCGTCGACCGATGCCCGAGCTACCCGAAGTAGAAGCCGCTCTCGAGGTGCTGCGTACAGGCGCGCGAGGACGCACGATCGTGCGCATGCGCGTGCTGCATCCCGCGCTGCGTCGCCGGCTCAAGCCAGCGCAGCTTCGCGCACTCATCGGTGCGCGGATCGCTCGCGTCGAGCGTCGCGGCAAGCATCAGCTGCTCCACCTCGACGATGGTCGGATACTCCACGCGCACTTCCGGATGAATGGCGACTGGATGCTCGTCGAGACGGGCGCGCCGCTGCCACGGTTCGCGCGCGCCGTGCTCGACTTCGAGGACGGCAGCTCGCTCGTCTTCGTCGACTCGCGCGCCCTCGGCACGATCGACGTGCATCCCGCGGACGTCGAGCTCGATCTCGGGCTGGGACCCGATGCAGCCGATCCGGAGTGGACCGCCGAGCAGTTGGGTGCTGCCCTCGCGCCGCGGCGCGGTCCCATCAAGCCGGCCCTGCTCGATCAGCGTCTCGTCGCGGGTTTGGGAAACATCTACGCTGCGGAGTCGCTCTGGCGTGCTCGCATCAGTCCTTTCGCGCCCTGCAACACCCTCGGTCGCGCGCAGATCTCCGCGCTGCGCAAGGCGATCGATGCGGTGCTGGTGCGTGCCACCGGATCGCGCTACACCGACGACGACACCGTAGGACTCGACGTGTACGATCGGGAGGGACTGCCCTGCCGGCGGTGCCGCACCCCGATCGAGCGGGTCGTGCAGGCTGGGCGCAGCACATACTACTGCCCGCGATGTCAGGCGGGCGCTGCGCCGAAGCGCGCCGTGGCGGCAAAGAAAGCGAAGCGGGCACGCGGCGCGCGCTAGACGAGCGCTTCGAGCAGTGCGTGATTTGAAACGGAGGCTGCGCGAAGCGCTCAGTCGAGCGCTTCCAGCAATGCACCTTTGATATAGCCCGTCTCCGGGATCGTCACGACCTCCGGGTGGTCGAGCGGCTGACCGCGCAGCTCGCGAAGTACCAGTCGCCGGCCACTGTCCGCTGCCGCTTGCTCGAGGATCTCGAGAAACCGCGGCTTGGTGAGATGGTACGAGCAGCTCGCCGTGAACAGCATCCCGCCGGGCGCGAGGATGCGCATCGCGCGCAGGTTGATCTCCTTGTAGCCCCGGATGGCGGCGGGCAGCGCGGCCCTCGTCTTCGCGAATGCGGGCGGGTCGAGCACGATCGTGTCGAAGCGTGCACGCTCGCGCTCGCGCGACTTCAGATACTCGAAGGCATTCGCTTCCACGAACTCGCCATTCGAGAGCGCGTTGCGTCGGAAGTTCTCCTCGGCGCGAGTCAATGCGTGGGTCGATGTGTCGAGTGCAACCACGTGGTCAGCACGGCGCGCGAGATGAAGCGCGAACGAACCGTGGTAGCTGAAGCAGTCGAGTGCGCGGCCGCGCGCGACACGTCCGGCGAGGATTCGGTTCTCTCGCTGGTCGAGAAAGGCGCCCGTCTTCTGTCCGCGCCACGGCGCGGCCAGGTAGCGGATGCCGTGCTCGTTCACCTCCACCTCGTCGGGCACTGTTCCGTGCAACAGCTCGACATTCGTGTCGAGCCCTTCCTTTCGACGGAGCGGAACGTCGTTGCGGGCGAGGATGCCCTCCGGATGGACGAGCTCGATCAAGGCCCGGACGATCTCGCTTCGAAATCGCTCCAGTCCCGCGCTCATCAGTTGAACTACCAGCCAGCGATCGTATCGATCGACGATGAGCGACGGGATGAGATCGCCCTCACCGTGCACGAGGCGGCATGCCGTCGTCTCGTTCACGAGCGGACTCCGGCGAGCGATAGCGCGCGCAAGCGTGCGATGCCACCACTCGTCGTCGATGAGTGCGTCAGCGTTCTCGTCGAGCTGGCGCAAGGAAATCTCCGAGCGCGGGCTCCAGAGCGCGACGCCAATCGGTTTGCCACGCTGATCCGCGACGCGTACGACGCCGGCGTCGGTGTCGGGCTCGGTAACGAGGTCGCTGCGATAGATCCACGGGTGCCCCGCCGCCCATCGTCGTGCGCCCTTCGCGGAGACTGTCGCGCTGTGCATGGCGTGAAGCTAGTGCGGCACCTGGCATCGCGCGGCAGTGCAGGCGCGTTGCTCGCGCGAGTGAAACGCTTGAATTTTCCCTCGTGCGAATTTATTATTCGGACCCCTCGCCGAGTGAGCGATTCGCTCGTGTGTGCGAGGGAAACGAGCGACGGACGCACTTGCAGCAGGGTCCGCGGTCGGTTAGCATCAAAGGCTCACCGCGAGAGTTTTCGAGTCGCGGACGCTATTTGAAAAGTGAAGGACAGAGGATGGGTCATCGACTTCGTCTTTTGATCGATGATCGATTCGTGGGAAATGGAATCTTTACCGAAGCTCATCGTGCGCTCGTGGTGCTGCCGGGCGTGATGCTCGCGTGGCGCACGGAACGCAGGTGAGAATTGGTGAGGAAGTAGATTGCGACGTAATGCGCGTAGTTCTGCTTGGCTGGCTGATGTAGTCAAGCGAGAGAAGGCATGTGGGGGATGCCTGGGCACACGGAGGCGAGGAAGGCCGTGGTAAGCTGCGAGAAGCTCGGGGGAGTGGCACACACGCGGTGATCCCGAGATGGCCGAATGGGGCAACCCGGCGGGTCGCGAGGCCCGTCATCCGGTTTTCGGACCGGAGGCGAACCCGGGGAACTGAAACATCTCAGTACCCGGAGGAAGAGAAATCAACCGAGATGTCCGGAGTAGCGGCGAGCGAAACGGACCCAAGCCCAAACCGGTCTCCTAGTGGGACCGGGGTTGTAGGACCTGCGGACGCGCGAGCGCGTGCCACGTGAACTCCCCTGGAACGGGGGGCCAGAGACGGTGAGAGCCCGGTAGCGGAAGGCGAGACGCTCGTGTAGCAGTGTTCCTGAGTAGCGCCCGGAACGAGAAACCGGGCGCGAAGCTGGGGGGACCACCCTCCAAGGCTAAAGACTCCCGTGTGACCGATAGTGGACGAGTACCGT
>JBJMNN010000198.1:0-42053 GCA_045804245.1 Gemmatimonadaceae bacterium | reverse complement strand
TGCTTTTTGAGGGTCCGCCGCGTCGAGGCTCTCGTGGCGCACGCCCAAAATCAGTTGCTGTGTGCCTTGCATCGTGGGTCGGGTCGGTGGTGGGTTTCGGCAGCTGGGTTTTGCAGTTGCCCTAGCATCCGCCCAATCCGCCGCATCCGCGTTCAACCCTCCGTTCTTGATCCCGGCGCCGAGACTACCAACGCCGTCCGATCCGCCGTTCAACCCAACGGCTCAGTGCGCGTCCACCGCCGGGCCGTGCGCTCCACCCGGCCGCCGCAGTAGCAGGATCGCTGGCGAGACGAGCGTGAACACCAGGAGGATGAACAGCCACGAGTCGTTGAAGCTCAGCATCGACGCCTGCTGCATCACCTGGCCGTCGAGCGCCTTGAACGCCGCGCGCTGCGCGTCGATCGCCGTCATGCCGCGCGCCATGAACGCGTGCGTCAGCCCCTGGATCCGCTGGTCGGTGAGCGCGTTGCCGGCGATCACGTTGCTCACCAGATCGGCGCGGTGATACTCGGTGTGCCTGGTGACGTAGTTGAGCAGCACCGCGATGCCGAACGAGCCGCCGAGCTGGCGCGAAAGGTTGATCAGCCCCGCGGCCTGTTGCGCCTCGTGCGGCTCCAGACTCGCGTACGCCACGTTGTTGATCGGCGTGAACAGCATCCCCAGTCCGAAGCCGCGCACCAGCAGGGCGTTGCGCACGTCCGCCTCGCCGGCCACGGTGGTCAGGTGCCCCATCTTCCACATCGAGACGACGAACAGCGCCACGCCGAGCGCGATGAGCAGGCGCGCATCGGCGAGCGGCTTCGCACCGTTCAGCAGTCGTCCGCAGATCAGCGCGCTCACCCCCGTCGCGATCCCGCCGGGGAGCATCGCGAGCCCGGTCTCGGTCGGCGTGAATCGCAGAATCCCCTGCGCGAACATCGGGAAGAGGATCACGCCGCCGTACAGCCCGAAGCCGAGCGCGACGAAGAGGAAGATCGACGCGGCGAGCGTGCGGTTGTGCAGCACGCGCAGGTCGACGACCGGATGCTCGTTCCGCTTGCTCATCTCCCACCAGAGCATCGCCACGAGACAGACGCCCGAGAGGATCGCCAGCCGCAGGATGAGCGCGTCGGCGAACCAGTCCTTCGCGTTCCCCTCCTCGAGCACGTACTGCATCCCGCCCACACCCATGGTGAGCAGCACGATCCCCGTCCAGTCCACCGGTGTGCGCGCGCGCTCGACGTTCGGTGGGTCGTGCAGGAAGGTGCTGACGAGGAACAGCGACGCCGCGCCGATCGGGATGTTGATGAAGAAGCACCAGTTCCACGTGTAGTTGTCCGTGATCCAGCCCCCGAGCGTCGGACCCAGCGTCGGCGCCACGATGATGCCGAGCATGAACACCGCTTGCACCATCCCCTGCTCCTCGCGCGGGAAGATCTGGCGAAGCGTGGCCTGCGCCGTCGACAGCAGCGCCGCGCCTCCCGCGCCCTGCAGGATGCGCCACACCACGAGCTCGGCCAGTGAGCCCGACGTCCCGCAGAAGAACGAGGAGACGACGAACAGCACGATCGAGAAGGTGAGGTAGTTGCGCCGGCCGAACCGCGCCGTGAAGAACGCGGTCATCGGCAGGAAGATCACGTTCGACAGGATGTAGCCGGTCGACACCCAGCCGATCTCCTCCTGCGTGGCGCCGAGGTTTCCGGCCATCTGCGGGAGCGCGACATTGATGATCGTCGTGTCGAGCACCTCCATCACCGCCGCCGTGATCAATCCGGCGAGGATGAGCCAGCGATGGCGCCGGACGAAATCGGCGGCCTGCTGGACGCGATGCTCGCCCGTCTCGGTGAGGGGAGGTCTGGCGGAAGATGTGGCCATCTGGCGCAGTCGGGGTTGCTGTCTCGCGGAGCCCACACGAAAGGCAAGTGCCATTCCTCGCGCCGCACCAGTCCGCAACTGTCTGGACGATCCGTAGTCTCTGGCGCTCGCCGTATCGGCGGCGCATCTTCGCGCCGCGACGGAGTGCGTTCAGCGTGTGCGTTCGAGCGAGCACTCCACGGGCATTCGAGGAAGGATGCCGCTGGCACATCGAGCGCACGCACCGTTGAGAACCTTGGGTAGAGCTCCCGCTCTCGACAACATCGATCGGCGACGATTTCTCCAGCTGATCGGCGGCGCAGCGGCGGCGACGGTGGGCACTGCATGCAGTGCGGGCCCGGTCGTGAAGCCGGCCGTGCTCGCACGCCCCGACCTCGTCGATGCGCTGGGCGACGAGCGCGTTCGCGAGCTCGGCCGTCGCTACCGTGAGATGAGCCCCTCCGAGCGGGACGTCGAGTCGCTCCATGCAGCGATCCGGCGATCGCTGCCCTGGAGCGCGCGCCTCTCGGGGAGCACGACTTCGCAGTTGGCGCACCTCGTCCACGACGACTTCGACGCCGGCCGCACTGTCGTCGTCCGCGGGTGGATCCTCTCGGCGACCGAAGCGCGCCAGTGCGCCCTGTTCTCGCTCCTTCCGGTCTGAGCGGACGAGAGCGCAGCCGTGCACATCGACGCCCGCACGCTGGAAGACGGCAGCGTCATCGACGGAGACCTCTGCATTGTCGGCGCAGGCGCCGCAGGCATCTCGATGGCGCTGGAGTGGATCGGCGCGACCCAGCGTGTGCTCCTCCTGGAGGCGGGCGGCTTCGACTACGACCCGCGGATGCAGGAGCTCTATCGCGGTGAGATCACGGGATTACCGTACTTCCCACTTCAGGCCGCCCGCCTGCACTACTTCGGTGGCACGACGGGGCATTGGGCCGGCTTCTGTTCACCGCTCGATCCAATCGACTTCACGCCGCGCGACTGGGTCCCGCACAGCGGCTGGCCGATCACGCGGGCGCATCTCGACCCGTACTACGCTCGCGCCCATCGCGTGCTCGAGCTGGGACCGTACGAGTACGAGGCCGCACAATGGCAGAGGCGAAATCCGAGGCTCGTGCCCTTTCCGCTCGATCCGTCGATCGTGTGGACGAAGATGTGGCAGTTCAGTCCTCCGACACGATTCGGCACGCGCTACCGCGACGCGATCCTGGGTGCGAAGAACGTCCACCTCTACACGAACGCGGGCGTTCGCGAGATCGAGCCGAACGAAGCGGTGGCCGCCGTCGACGGATTGCGCGTCCGCACCCTCGAGGGCAAGGAGTTCCGGGTTCGCGCGAAGCATTACGTGCTCGCGGCCTCCACGATCCAGAACGCGCGGTTGCTCCTCGCCTCCAACAGTCGCGTCGCGTCGGGGCTCGGAAACGCACATGATCTGGTCGGTCGCTTCTTCATGGAGCATCTGGAGATGCCGAGCGGCGTGTTCGTGGGTGTCGGCGCGCGCGCGCCCGACACAGCGATGTACGCGTTCGAGTGGGGACGCACGAAGGCGCGCGGGGAGCTGGCGCTGCATGAGGCAGTACAGCGGGAGCGTCGCGTCCTCAACGCTACGGTGTCTTTCAACCCGAGTGGCCTCGACGAGGAAGGAAAGAGCACCTTCCAGCGGGTGCCGCCCGAGATGATGGAGCAGCGACGCCGCGGCCGTGGTGGGTTCACCGACACCAGCGTGACGCGCCAGCGCGACATGACGCCGCAGCGAGGATCGACTCGCGGCTTCCATCTGCAGACTCGGCAGGAGCAGGCGCCCAATCCCGCCTCGCGCGTCACGCTGAGCGTGGAGCGCGACGCACTCGACATGCCGCGCGTCCGCCTCGATTGGCGACTGACGGAGCTCGACCGCCGCTCGTTCCGCGACTTCTACGAAGTGCTGGGGCGCGAGATGGGCCGCGCAGGAGTCGGTCGCGTGCAGATGCGCCCGTGGGTGCTCGAGAAGCCGGACGCACCATGGCCCGCGTCGGTCGGCGGCGGCTGGCACCACATGGGCACGACGCGCATGCACTCCGACCCCAAGCAGGGCGTCGTGGATCCCGACTGCCGCGTCCACGGGATCGCCAACCTCTCCGTCGCCGGCGCTGCGGTCTTCCCGACCGCGGGATGCGCCAACCCGACGCTGACGCTCGTCGCCATGAGTCTGCGACTCTCAGATCAACTCAAATCGACACTCACGTAGCTCGCGCACGCGAGTTGGCGCTCCGCGCGAAAAGGCCGGCGAGACAGAGCGTCCCGCAAGGTGTTTTCACGCGGAGGCGCGGAGGTGCGGGGACTGCTCTCGGCGGAGAGATCAATGCGCCGCAGCCAAAAAAAGGGCTTTGGAGGTTGTGGCTGGAGAGGAGCGTTGCACCGGTGCACGAGTCTCGACCTCGGGAGCAGTGCTCTGCGCCCCCGCGCCCCTCTGCGCCTCTGCGTGAAACCCCGGCGCCGCGTAGCCTGCCCGCACCCGCTACGGATTCATCCAGTAGCTGATCTTGAACATCAGCACGTTCACCGGCCGCACTCGCATCAGGTCCTGAAGGTCGTCGCCGAGCGCGAGTCTACCGAGGTCACGTCCCCGCCGCGCCGCCTCGACGCCCGCGAGCTGCTCCGCGCGCTCCTGCTGCCACACGACGTACAGCGTGCTTCCCGGACGCCACTCCCAGCGCAGCACCGCATTGCCGCGCAGCGAGGCGAGTGTGAAGTCGCGATCCTCCACCGCGAAGGCGCGCGCCGGTCCCGCACCGTCGGGATCGACGGTAGTCCGCCCCGTCGAATCCCGCATCGCCGTACCGACATCGGAACCATACACGGCGAAGTCGAACGTTCGGGGCGCGCGGAGCTCCTTGAGGGCGCCGAAGTCGTTCGTGGCGACGAACGGCTGGGCGTACATCTCCAGCGTCAACCGCGGAGTGAACGTGACGTTCAGCCGCGTGTCGATGCCCAGTGTCGTCTGGTTCAACCCTGCGAAAATGTACCGTCGCCCGAACGTCTGCGTCGCGGTGGGATCGCTCATCGCGGTGACGTACTGCGACGGAAGTCGCACGCGATTCAGATCGGGTCCGATCTTGATCTCCCAGTTGTCCGCCGGCTTGAGGCCGACGTCCACGCTGAACAGCGCCTGGTCCAGCCCCGACCGATCGACCGTGCGATTGATCGTGCTCGCGAGGGTGTAGCGACGGCGCGGGTCGCTCGCGACATCGAGCTTGATCCCGTCGGCCGCCGACGTCCGCGTGAGCGGCCCACCACGCGTGAGTCGGTCGCTGTACGCCGGACTCGCGTGGTTCGTCTGCAGGCTCGCCGTCCAGTAGTTAAGGAGCTGGGTCTGCACCGTCACGTACGACTGTCGCCGAACGATGTCCCAATCGTAGTTCCAGACGTTGTCCGGACCTGCGCGGACGCTCCAGCGGCGGAAGATGCGGCCGGGCCGCGTTCTCTCGTACGTGACGTTCGGATCGAGCACGATCCGGTCGGTGCTGGTCTGAAAGCCGAGATCGTTGATCTCGTAGCCGGGACTGCTCGCGGTCATCGCGACGTTGCCCGTCCAGTTGCCCGTTCGCTTGCCGCCATCGAGCTGCACGCGATAGCCCGCGAGCGAGGTCGCGCTGGGATCGTAGTGGAGATGCCGTGCGTCGGGCCGCTGAAAGAAGTGATTGCTCGAGCGCTGCGTGGCGGCGATCGCGGCGGCGGTGCCCGAGACGTAACTCGGCGAGAACGAGCCGACCACCGACCACACGTGGTCGGCCGTCTCGCTGCGAAAGTCCGCCCCTGCAGTGTACGCACTCGTTCGCAGCTGCGCAGCGGCGGCGTCGCTCTCGGTCCGGCGGTTCACGGCCGTGAACAAACCGCCGAGCGTCGCGCGGCCTCCGCGGAAGTCGCGCTTGAGGCGGCCGGCGAAATACGACGTGAGTGGCTCGACCTCGGCGCTTCCGGGCGCGCCAGTCGGGACCACGAACGACGCGCGCTCCCGTCCCGTCACCGCCTCGAGCATTCCGACCGACCAGCCCGTGGTAGTGCGACCCGTGAGCTTGGCCGCGCCAAGCACGCGCGCGACATCGGGGAGATCCGCGTACACCGCGCTGTCCGGCACCGCCACCTGCGGCGCGCGTCCCACCCGGCGTGAGTAGATGAGCTGCGGAGGGCCGCCTTCGGGAGCGCCGAAGATGCTCGTCGCGAACCGCAGGATCTCGGCGCCTTCCACGAAGAACGGGCGCTTCTCTTCGAACTGTAGCTCGAACGCGGTCAGGTTCACGACCGCCGGGTCCTGCTCGACCTGGCCGAAGTCAGGATTGAGCGTCGCGTCCAGCGTGAAGTCCGAGGTCACCCGGTACTTCACGTCGGCGCCGACGCCGAATGAACGCTCGCGTGGTGATCGGAATGGGTCGGGAAAATCGACGTTCCGCGCGGGCGCGAGCGCTGGACGACCGATCACGCGACCGGACGCGTACGGGAGCACGTCGATCCGCTTTTGCGCACGAAGTCCCGAGACGCCCTCGAGGTGTCCGTAGAGCGCGACGCCGGCCGGCTGGTTCTTCGGCGTGAACGCGAACATCGCCTGCTCCTGTCGGCGTGCGATGCGGCGCTCCATCTGTAGCCCCCACGTCTGACGGTCGGCCGGACTGAATCGAAGCTGGCTGAACGGGATGCGGATCTCGGCGGTCCACCCGGAGTCGGACAGACTCGTTGCGGCATCCCACACCGGATCCCAGCTCTGATCGGCCAGACCACCGCGGTCGGTCACGACGGTGGTGCCCGCGGTGTTCACGGTGCGGCCCGAGCTGCTGAAGATCTCGTCGCGCCTCACGCCCGCCGGGTTCACCGAGAATCGGAACGCGGACAGGTGGTCGTGGTAGCTGTCGAGCGCGACGGAGAACCAGTCGGAATCGAGCACGTACGCATCGCGCCGGACCAGCCGGCTGCTCGGCCGCTGCGAATCGTGCAGCCACGCGCCGATGTACAGCGCCTCCGCGTCGTAGACGATCCGCACTTCCGTGCGCGCGCTCGCTGGGCGTCCCTCCTCCGGATCGAGCTGGGTGAACTCGGTGACGGCCGTCGCCCGTGCCCACGCCGGCTCATCGAGTCGGCCGTCGAGAACGGGATGGTCGTCGATCGCGATGGCATGCGCGACCGGCCGGCTCGCGTGTGCGGCAGTTCCTGTGACCTGTGCAGGCGCTCGGCCCGAGAGGCACGTCGAGAGACAGATTGCGATGACGGCGGGCGCGAGCGTGAGACGCTTCATCAGGGGCGATGGCTGGTTCGTGACCAGACTCGCTCCGCGTCACCGTCCTCCGCAAGCACGCCTCCGTGGACTTCGCACCTCCGCGTGAACGCCAGGCCCGCGGACGAGCCCTTCGATCACACCGTCGCGCGCGGAATCGCCATGTACACCCGCTCGATGAACTCCTGGAACTCCGACATGTAGTTGCGGAGGAACTCCTCGGTGGTGTTCACGGTGACCTTGCCCTCGTCCGTGATCAGCCCTGGCGTGAACTCGATGTACGCCTCGATCGCGTTCATCAGCGGCGAGTTGCAGAAGGCGAGGATGCTGCGAAGATGCTGCTGGGCGACCGCCGTGCCGATCTTCCCGGGCGACGTGCCGATGACGCCGGACGGCTTTCGCACGAACGAGTTCTTTCCCCAGGGGCGGCTCGCCCAATCGATCGCATTCTTGAGCGAGCCGGGAATCGAGCGGTTGTACTCCGGCGTCACGAAGAGCACCGCGTCGACCGAGGCGATCGCGTCCTTCAGCGCGCGGCCCGGCGGCGGATAGTCGGCGTCGTAGTCGTACGAGTAGAGCGGCAGATCGCGGATCGGGATCTCCCGCATCGTGAGGGATTGCGGCGCCAGCTTCGTGAGCGCGGTCGCCAGCTTTCGGTTGAGCGAGTTCCTGGCAAGGCTGCCGACGAAGTAACCGACGGTGAATGCGGTCATGGCAGTTCCTCCGCAGAGTGCGGTTGGTGATCGTGCCTCGGGGTGCAAAGGGCGAGCCCCAACCATCGCGGGCGCGGGTGTATGAAGTCGATGCCACGGTCCCGCGGTTGCGCATGCACCGCTCCTCCTGCCATCCTGCGCCTCCCCTTCGCTGGGTCGCGCACCATGCCAACCCGCTCGCACGCACGATCGATCATTCGTCCCGGCGCGCTCGGCGTCGCGCTCGCGGCCTGGCTGGTGGTCGCGTGCGCCCGGAGCACACCGGCCCCCGGCACCGCGGAGCCGTCATCTCCGCCGCCGCCGATCGCGACTCGCGACTCGGCGCGTCCCAGGGCGGCGGACACCGTCGACACTCGCGCCGCGGCTCGGAGTGCGCCTACACCGGATACGCTGCCGCGCCGGGTCGCGCCCGAGTCCGCGCGTGCGGCCGTCCCTCGCGCGACACCCGACACGGTCGCGACACGCGATACGCGTGCGCGCGGGACCAGGCGCGCAGCTCGCGACACGCGTGCGACGCGCGACACCGTGCGGCGACAGGTCGGGCGCGAGCTCATCGGTCCCGGGGCGGGCGCGCGTCACGCCGCGTTTCGCGACGTGGGCAGCGCTCTCGACTCGCTCTGGCCGGTGAAGGGTCCGGCGCCGCTGCCGGGAAGCATTCTCCCTGGAAAGCGGATCGTGGCGTTCTACGGCAACCCGCTCTCGAGGAGGATGGGCATCCTCGGCGAATTCGACCCCGACGTCATGCTGCGCAAGCTCGACGAGGAAGTGGCGGCCTGGAATCGCGCCGATCCGTCGACACCGGTGCAGCCCGCGCTGCATCTGATCGTGCTCGTCGCCAACGCGTCGCCGGGGCCGAGCGGCAAGTACCGCACGCGCCACGACAGCGCGATGATCGAGAAGGTGTACGGCTGGGCGCGCAGCCGGAACGGGCTGCTGTTCGTCGACCTGCAGGTGGGGCAGAGCACCCTGCAGCAGGAGCTGCCCTGGATCGAGAAGTTCCTCGTCCGCCCCGACGTGCACCTCGGCATCGACCCCGAGTTCTCGATGAAGAATGGCGGCATCCCGGGTCAGCGCGTCGGCACCTACGACGCCGCCGACATCAACTTCGCGTCGCGCTTCCTCGCCGGCCTCGTCGATCGGTACCGGCTCCCGCCCAAGATCCTCGTCGTGCATCGCTACACGCCGGGCGGTGTGACGAACACGCGGACGATCGCGCTCGATCCGCGCGTGCAGATCGTCATGGAGATGGACGGCTTCGGCGCACCGTGGGTGAAGCGCGACACCTACTGGCGCGACATCAAGCGCGAGCCTGTGCAGTTCACCGGCTGGAAGCAGTTCACGAAACTGAAGAACGACCGGCCGCCGACGCCGCGTGAGGAGATCCTCCGGCTCTGGCCCGTGCCGCTGTACATCCAGTACCAGTAGCCGCGCCGCACGATCGTGCAATACGCTCATCGATCGGACACTCCATCTCTGCCGATTGCGGCGTCCGATCCCTGCTCGAAACCACCACACATGCGATTCCCAATCCGCCACACTGTCACGCTCGCGATCCTCTCCCTCGCCACCCCCGCGGCGCACGCCCAGTCGCTCTACATGCCGCGCGGCGTCGCGGCGGCGTACGCGAATGGCACCCGCTCCCGCGACGGCCGGCCAGGACCGCGCCTCTGGCAGAACCGCGCGCGCTACGCGATCACCCTCACCACCTCGCCGTCCAATCGAAACGTGTCGGGCACCGAGCAGATCGTGTACCACAACAACAGCCCCGATACGCTGCGGGGGCTCGTGATGCGGCTCATCGTCAACATCCACAAGCCCGGCGCCCATCGCGCCGGCGACGCGAACGAGGACTATCTCACCTCCGGCGTGCACGTCGACGCATTCGCCGTGAACGGCCAGCCAGTTCCGTGGAAGGCCGAGACCGGGTTCACCGTGCAGCGCGTCACGCTGCCCTCGCCGCTGCTGCCCCACGATTCCGTGCGGCTCTCGGTGGACTGGCACTACGACGTGTCGAAGGAGAGCGGCCGCGAAGGCGCGATCGACTCCACGACGTTCTTCCTCGCCTACGCCTATCCTCGCGTCTCGGTCTACGACGACTACAACGGCTGGGACACCCAGCCCTTCGACGACCGGCTCGAGTTCTACAGCGACTTCAACGACTACGACGTCACGGTGAAGGTGCCTGCCAACTTCGTCGTGTGGGGCACCGGCACGCTGCTCAACCCGCAGGAAGTTCTCCAGCCGGAGATCCTCCAGCGCTTCCGCGCGTCGCTCACTTCGCCGCAGACGATCCACGTCGCCAGCGCCGATGACATGCGCGCGCGCCGCGTCACCGCGCAGCAGCCGATGAACGCCTGGCACTTCCGCGCCACCGACATCGCCGACGTCGCCTTCGCCACGAGCGATCACTACGTGTGGGACGCGGGCAGCGTCGCGGTGGAAGCGGGCAGCCGGCCGCGCGTCAGCGTGCAGGCCGCCTACAACGACACCGCCGCCGACTACCGCCACCTCGTGCGCTACGCTGCGCATGCGCTCGACTGGCTCTCGCACCAGTGGCCCGGCGTGCCGTACCCGTTCGAGAAGACCACGGTGGTGCAGGGGCCCGCCGGCATGGAGTACCCGATGATGGCGAACGACGAGAGCTACCCCGACACCGTCTTCTCGCGGTTCGTCGCCGAGCACGAGATCGCCCACTCGTACTTCCCCTTCTACATGGGGATCAACGAGACGCGCTACCCGTTCATGGACGAGGGGATGACGACCGCGACGGAGTATCTGCTTAACGTCGCCAACATGGGCCGCCAGAGGTCCGACTCGTTCTTCAAGCAGTTCCGCGTGAGGAACTGGGCGACGAATGGATCACCGACGGAGGATCTCGCGATCATCACGCCGAACAGCACCGGCGACAACGGCTACGGCAAGCCCGCACTCGGCTACCTCGCGCTGCAGGAGATGCTCGGCGACTCGCTGTACCGCCGCGCGCTCCACGAGTACATCGCGCGCTGGCACGGGAAGCACCCGACGCCGTGGGACTACTTCAATACGTTCAACGACGCGACCGGCCGGAACCTCGACTGGTTCTGGCAAGGCTGGTTCATGCAGAACGGCTACATCGACGTCGGCATCTCGAGCGTGACGGCGACCGGTACCAGGCGCAGCGTGGCGCTCGACAACGTCGGCGGGATCCCCGCGCCCGTCACCGTCGTCGTGCACTACGCCGACGGCACGGCCGATTCCTTGCGCCAGACGTCGGCCATCTGGAAGACGAACCCGCATCGCGCCACCGTCACGCTGCCATCACGAAAGCCCGTGCAGTCGGTGACGCTGGAGCCTGGAATCTGGATGGACGCCAACGCGGCGAACGATCGTTGGACAGGGAGGTAGCGGCGATTGCAGGAACGAACATGACTCGGTCGAACGTGCGACTTGCGCTCGCGGCGACCACACTCCTCACCCTGGGCTCACTCCCGGCCGGCGCGCAGTCGGCACCGCTGGAGCGCGCCGAGTATCAGGTGAGCGTCGGCCCGCTCGATGCCGGCACCGGCGTGATGGAGCTCGTCGGCCGAGAGGTCGTCGACGGCCACGATACGTATCATGCGGTGCTCCGCATCGAGGGCGGGCTCGGCCCCGCGCGGATCGACGATCGCTTCGAGTCCTGGGTTGACGCCGCATCGTGGACGGAACGATCGAATCTCTTCTCACGGCGGTTCGTGCAGGATCAGCGCGAGCTGGGTAGCCGACGCCAGCGCGACTACGCGATGTCGCCCGAGCGCCGCCAGTACCGGCGCGCCGACACCGGCGAGACGCTCGCGCTCTCCACGGACCGGCCGCTCGACGACGTATCGGTCGTCTACTTCGCGCGCACGCTCCCGCTCAAGGTCGGCGACACCTACACGATCGACCGCTACTTCAAGGCGGACGCGAACCCAATCGTACTCCGCGTCCTGCGCCGCGAGTCGGTCACGGTACCCGCCGGCACGTTCCAGACGGTCGTCGTGCGTCCGACGATCAAAACCTCGGGATTGTTCGGCGAGGGCGGCGAGGCCGAGCTGTTCTTCAGCGACGACGAGCGCCATCTCCTCGTCCAGATGCAGAGCAGAGTGGCGCTCATCGGGTCGCTGTCGCTGCACCTCACTCGACAGCTGCCGGCGACGGGTACGAAAACCGCGCCCTCGCCGCAGTAGCGCTATCGCGGAGCGCGGCGTCGTGCCGTCGCGGTCCGTGTCCGACGCCCCTGCGCGGTGGGGCGCGACTCGATGTAAGACTGGATTCCGTCGAGTACGCGCTGGAGCCCGTTGTCGAACCCTTCGTCCAGCGCAGCCATCAGTCCACTCGACGTGAGCGCCCCTGGACGTTCGCGTCCGGTGACGAGCAGCGTCGAAAGCACCGGGTACCGCGGGTCGCCGATCGCCCGCATCAGATCGGCCGCGACCGATGCGCCCCACTCCTCGTCCGACATGCCGCGGGCTCTCGCCTTCGCCAGGGAGATCGACGTGTCCGAGCCGCCGCGCACGTAGCCGTCCAGCACGTGCAGCATGTCGAACACGTCGACCGCTCCCAGCCGGGTGAGCGACAGCGCCTCGACCGCGCCTTCGAGCCAGCTCAGCCAGTTCGGTCCGTGCGGCGCGGCGACGAACGGGAGCTCGGCCAGCCAGGGGCGTGACATCAGCATCGCGCGCTTCGCGTGGGCCCATCGCGACACCTCGTCGCGCCATTCCCTCTTCGGCCCCGTTCTCTCCGGCGGCGTCCCCATCGCCGCATCGACGATCGCATCGATGAGCGCGTCCTTGTTGGGGAAGTAGCGGTACAGCGCCATCGTCGTGAATCCGAGCTCCCGAGCGACAGACTGCATCGTCAACGCGGCGAGCCCCTCTCGGTCGGCGATCCCGATCGCGGCCTGCACCACGTCCTCGGCGCTCAATGTCCGCTTCGGGCCGCGCGTGGGACGTGCCGCTCCATTCTCCCAGAGGAGAGCACTGCGCCGCCGCAGGTCTTCGATGTTTTCGGCCATCGCTCCCTCATATCCCTTGACAGAGCACAAACTGCGTATACCATACACTCATTAGTGTATGTCATACACTAATGCATCTGCACCATCCACACAATGGACCTGGTGCTCCACTCGACGACATCGAATTCGAGGCCACGATATGCTTCGCGCCCCTCTCTCCCCCGCCGTTCTCTCCGCCGTCGCCGTCAGTGTCCTCCTCGCCTCGGCGAACACCGCACGTGCACAGAGCGCTCCCGCCAACCAGAATGGCTGGGAGCTCCTGTTCTCCACCGGCGCTCTGGTGCCCACGGGCGTGCAGCGAAACGTCCTGAAGGACGCGCCGCTGTCGACTGCGCAGCTGTCCTACGTCATGCGGTCACGGTTCGCCATCACGACCATGGTGGGCTGGGCGCGCAGCCGCGACCTCGCCTCGGCCGGCTCTCCCAAGCTCGACGTCTTCACCTACGATGTCGGTGCCGAGGCGCGCACTCCCCGTCTGGTCGGTGGCGAGACGATGACCCTCACGCCATTCGTCGGCGTCGGTGCGGGTTCGCGCAGCTACAACTATCGCAGCCTGGACGTCGACGCGACCCACAACCTCGCGGGCTACGGCGCACTCGGGAGTGAGCTGGCCAGAGGACGCGTTCACCTGAGGCTCGAGGTCCGCGACTACATGACCCGCTTCGAGCCGCTCGCCGGCGCCGGCGCATCGGCGACGCGCAACGACGTCGTCGCCATCCTCGGGCTGCGGCTCACCAGGCGCCGTTCATGATCGTGCGCCGCGCCACATCATGACCAGGATGGTCATGCGTGCGACGACACTCTCCTGGCGATCCGATTGGCTCGTCCCCGCGATGCTGATCGTATTGAGCCTCGTACCGGCCACCTTCGGCGCGATCAGGCTCGCGCAGTTGGCCGGCGGCGCGGAGGTCACCGCGGCGAATGCACGCTTCTTCGCGCAGCCGCTGCCGGTGGTGCTCCACATCCTCGGCGTCATCCCGTACAGCATCTTCGGCGCACTCCAGTTTGCCCCGTCATTTCGGCGGCGCCGGCGCGGGTGGCACCGCGCGGCAGGACGGGTGCTGGCCCTCTGCGGACTGGTGGCGGCGCTGACCGGATTGTGGATGGCGCACTTCTATCCCTGGCCCGAGGGCGACGGCGAGCTCGTGTACCTCGAACGCCTCCTCTTCGGCTCGGCGATGCTCGCCTCGATCGTGCTTGCCCTAGATGCGATCCGACGGCGCGACTTCGTGGCACACGGCGCGTGGATGACGCGTGCGTACGCGATCGGCATGGGCGCCGCGACGCAGGTGCTGACGCATCTCCCCTGGTTCATCTTCGTCGGCAAGCCCGGTGAGTCGAGTCGGGCAGTGCTGATGGGCGCCGGATGGGTGATCAACCTCGTCGTCGCGGAGTGGGTCATCCGCAGGGGACCACCTCGTCGCAGCACTGCGGCAGCGCGGGCGTGAAGGACGCCGTGGCAACGCCATGGTTCCTCCTCGCAGCCGAATAAAGTGCTGGCGCCGGCTGTGGATACTGACGCTGTGCGATGCGCTGGCGCGCGCACGACTAGCAGGACTTCGACCCGAGCGAGAAGTTGAGACGCGATCGCCACATCCGACTTTCCTACGACTCGAGATCATGACGTCACGCGCCCGCACCCTGCTTCTCATCCTCTGCCTCTTCGCCACCTCTACCATCGCGGCACAACAGGCGCGCCCCATTCGCGCCCTCTACATCACGGGCGGCGGCTTCCACGACTTCAAGGGGCAGGAGAAGATCGTCCCGCCCGGCATCGCGGCGCGCACCAACATCGTCTGGACCATCGATCACACCGCCGACACGTCGACCAAGATGCTGATCCATCGCCACCAGACCACCGCGTGGGCCGACTCGTTCGACGTCGTCGTCTACAACATGTCGTTCTCGTATGTCGTCGATCCGGCGTGGATCGAGCGGATCGCGCACGCCCACCGCGACAAGGGAGTCGCGGCCGTCATCCTGCACGGCGCGACGCACAGCTATCGTCGCTCCACCACCGACGCGTGGCGCGAGCTCATGGGCGTGGCCAGCATGCGGCACGACACCCAGCGGGAGTTCCCACGGCTGGAGCGGCTCGCCCCCGACAACCCGATCGTGAAGAGTCTTCCGAAAGAGTGGGGCCCGGGGAGCGACGAGTTGTACAACATCGACAAGTCCTGGCCGACGATGACACCGCTCGTGCAGGCGTGGAGCATCGAAAGCGAGAAGCACTTCCCGGTGGTGTGGACGAACACCTACGGGAAAGCGAAGGTCTTCGCGTCCACGATCGGGCACAACAACCGGACGATGGCCGACTCGGTCTACCTCGATCTCGTGACACGCGGACTCTTGTGGTCGGTGGGGAAGCTCGCCGCGGACGGCACGCCGGTCGCGGGCTATGGGCCGCGGTCGACGACTCCCTGATCGACGAGACCGACCTCCATCGTTGGCAACGCCATCGGCGCACTGTTCGTCGATGACGCGGAGTTCGTGAACGGCCGCGGACAGGTCGCGGCTGGCGCGGCCACGATCACGGAGGAGGCGGGCGCTTGACGGCGGCGCCCCCAGGCCACATCATCCTCTCCCAAGAATGATTCAGGGGAGAAGCCCGACCCGTGCTCTCGCCATGAGCAACGACAGCCTCGACCTCCTCAAAGGCACGCTCGACGTGCTCGTCCTCAAGGCCCTCATCTGGGGGCCGCGCCACGGCTACGCCGTCGCCCGCTGGATCGAGGACATCACGAACGGCACGCTCCAGGTGGAGGAAGGGGCACTCTACCACGCGCTGCACCGCCTAGAGAAGCGCGGCTGGCTGACGAGCGAGTGGGGCGTCTCGGACGCCAACCGTCGCGCCAAGTACTACGCGCTCAACGCCGTGGGTCGGAAGCAGCTCGCCGCGCAGACCGCCAGCTGGACGCGCTACGCCGAGGCGGTGTTCGCGGCGCTGCGCACCACATGAGCGGCGGACGCCAGCGCGAGCCGGCATTGCCGCACGGCATCCGCCGCGTGTTCCGACTCGCGACGCGGCGTACGCCGATCGATTCCGACATCGACGACGAGATCGCGTTCCACCTCGAGATGCATGCCGCCGAGCTCGTTGCGCGCCGCGGCCTCACGCCGGCCGCGGCACACGAGGAGGCGCTGCGCCGGTTCGGTGACACCCACCAGTGGAGAAGGACCATGAGTGCGATCGACCGGGAGCACGCGATGCAGCGGCGTCGCCTCGAGTGGCTCGAAGACCTGTGGCAGGATCTGCGCTACGGCGCACGCTCCGCGCTGCGCACGCCGCTCTTCTCGCTGCTCGCCATCATCACGCTCGCGCTCGGGATCGGCGCGAACGCGGCAGTGTTCGGCGTGGTGAAGTCGGTGCTGCTCGACGCGCTGCCGTACGCGGACGCCGACCGGCTCGTGCGCCTCTATGGTCGAGAGATCGACGGCCCGATGGCGCGTGCGCCGCTCAGCGCGGGCACCATTGCCGACCTCGACACGCGGCAGCGCTCCTTCACGCACGTCGCCGCATTCGAGAGCCAGGCACGCGACGCGATCTTCGAGGGCGACGCTGGGCCCCGCGTGCTGAAGGCCGGATATGCGGAGCCGGCACTCTTCGCGACGCTCGGCACTCCGGTCGCCCTCGGCCGCGCACTCCGCGACGACGACGCCGTCGGCGACACCGCGTACAGCGTCGTGCTCACGCACGAGCTCTGGGAGAAGCTGTTCGCGAGCGACGCCGGCGCCGTCGGCCGACAGATCCGCGTCAACGGGATCCCGCGTACCGTGGTGGGTGTGCTCCCGCGCGGCTTCGTCGGTCCGGTGAGCGACGTCGAGCTCTACTTGCCGCTCAACCTGCAAGCCCTGCTGCGCGATCCCGTTCGCGCGCGGCGACAGCAGAACTATGGCGTCGTCGCGCGGCTGAAGCCTGGGGTCGACGCGGCCGTCGCGCAGCGTGAGGTCGTCGCCTTCGCGGCCGACCTCGCGCGCGAGCATCCGCTCTACGACAGCCGCTCCACGATGCGCGTGATCCCGGTGCGCGAGGACATGGTCGGCGACACGCGCACGCCGCTGCTCGTGCTCATGGCGAGCGCAGGGCTCGTGCTCGTCATCACCTGCGCCAATCTCGCGGGCGCGCTTCTCTCTCGCGCCATCTCTCGCCGACGTGAGTTTGCCGTGCGCGTCGCGATCGGCGCGGGGCAGGGGCGTCTCGTCAGGCAACTGCTCACCGAGAGCATGGTGCTCGCGATCGCCGGCGGCGCGGCGGGCGTCCTGCTCGCGCTCGGCGGGCTCGCCATACTCCGCCGGCTCGCGCTCCGTGCGCTACCCGCCTACGCCGACCTCTCGCTCGACCTCGGCGCCTTGCTCGTCACCGCGGTGCTCGCGCTCGCGACCGGGCTTGCATTCGGCGTCGTGCCCGCATTCTCCGTGAGCCGAGCGAGTGTGGAGGGCGGCATACTGCGCGACGAGTCGCGCGGCATCAGCGAGAGCCGTCGCTCACGCTACCTGCGCGGAGTGCTCGTCGCCGGCCAGATCGCGCTCTGCGTCAGCCTGCTCGCGGGGGCCGGCCTGCTCGCTCGCAGCCTCTGGGCAATGACTGCCGCACCGCTCGGGCTCCTCCCCGGCGGCATACTCACCGTGGCGGTGGAGCTCCCGCGCCGCAGCTACTCGGGCGCACAGGCGCGCGTCCGCTTCATCGATCAGTACGAGGCGCGCTTGCGCGCGCTGCCGGGCGTCATCGGCGTCGCGACCACGGGCGCGCTTCCGACGCGCGTGAACGCCCACAACGAGTTCTCGCCCGCGCACCTGCCGCCCTCCACCGCCAACCGGCCGCTCGCGCTCTACAGCACGGTCTCGGACGACTACTTTCGCACTCTCGGCATCCCGGTGCACGACGGTCGCGCGTTCGGGCCGGAGGATCGTCTCGACGGCCCGCCCGCGATCATCATCACCCAGAGCATGGCGCGGCGGTGGTGGCCGAACGGCGACGCAGTCGGCTCGGGCATCCGCCTCGACCCGGAGCCGGGCGCGCCGCCGATGACGATCGTCGGCGTCGTCGGCGACGTGCGCCACGATCCGGCGCGTGCCGAGCCGGAGCCGGAGCTCTACATGTCGATCCGTCAGGCGCCATGGAACGGACCGGTCTTCCTCCTGCGGACGCGCGGCGATCCGTTGGCGCTGCTCCCAGCCGCGCGCCGCGAGCTCGCGGAAGTCGATCGCTCGGTGCCCGTGCGCGACGCGGGTACGCTCGAGGCGATCGTCTCCGACCGATTCTCGGCGCGCCGCCTGCCCGTGATGCTGATGACCGCGTTCGGCGCGCTCGCACTGATGCTCGCTTCGGTGGGCGTGTACGCGATGTTCGCGAGCATGGCTGCGGCGCGCGAGCGCGAGTTCGGTGTCCGCATCGCGCTCGGCGCCAGCCGCCGAGCGATCGCGACCCTGGTGCTCGTGCAGGGCGGCGTGTGGATGCTGGTCGGTCTAGTCGCGGGCGCCGGCGGTATCGCGGTCGTCGCGCGCGCGGTGCGTGGGCTACTCTACGGCGTGCAGCCCTTCGACGCGATGACACTTGCGGCAGTGGTCCTCACGCTCATCGCATGCGGCACACTCGCCCTGCTCGGACCCGTGCGCCGGGCTACCCGCGTCGATCCGATCAGCGTGCTGCGTTAGGGAACGCGAGCTGACGAGGTGCCATGATGACGTGGCGTCGTTTGACGATGCCGCCGCCGAGAAACCGTCTAGGTCCGGCTCACCGCAGACGGTCTGCTGCTCTGCATCGCGTCAGCTTGGCGTCGGGATTCGGTCTGCATCCAGGCGGCGCCGCGCCACGGCGTCGTCCACCTCGCGCTGCGCCTCGACGAGCCGGCTGACGTCCTCGCCGAGCCCGCGCGCCGCATCGATCAGCGTCGTGAGGGGCGCCAGATCGCTCGCGCCGGCGTGGAGTCGCAGTAGGTCGAGCCTGATTCCTTCCAGCGCGGCGACGCTCTTCGCCAGATGCGCCGCGGCCGCCTCGCGTCGTCCCTCCAGCACATCGGCAGCTTGCCCTGAGCCTGCCGAAGTGTCGCCGGAGCCCGACGATGCGAGCGCCGCGATTTCATCCAGCTCCGCCCGCGCCTCGGCGGCCCGCGCCTCGAGCGCCGCGACGGTCGCGGGCAGCTCGGGTAGCTGCTCGCGGTACGCGCTCGGCAGCGCGGCGAAGAGCTCAGCCGCAGCCACGCCGAGTGCCGCTTCGGTCGCGCGGAAAGCACTCGCGCCAATCGCCCGTGACCGCTCCGGCGCGCCGAGCCGGCGCGCGAGCCACTCCCCGGCGCGGCCGCTCCAGAGGCGCTCGCGGATTCCGGTCTGCCACCACTCGCGCAGCCTGGTGGGAATGAACTGCACGTCGAGCGCGTTGCTCGCGGCGCCGAGCGCCATCGTGCTGAGCAGAGGCACGAACAGCCACGGGAGCCCGACGCTGTTCTCGTGGATCGTCCCCACAGCGAGCAACACGGCTGTGACGCCGAACCAGGTCCCCGCGCCGACCGTCGCCAGCCGCAGTATCCGATGGCTCGTGGGTTCCGCATCCTCGCGTTCGAGCGATTCGGTCTCGGCCCGCTCGCGCCGCGCGACGTCGAGCGCCGAGCGCAGGTCGGCGAGGGTGTGACCGGCGCGGAACTGCCGGCGCGCCTGGTTGAGGTGGAAGCCGACGATCGGCAGCAGCGGCGCTGAGGCGATCCCGGCAAGCATCGCGACGTCCCGCCAGCTCGAGCCGACGTTGCCGGTCGCGTTGGCGTAGACGTTCCCCAGCGTGAGGACGCTGAATCCCGCCGACCATCCGAGATACGGCACGAGGAGCGGATTGCGTGCGCCGAGCCAGGCGCGCAGCGTCGGCGGCAGGGCAGGGCGAGCATCCGGTGCCGGCGCGAGCGCCGCCGCCAACTCTTCCCCGTCCGAGAAGCGGTCGTCGGGATCACGTTCGAGGCACCGGTCGATCGCGGCGCCGAGTGCAGCGGGCAGGCCCGGAGCCACGCGCAGGACACTGGTCGGTGCCTCCGTAGCCTGGCGCAGGAGCAGTGTCGGCACGCTCGACGCCTCGAACGGCAGCCGGCCGCTCACCGCGAGGTAGCCGACCACGCCGAGCGCATAGATGTCGCTGCGTCCGTCGACAGGTTCGTTCGCCGCCTGCTCCGGGCTCATGAAGTGCGCCGTCCCCATGATCTTTCCCGGGTCCGTATCGAGCGCGGGTTCCGCACCGCCGCGGGCGATGCCGAAGTCGGTGACCAGCGCGCGCCCGGTGCCCGCCTCCAGCAGGATGTTGTCCGGCTTCACGTCGCGATGGACGATGCCGCGGCCGTGCGCGTAGGCGAGCGCCCACGCCACCTCGCGCAGTACGCGCGCGGCGTCGGCCGGCGGCAGTGGGCCCTGGCGACGGAGCCGGTCGCCGAGCGTCTCGCCCTCGACGTAGCTCATGACGAAGAAGACGACCGGTGCCTCGCTACGCTCGGGATGCGCTGCGGGCACCTCGCCCACGCGATGGATCGGCACGATGTGCGGGTGCGACAGCCGCGCGGCCATGCGCGCCTCGCGCACGAACCGCTCGCGCGACTCGGCGGTGCGCGCGAGGTGCGACGGGAGCACCTTGATCGCGACGTCGCGGTCGAGCTGCACGTCGCGCGCGAGGTACACGATTCCCATGCCCCCGCGGCCGAGCTCGCGCTGGAGGGAATACTCACCGGCGAGAGCCGCCTGGAGCTCGAGGAATTCGGTGGAGGGGTGCGTCATGATATGAAGTGGTTGCGCGGCACTGACGGTAACTTTATGATGCAAAGCACTTGGCAGGAAGTACCCACCTTCCCACACCTCTCGTTGCCTCTTCTCATGTTCGCATCGTATCGACTCGTCCTCGCCGTCGGCGTCCTGACCATGCTGCCCATGGCTCCCGCCGCGATTCGCGCCCAGGAGGCGCCCGCCTCCACCCAGGGCACCGCCGCGGATTCGCTCGCCTTCCCGCGCCAGTTCGTGAACTGGGTGCTCATGTTCCAGGGTGACAGCGCGTTCGCCCACGCGGGCCCGCAGTTGCGTGAGAGCATGAAGTCCGCCGCGGGCGTGAACGCAATGGCCACCAGAATCCTGACCCGCTTCGGCACGGCGGAGGGCACTGACGCCGAGCTGCAGTTCGCCGAGGGTGAGCTGAAGGTCTACATCGCCGCGATGCGCTTTCCGCAGGCGCCTGAGCCGGGCGCATGGGTCGTCGCGTACTCACCGAGCACGAAGGTGGTGGAGCGCGCCGCCTTCACCTCGCTGGCGAACGTGAAGCGGCGCTACCCCGGGGCGAAGCTGCCCTGAGCCCGTGCACTCTCGAGATCACGCGCGCGGCGAGACTGTGGCCGCCGCGCGCCCACGCGAGTCTCCCGTTCTTGACAGGATCGAGACGCGAGCCATAGTTGGCGACGTTCGTGGACAGAATTCGTTTACTGGACCGCTGTTCACAAAGGCTCCCCCACTGCCTCGTGCGCTATGCGAGGTAGGCCTTCCTGGAGTGCGTCGTGCCCCCCAACTCCAAACTCCAGCCGCGCGAAGAGCCCTCGATCGACTCGCACCTGGTCGACCGGGTGCGGGCCGGTGACCACGAGGTGTTCGAAGTCATCTTCCGGCAGCATCACGAAGGGCTCTGGCGCTTCGCGTACCACCAGGTGGGATGTGCCGAGACGGCGCGCGAGATCGTACAGGACGTGTTCTTCGCGCTCTGGCGCAAACACGGCGAGTGGGAGGTCACGTCCTCGATCGCGGGGTGGCTGTACGGCGCCGTGCGTCACCACATCCTGCGGCACCGTCGCACGGAGCGCACGGTCACGCGCATCACCGACCGGGCTGCCCGCTCGCAGGTCGCGGAGCAGGGGTACGTCGTCGCGGGCGACGTGATCGGCGTCGCGATGGGTGCTCCCGTGCGCGATGTGCAGGCGGTCATCGAGGAGCGGGAGCTCGACGCGGCGGTCGCGAAGGCCCTGGCCGCGCTCCCGGAGCGGCGGCGGCTCGCGATGACGCTGCGCTGGAAGCACGACCTTCCGGCGCCGGAGATCGCTCGAGTGCTCGGCACGACGCCACAGGCGGTCCGGCACCTCCTGATGCGTGCCCGCGAGGAACTCGCCGCGCTCCTGAACACGAAGGCCGAGTAGCGATGGCAGGGTAGGGTGGAACAGTCGGAGGTCGAGGTGGCACACACTCGGTGTGACCTCTTCACTCCGACGCGCCGCACCCGCCCATGCCTGACCGTCCCGAATTCGACGGAATCGACGCCGAGCTGATCGGCCGCTACCTCGCGAAGGAGACTTCGGAGGAAGAGACCACGCTCGTGCGCCGCTGGCTCATGGCGCACCCCGAGGCAGCGGAGCGGCTCAGGGCATTCGTCGCGCGGCTGGACGACGAGGCCGATCGCCCCGTCGCGCCGAACGTCGACTTCGAATGGAGCGCGCTCCAGGCGCGCATCCGCTTGTACGAGAGCGACGAGCATCCGTCGCCTGTCACACGCGTCGCGCCGGCCACGCCGGCCGCGCCGGTGCGCACCTCGCCCTGGTGGCGTCGTGGCCGGACGCTCGCCGCCGCGAGCGTGCTTCTCGCCGCGGGGCTCGCGTACGGCACGCTCGTCGACCGCGTCCCGAAGGCGCGGCCTTCGACGACGGATCGGAACACCTACGTCACCGGTGCCGGTGAGCGCTCGGATCTGCTGCTGGCGGACGGCACGCGCGTGCGGCTCGCGCCGGGCAGCCAGGTCCGCGTCGCGGCCGACTTCGGCCTCGCCCGTCGCGACGTGTATCTCGAGGGCGAGGGATACTTCGTCGTCGTGCACGACGAGTCGCGTCCCTTCACGGTGTACGCCGGCAACACGAGCGTGCGCGACATCGGCACCGAGTTCTCGGTGCGGAGCTACGCCGCGGACAGCGCCGTGCAGGTCGTCGTGCGCGAGGGCGAGGTCGCGGTCGCGGGCGTCGGGCGGCTGCGCGCCGGCGACATGGGCCGCGTCTCCAGCACGGGTGAGTCGATCGTGCATCGTGCCGTCGACGTCGAGTCCCGACTCTCCTGGACGTCGGGACGGCTGATCTACGACGACGCGCCGCTCGGTGACGTGCTCGACGATCTCCATCGCTGGTACGGGGCCGACGTGGCGCTCGCCGATACGGCGATCGCCCATCTCCCGTTCACCGGCACGCTCGCGAACGTCGCGCCGAACGAGGCGGTCGCGCAGGTCGCCGCCACGATGGGGCTCGTCGTCGACGTCGAAGGCCAACACGTCATCCTGCGGGCCGACCCTCGGAAGGCTCCGCGGAGTCAATAACACCCGCGACCTCGCGTCGCGGCGGACTGCATTTGCACGGCTTCGAAACGAACTCCTCTGGAGGCACCATGCCGTCAACTCGTCGGCCGCTCGAGGGACAGTGTCCCCACACCCGTCCCGTCTTCCGTCCAACTGCGCTGCGGACGCGCGCGTCGAACCAGGCAGGGATCGCGCGCGTGGTCCTCGCAGGCGCGCTGAGCGGCATCGCGCTCCTCGGGCGCGGTGCGCCGCTGCACGCACAGGACTTCGTCGTTCCGCGCGCCGCGTACGTCGTGCGGCTCAGCGCGATGCCCGTGCACCCCGAGAGCGCTCCCGAGGTGCTTCGAAAGCCGGTGACGCTGAAGCTCACGCGCATCACCGTCGCGCACGCGCTCGAGGCGCTGATCACGCGCACCGGGGTCTCGATCACGTACAGCCGCGCGTTCATCCCGGCGGATCGGATCGTCTCGATCGACCTCGAGAACGGGACGGTGCTCGGCGCCCTTGGCCAGCTCCTCGGCGAGAGTGACGTGGAGGTCTGGGTGTCGAGCAGCGGACGCATCGCCCTCGTGCCAGCGGACCGGTCGGCGCCGCCGCCAGCGGTCGATTCGGCGACCGAGGAACTCGTCGCCGGCGCCATCACCGGACGCATCGTCGATTCGGCGACGAATCGACCGCTCGGGAACGTGCAGGTCGCGGTCGTCGGGACGCAACTCGGTGCGATTACCAACGACGCTGGCCGCTTCACGATCGCCGGCCTCACGGCGGGATCGCACACCGTTCGCGCCAACCTCATCGGCTACGCGCCGCAGACGCGCACCGTCACCGTCGTCGATGGACAGGTCGTGACGGCGGATTTTGCCATGCGCCGACAGGCGATCGAGCTGGAGCGGGTCGTCACGGTGGGATATGGAACGATGAGCGAGCGGAACATCACAGGCGCAGTCGCGAACGTGAACATGGACCGCGTGAGCACGCAGATGGTCGAGGGCGTGGATAAGGCGCTCGCCGGCCAGGTCGCGGGGGTGCAAGTGCTCCAGAGCAACGGCGTCCCCGGCGGCGGACCGCAGATCCAGGTCCGTGGGGTCGGCGCGATCGGTGCCGGCAGCCAGCCGCTCTACGTCATCGACGGGTTCCCGATTGCGCAAAACGCGTCCGAGACGCGCAACCCGCTGAACCAGATCGCCCCCGGTGACATCGCCTCGATCACCGTGCTGAAGGACGCCTCGAGCGCGGCGATCTACGGCTCACGCGCGGCGAACGGCGTGGTCGTCATCACCACGAAGACCGGCGCCAACCAGGCCCCCACGGCACGGATGGACTATGCCGTCGGCTTGCAGACGGTGCCGAAGCGCTACCTGCCAGACGTCATGAACGGCGTGGAGTTCGCGACGTTCATGAAGGAGCTCAACGAAGACGCCGTTCGCTACAGCCAGAAGCGCGAGCCGACGATCAACGACGTCCCCGTCGAGTACCGCGACCCGTCGCAGTACGCCGACAAGTCGACCAACTGGCTCGACCTGATCACCCGGAACGCGCCTTCGCACAGCCTCAACGCGAGCGTGAGCGGCGGTACGCAGAACATCTCCGGCTACCTCTCGGGCGGCCTGCTCAACGAGCAAGGCGTGATACTGGCGACCGACTATCGGCGTGCCTCGATGCGCGCCAGCGTGAACGCCACCCCGCACCCGAAGCTCCGCGTCTCGCTGAACCTGGCACCCACGTACGAACTGCGAAACCTGCCGGTCTCCGGCGGCAATGGCCGCAACGAGTTTGGCAGCCCCGGATCGGCCTCCGTCATGAGCCCGATCGTCCCCGCCTACAACCCTGACGGAACTTTCAACGCGCAGATCGGCAGTCCGGGTATTCTGTCCGGCCCGAACCCGCTGATGTACCTGAAGCAGTTCTCGAACAAGTTCCAGAATCTGCGCGCCCTCGGGAACGCCGTGGTCGAGTTCCGGCCGATCGAGGGCCTGTTGCTCAAGAGCCAGGCGAACGGCGACTTCTCGGAGCAGCAGCAGACGAACTTTACGCCGTCCACGCTCGGCGCCTTCCTGGCCCCACCGCCTCGCGTCCCGACGGGTAATTACAACGAGGCCAACTCCCTCAACTATCTGGCCGAACAGTCGGCCACCTACGATCGCACCTTGGGCAAGCACCACGCTCAGCTGCTCGGCGTCTACAGCGTGCAGGCCAACCGCGACATCGGCGGAAACTTCGCAGGCACGCAGTTCCCCAACGACGACATCCAGACCCTCAATGGCGCGAACCAGATCGCCCTCGCCGCGGCGAATCCATTCACGTCGGCTCGTTGGGGCCTGTTGTCCTATGCCGCGCGGCTCAACTACGACTTCGCCGACGGCAAGTACATCGCGAGCGCCGCGATTCGCCGTGATGGCTCGTCCCGCTTCGCCGAAGCGAAGCGCTGGGGCGTGTTCCCCTCGGCGTCCATCGGCTGGCGCCTGAGTGAGGAATCGTTCTTCAAGCGCTTCTCGTGGCTCAACGACCTGAAGCTTCGCGCCGCGTACGGTCAGACCGGCAACAACGACATCGGCAATTACGATTACATCGGCCGCATCAACGGCGGCAGCGGCAACGACTACGTCCTCAACAACGCCCTCGCCACCGGTCGGGCGCTAGGCACCCTCGGTAACCCCGACCTCGGATGGGAAAAGACTTCGGAAGCCGACATCGGGCTCGATATGGCCGTGTTCAACAACCGGATCTCGTTCACCGCCGACGCATACAACGGCATCACGAAGGATCTGCTGCTGAACGTCGAGGTCCCCGCCTCGTCGGGCTTCCAGACGGTGACGAGAAATACGGGTCGGGTGCGCAACCGCGGCATCGAGCTCGCCATGCACACGGTCAACGTGCAGCACGGCTCCTTCGAGTGGACGAGCGACGTCAACGTCGCGATGAATCGGAACATCGTGCTGGCGCTGGGCGCCAACGGCGCTCCCATCCGGAGCGGCGCGAGTGGTGAGCAGACGCCGACACACATCACGATGGTCGGCCAGCCCGTCGGCATGTTCTACGGCTTCGTGTTCCAAGGGCTGTACCAGACCGATGCGGAGGCCGCGGCGACTGGTTACGCCGGAGCGATCGCCGGCAACGTGAAGATGAAGGACGTCAACGGGGACCGTCTCATCACGCCGATCCTCGATCAGGAGATCATTGGCAACCCCTATCCCGACGCCACGTTCGGCATCAACAACAACGTCGCGCTCGGTCGGTTCGATCTGTCGCTCATCATGACCGGTCAGCTCGGCGGCGAGCGTCTCACGGGGTTCTTCGAGTACCTGCACAACATCGACCCCGCCTTCAACGTCACGCGCGACAACATCAACCGCTGGCGCTCGCCCTCCCAGCCGGGAGATGGGAAGCATCCGACGACCGCCGGCGTCGCGAGAAGTCGGCAGCTTTACCGCGACGTCAGCTCGCTGTGGGTGCAGGACGCGACCAACATCACCGTGCGTAACGTCACGCTTCGCTACAAGGTGCCGGAGCGTTTCTCGTTGGCGCGGCTGAAGGATGCCAACATCTACTTTGGCATTCAGAACGCGCTGACGATCTCGAGCTACCCGATGAATCCCGAGGTGACCAACTACAATCGGCAGACGGGGGCGCTGACGCCCGGTTACGACGCCGTGGCCTTCCCCGTCGCCCGCACGTTCACGTTCGGCACACAGTTCGGTTTGTGAGGCGATGATGCGAACCCCTTCCCGACTCTGCCGCGCCGCGACGGCGGTCACGATGTTCGTCACAGTCGCTGGCTGTCAGAACGTGCTGGAGGTCCAACCCGAGACGTTCAGCGGCACGACGACCTACTATCAGACGCCGGACCAGATGGAACGCGCGATCTTCGGCGCGTACGCCGTTCTGCAGACGACCTACGGTGGTGGCGCGACGGGCCCGATGTGGCTGCTCGCCGAGATGCGGTCCGACAACACGACGTACGAGTTCAACGTACAGAACCGGTCGACCTCGCCCCAAGAGACCATCGACACGTTCGTGACGTCGGCCGACAACAACAGCACCGTGGCGGGGTGGAACAACGCCTACGTCGGCATTCTGCAGTCGAACACGATCCTCGACCGAATCGATCCGGTCGTGTACACGGATGCGGCAGCCAAGAATCGCATCATCGGCGAGGCGAAGTTCCTGCGCGCGCTGCACTACTTCAACCTCGTGCGCCTGTTCGGCGATGTACCGCTCATCCTGAAGGAGACGCAGTCGTACGAGGGCGCGTTCACCTCCGTACGAACGCCGGCCGATTCCGTGTTGAGGGTGGTCATCGCCGACGCCAAGGACGCGATCGCCAAGCTGCCGACGCGCGCGGCGCTGCCTGCCGCCCAGCGGGGCCGCGCCACGCAGGGCGCGGCGTCGATGCTGCTGGCCGACGTCTACATGTGGCAGAAGAACTGGCAGGAGGCGGCCAACATCCTGCAGACGGTGACCGCCATGGGTTATACGCTGGTCACCAGCGGCACCCCCACCGCGTACGATCGCGTGTTCGATCCGGCGGCCAAGAACGGGCCGGAGTCGATCTTCGAGATCCAGTACACCGATGCCGTCATCGGGGAGGGGAGCGGCTACGCCGTGCGCTTCGCCCCGATCACGTCGGGAACCACATTCACCGCCGGTGGCGACAACGCGAACAACGGCGGGTGGAACATTCCGACGCGCGACATGCTGCGCGCCTACGAGCCGGGCGACCAACGCAAGGCGGCGTCGATCGGCATGTATGTAAACACGACGAGGAATCCTGCCGAGACCGACGTCGCGATCGGGGACACGATCCCGTACGTCAAGAAGTTCCTGCATCCGTACACGTTGGCGGGCCGGCAGAACGACGACTTCCAGGTCTGGCGGTACGCTGAAGCGTTGCTCAACTATGCCGAGGTGTTGAACGAGCTCGGGCGCACGTCGGAAGCATACACCTACCTCAATCAGGTGCGGGCACGTGCCGGTCTTCCGGCGCTCGCCGCTGGTTTGTCACAGGCGAACTTCCGCGACGCCGTCTTCAGGGAAGAGCGCGTGGAACTGGCGTTCGAGAACAAGCGGTGGTTCCAGCTCGTGCGGTCGGGACGCGCCGTTGCAACGATGAACGCGCACGGTGCCGACCTGAAGGGGTATGCGGTCGGCCGGCGCGATCCGGGGACCTATGCCGTGACGGCGAACATGCTGATCTATCCCATCCCGGTGCGTGAGATCACGACGAATGGATTGACGCAGAACCCGGGTTACTGACCTGGTACGCTTGACCTAACGCTTCGGCTCAGTGTCTGGTGCGCCGTCGGCGTGCGTGGCGACGAGAATCGTCCCCTGCGCGTGCGACCCGCCCCAGCGCTGAGCCGCCGTGGCTGGGTCGATGAAGGTGATCCTCATGACGTTGTCACTCGTCATCGCGCGCAGCGCCTCGACGCCACCCATCCGCATGTCGTCCACGATGACTTGCACCTGGACCGGGCGGCCGAGGAACGTTTTCGTCCCGCGCGGCCGGAGCCATCGGCCGCGCAATGCCAGCACGGCGTCGTACAGCGTGGCGTATCGAGCCGACTCCAGCTCCTCGCGTGCGATGGGACCCGAGGCGCTGCGCCGTGCAGCGCTTCCGTCGTCCGGACGGTGTGCGGCACACCCCGCGAGAGTGGTGACGAACGTCAGCAGACCGATGACACGCCGGAGGGGAGACATGCGCTGCCGTGGGTGCGAGGACGAGTGACCGACGATTCCATGATTCGCTGCACGTCGCGCGCCGCAGCGCGCTTCCTCGAGGCAACTTCGCATATGCATCATCTCTTCGCACGGCGCGCTGCGTATGCCATTCTCCCCATCTCGTGCGCCGTCGTGGGTCGCGAGGCCGATGCACAGCCGCAAGCGGCACGCGTGTTTGCCGGCGCGCCGGCCGCGAGCTGGATCGCGCCGCCGGGCATACCGGGCGACTCGTCGATCGTGTTCCACACGCGACGCACCTTCGACCTCGCTGCGAAACCGGCGCGCTTCGTCGTCCATGTCTCAGCCGACAACCGCTACCGACTGTACGTCAATGGCGAGGAGGTGTCGTCGGGTCCGCAGCGCTCCGACGTCATGCACTGGCGCTATGAGACGGTCGACGTCGCGCCGCAGCTGCGTGCGGGGCGCAACGTCGTCGCCGCGCTGGTGTGGAACTGGGGCGCGGCACGTCCCGTCGCGCAGCACAGCAACCGCACGGGATTCCTGCTCCAGGGCGACAGCGAGCGCGAGGCGGTGATCAATAGCGGGCCTGGCTGGCAGCTGCGCGTCGACAGCGCGTATCGATTCGTCCGGCTCGGCTTCGGCGAGATCCGCGGCTACTACGCCGCATCGCCTGGTGAGGCGATGGACGGCGCGCTGTATCCGTGGGGCTGGGAGGCGAGCGACTACGACGACGCGGCGTGGTTCACCGTGCCGGCAGCCGCTCAACGCACGGAGGGCGGTCCGCCCGCCGGTCCACCGGGGGCCGGGCAGGGCGGGGCGATCGTCGGCCGTGTGCTGCTGCGTGGAGCGCCCGGTGGCGGCGAGGTGGCGGGCTGGCTGCTCATGCCCCGCAACATCCCGCCGATGGAGGAGAAGGCGCAACGCTTCGCGCGCGTGCGTCGCGTCGAGGGCGTCACGGCGGGCGACGAGTTCGTGCGCGGTGCCGGCAGCTTCGTCGTGCCCGCGCACTCGAAGGCGAGCGTCCTGCTCGATCAGTCGCGGACGACGAACGCGTACCCGGTGCTCGAGACGAGCGGCGGCAAGGGCGGCACGATCACGCTCACGTACGCCGAGGCGCTGTTCGACGCGCAGGGGCGGAAGGGGAATCGGAACGAGGTCGAGGGGCGCACCATCCGTGGCGTGCGCGACGTGATTCGCCCCGACGGCGGCGCGCACCGCCGATCGCAGTCGCTGTTCTGGCGCTCGTACCGCTACGTGCAGATGGACGTCGAGACCGCCGACGAGCCGGTCACCGTGCACGACCTGCACGGCATCTTCACCGCATATCCGTTCCAGGAGCGCGGTCGATTCACCAGCGACCTGGCGTGGATCGACAGCGTGTGGGCGATGGACTGGAACGGCGCCCGGCTCGGCGCGCACGAGACGTACATGGACACGCCGTACTACGAGCAGCTCCAGTACGTGGGTGACACGCGCATCCAGGGGCTCATCTCGCTCTACGTCGCCGGCGACGATCGTCTCGTGCGGCAGGCGATCGAGCACTTCGACATGTCGCGCATCGCCGACGGCATCACGACGAGCCGGTATCCTTCGGAGCTGACCCAGCTCATCCCGCCGTTCTCGCTGATCCACGTCGCGATGGTGCACGATTACTACATGCACCGCGACGATGCCGCCTTCGTCAGGCAGCGGCTGGCGGGCATCCGCGCCATCCTCGACTGGTACGGGCGGCACGTCGATTCGACGGGGATGCTCGGCCCCATGCCGTACTGGAACTACGTGGACTGGTCGCCGCGCTGGCCGCGCGGCGTGCCGCCCCGTGCCAACGATGGTCACTCCGCGACGATCTCGCTGCTGTACGCGTACGCCCTTCAGCGTGCGGCGGAGCTCGAGAGCGGTGTCGGCGCACCCGGGCTCGGTGCGCAATACCGCGCGCGCGCCGACTCGGTCATCCGTGCCGTGCGCGCGCGCACGTGGGATGGCAACCGGCGGTTCTTCCGTGATGCACCGGATACGTCGGTATTCAGCCAGCACACCAACGTGCTCGCATTGCTCACCGGCGCTGTGCCGCAAGCCGATCGTCGCGCGTTGATGGAGCGCGTCCTCGCCGATACGACGCTGGCGCAGGCCACCTACTACTTCGGTTTCTACGTCTTCGAGGCGCTGCGCGAGAGCGGCCTGTCGGACCGTTACGTGGAGCGGCTCGCGCCGTGGCGGCAGATGCTCGCGCTCGGGCTCACGTCGACGCCGGAGAATCCGGAGCCCACGCGCTCGGACACCCACGCGTGGGCCGCGCACCCGAACTACGGCCTGCTCGCCACCGTGCTCGGCGTACGCCCCGCGAGCCCCGGCTTCCGCACCGTGCGCATCGCGCCGGCACTGGGCGTGCTGAAGCGCGCGGAGGGGCGAGTCGCGCATCCAGCCGGAGACATCGACGTCATGCTCGAGCGCGTCGGTGCGGCGGGCGTGCACGGCGTCGTCACGCTGCCCGCGGGTGTCACCGGCGCCTTCGAGTGGGCAGGGAAGCGAGTGCCATTGCGTGCCGGCCGACAGGAGGTGCGACTGTGAAACGGAGCTGCCAGACCCTCAATCGCTATTCCCACTCTCCGCGTGTATCGCGCGCGCTGATCGTCTGTATCGCGATCATTGCCTCGCTGTCGTCCACGACGATGCACGCGCAGACGCCGGGCGGCCCGCCGGAGAAGTTCGAGAACCTCAAGGTCTTTCCCAAAGACATTCCGCGCGACTCGCTGCTCGGCATCATGCGCGGCTTCACGGGCGCGCTCGGCGTCAACTGCACCTACTGCCACGTCACGGAGCCCGCGCCCGCCGGCGCGCCCGGGCCGCGCGAGCGTCTGCGCCCCGCGGCCGACGACAAGCAGACGAAGAAGACTGCGCGTTTCATGATCCGCATGGCCGACAGCCTGAATCGTGTCGTCCTCGCGGCGCTGCCCGAGCGCCACTCGCCGGCGATCACGGTATCGTGCGCGACTTGCCACCACGGCTCGCCGCTGCCGCAGAGCACCCAGGCGATGCTCGCCGAGGCGATCGAGAAGACGGGGCTCGATTCGGCGATGGCGCGCTATCGCCGGCTGCGCGCCGACATGGTGGCCGGCCGCTACGACTTCCGCGACGGACCGATCAACGAGCTCGCGACCTCACTGGCCGCGCACGGCCGCGCGCCGGACGCGATCCGGCTGCTGGAGATGAATCAGGAGCTCAACCCCAACTCGGCCGACGTCGACCTCACGATGGCGGAGGTCTATCTGAAGTCCGGCGACCGCGACAAGGCGATCACGCGCTTCCGTGCGGCACTGGTCAAGCGCCCCAACGATCAGCGCGTGCTGCGCCGGCTGCAGGAGCTCGGCGTGTCGCCCACGGGCGGAGCATGACGACTCCCACCATCACACTTCTCGCTCGAGAGTGACCGCATGACGGACATGTCGCGCCGGGAGTTCTTTGGCGCAGCGTCGCTGGCGGCGGGGGTCGTGGCATTTCCTCGCCTCGGATCGTTCGGCGTGCGTGCATCGAGCGTCCGCATCTACGACTACGCCGTGGCGGAGACCCGGCACGGCAAGGTTCGCGGCGTGAGGAATTCCGACGTCAGCGTGTTCAAAGGAATCCCCTATGCGGGACGCGTGTCCGGCGACCGCCGCTTTCGCCGGCCAGCCCCACTGGAATCGTGGACCGGCACTCGCGACGCACTCGCGCTCGGCCCACCCTCGATCCAGCCAGGCCGCCAGGCGACCGCCACTGAGCCGGCGCCGGCCGAAGACTGTCTCGTGCTGAACGTATGGACCCCTGCCGTCGACGGCCGTCGCCGCCCCGTGATGTTCTACAGTCACGGCGGCGGGTACGTGACGGGTTCGGCCGGCAGCCGAGGACAGGATGGCTCCAACCTCGCGCGCCACTTCGACGTCGTCGTGGTGGAGACCAACCATCGTCTCGGCTTGCTCGGCTTCCTCTACCTCGACGAGCTGGGCGGCGAAGCGTACGCGGGCTCCGGGAACAACGGCGTCCTCGACATCGTCGATGGCTTGCAGTGGGTGCACGACAACATCTCGGCGTTCGGCGGTGATCCGTCCAACGTGATGATCTTCGGCGAATCGGGTGGCGGCGGAAAGACGTCGGCTCTCTACGCGATGCCGAGCGCAGCGCCGTACTTCAACAAGGCGTCGATCGAGAGCGGGCCGGGCGTGCACATGACCACCCGCGAGGTCGCCGCCGAGACGACTGCGCTGCTGTTGAAGCGCGCGAACTTCGACCGCGGTGAGTGGCGGAAGCTGCTCGAGCTCAGCGCCACCGACCTGTTGACGCTCCAGACGCAATGGCCTCCCGTTCCACCGGATCAGACCGCGCGACCTGGGCGACCTGACCCGAACCGGCCCGCGGCTGCGGGCGGCTTCGGCCCCGTCGTCGACGGCGTGACGCTGCCGCATCATCCGTTCGACCCGACCGGTCCATCGATCTCACGTGACAAGCCGCTCATCGTCGGCTGGAACGAGGACGAGTACAACTTCTTCGCCTGGCAGCGAAAGGACACGAGCGGATACGGGGTCGACCTGGCGGGGCTGCGCGCGAAGCTCGAGCCACGCTTCGGTGCGAACACGACGCGGATCGTGGAGACCTATCAGAAGAGTCGGCCCACCGCGTCGCCGACGGACATCTTCGTCGCCGTCCAGTCGGTGGCGATGATGGGCTTCGGTTCGATCGAGATCGCGCAGCGGAAGACGGCGCAGAGCGGCGCACCCGTGTACCTGTACAACTTCGGCTACAAGTCGGAGGCCAAGCTCCCCGGTACGGACTATCCGATGGGAACGCCGCACGCGGCCGACATCGCGTTCAAGTTCAACAACGTCGAGTCGCCGAGCCCTTTCTCCGGCAGCCGGCCGGAGCGATTGAAGGCCTCGCACAACTTCGCCGAGCTGTGGACCACGTTCGCCCGCACCGGCCAGCCCGCCGCGGCGGGGCAGCCCGCGTGGCCCCCGTACGATCTCACGCGGCGCGCGACGATGCGCATCGATACCGACTGCGAAGTGATCGACGACCGGCACAAGCTGGAGCGCGAGCTGTGGACCGCGCTCGGCTACATCGCGTAGTCGCGCGTCCAGGACACCCCCAGACATTTGTATCCTTCGACGAGAGTCTCATGACCACGATCCGGAACGCGATGCTCGCCGCAGCCAGCGCGCTCACCCTCGCGGGCGCGCACGCCGGTGCGCAGGCGACCGCACCGACCTCGCTCGAGCAAGGCTTCCGCGCGCCGCCCAACGCGGCGCTGCCGCGCGTGTGGTGGCACTGGATGAATGCCAACGTCTCCCGGAACGGCATCGACAAGGATCTGGCGTGGATGCACCGCGTCGGAATCGGGGGTCTGCAGAACTTCGACGCATCGCTCAACACGCCGCGCATCGTCCAGAAGCCGGTGGTGTTCATGAGCGAAGCGTGGAAGGCGGAGTTCCACCACGCCGTCACCCTCGCCGACTCGCTCGGGCTCGAGTTCACCATCGCGAGCTCCCCCGGCTGGAGCGAGACCGGTGGACCGTGGGTGAAGCCGGAGCAGGCGATGAAGAAGCTGGTGTGGAGCGAGCGCGTGGTCGAAGGCGGCGCACCGGTGGCTGGTCCGCTCCCCGCACCACCCTCGGTCTCCGGCACGTTCCAGAACATCGCGGTCCCGAACACCTCCATGTCGGGCGCCACCTTCACCGTTCCGTCGCTCTACCGCGACGCTGCCGTGGTCGCGTACCGCATGACCGCGGCGGAGTCGGAGACGCAGGCGACCATCACGGCATCAAGCGCAGCCGACGTCGTCGCTCTCCAGGATAAGGATCTCGCCAAGAACGTGGAGGTGCCCTTCGGTCCCGACAGCGTCGCGTGGGTCCAGTTCGCCTACGCGCAACCAGCGACGATTCGCGCACTCACCATCGTCGCTGCGGGCGGTAGCGGACGAGGTGGATTGGGAGGAGGCAGCGCCGCGGGCCAGGTTCAGGTGAGCGACGACGGCACGACGTTCCGGACGATCGGCGAACTTCCGCGCGGCGGCGCGCCCGAAGCGACGATCGCGCTTCCGCCGACCACCGCGAGATTCTTCCGCGTGCTGTTCAAGCAGCCGCCGGCACCGACGGGTGGCCTCGCCGGTTTCGGAGGCGGCGGTCAACGTCCGCAGCCGGTGCGCGCGCAGCGGATCGCGGAGCTCTCGTTCACGAGCGCGGCGCGGATCCACCGGTTTGAAGACAAGGCCGGCTGGTCGCACATCGAGGGACTCGACGCGATGCCGACGCCGTCGGTGTCGGCGGACCTCGCGGTGGCGAAGAGCAACGTCATCGATCTCACCGCGCGCATGCGGCCCGACGGCACGCTCGACTGGACGCCGCCAGCCGGCAAGTGGCGAGTGCTGCGCCTCGGCTGGTCGCTCGCCGGAACGTTGAATCGCCCCGCCTCGCCCGAGGGCACGGGGCTCGAGGTGGACAAGCTGAACCGCGACCAGGTCCGATCCTACCTCGAGACTTACCTCGGCCTCTACGCGGGCGCGGCCGGACCCGGAATGGTCGGCAACCGTGGCGTTCGCTACATGCTCACCGACAGTTACGAAGCGGCCGCCTCGAACTGGACCGACCGGATGATCGCCGAGTTCACCACCCGTCGCGGCTACGATCCGAAGCCGTGGCTCCCCGCGCTGACCGGGCGCATCGTGGAGAGCGCCGAGGCCAGCGATCGATTTCTCTGGGATTTCCGCCGGACCCTGAGCGATCTGATCTCGGACAATCACTACGCCGAGCTTTCGCGACTGCTTCATGCGCGTGGGCTCGGTCGCTACGGAGAGTCGCACGAAGTCCGTCGCGCCTTCATCGGCGACGGCATGGAGGTGAAGAAGAGCGCCGACATCCCGATGGGCGCCACCTGGTACGGACGCCCGAATGGGCTGGTGCTGCCGGACATCAAGGAGAGCGCCTCGGTGGCGCACCTCTATGGGCAGAACCTGGTGGCGGCCGAGTCGTTCACCACCGTGGGTGGCATCGCATATGGCATCTCGCCGGAGATGCTCAAGCCGACGGCGGACAGGATGATGGCGAACGGTCTGAATCGCTTCGTCATCCACACGTCGGTGCATCAGCCGGTCGACTCCACGGGTCCGGGCATCGGCCTCGGCCCGTTCGGCGAGTGGTTCACGCGCCATGAGACGTGGGCGGAGCAGGCAGGCGCGTGGACCGGCTACCTCGCGCGGTCGAGCCACCTGCTTCAGCAGGGCCGCAACGCGGCGGACGTCGCCTGGTTCTACGGTGAGGACGACAACGTGACGGCCCTGTACGGGAGCCGGATGCCCACGGTGCCCCTCGGCTACGCGTGGGACTTCGTGAACGGCGACGCGCTCCGCAATCTGCTCACCGTGAAGAGCGGTCGCCTCACGGCGCCGAGCGGTGCGAGCTATCGCGTGCTCGCGCTCGACCCGGCGGCGCGTCGCATGACCGTGCCGACGCTGCGAAAGATCCGCGACTTCGTACGCGCCGGCGGCACCGTCGTCGGCGACAAGCCGGTGGAGACGCCGAGCCTGTCCGACGATCCGGCGGAGCTCAAGCGCATCGCGGATGCGTTGTGGGGCGGCGACACGGGCGCGGGAAAAGTGGCCCCGACGTTCGCCACCGCGATGGCCGCGGCGCAGCTCACCCCCGACGCCGACTTTCATGGCGACAGCACGCTGCTCTTCGTGCATCGCACGCTGCGCGACGGCGAGATCTACTTCGTCGCCAACACGACCGATCGTCCCGTCGGCGGCGAGGTCAGCTTCCGCGTCACGGGGAGGGCGCCGGAGCTCTGGCGCGCCGACGATGGCACCATCGCGCCGGCCTCCTACCGCATCGAGGGCGGACGAACCTTCGTGACGCTCCCGATGACGGCGAACGACGCCATGTTCGTCGTGTTCCGGGCCCGCGCCGTGGCGACGTCGCGACGCGTTCCGGAGCGCATCGAGACCACCGTGGCGACGCTCGGTGGACCGTGGACGGTTGCGTTCGCGCCCAACCTCGGCGCGCCGGCGACCGCGACCTTCCCGGAGCTCGCGTCGTGGACGACGAGCTCGGACCCGGGAGTGAGATACTTCTCGGGTACCGGCACGTACGCGAAAGCGGTGCAGGTGCCCGCGGCGTGGCGTGCGAGTGGGAGTCGGTTGCTGCTCGACCTCGGGTCCGTGAAGAACATCGCGGACGTGCGCGTGAACGGACGCTTCGTCGGCTTCGCCTGGAGGCCGCCATTCCGGGTGGACGTCACCGATGCCGTGACGACGGGGACGAACAACGTCGAGATCCGCGTGAGCAACCTCTGGCCGAACCGCTTGATCGGCGACAAGCAGCCGGGCGTCGATCGCAAGTATGCGTTCGCGATCTTCGACCCGTTCCGCGCGGACTCGCCGCTGCTTCCATCGGGACTTCTCGGGCCCGTGCGGATGCTTCGCGTGTCCAGTGTCACGACCACGTCGCAGGGTAGCGACCGGTAATCCGACTTCGCTGCGTGATCGCGATGGCGACATGGTCGAGCTACGTGACGGTAGGGCACACCGGCCCGGGCCTCCTCGCGCAGGTCAGCGCGCTGTACTACATCGACGGTCGAACGCAGGCCGACATCGCCCAACGGCTCGGCCTGTCGCGCGTGAAGGTCTCGCGCCTGCTCTGCGCGGCGCGTGAAGCGGGCATCGCGCGCATCGTCGTCAACCCGCCGCGCGGCGTGCTGGTGGCGCTCGAGTCGGAGCTCGAGTCACGATTCGCGCTGCGCGAGGTTCGCATCGTCCCCACGTCGCTCGACGAGCCGCCGGAGTCGACCCGGCGGCAGCTCGGCGTCGCCGCCGCAGCGGATCTCGCACGCTCGCTGAGAGCGGGCCACACGGTGGGCCTCGTCGGTGCGGACCTCCTCGCCACCATGATCGATGCGGTCGCCCCGATGGACGCGTCGGAGGTGCGCGTGGTGCAGGGTGTCGGTTGGGAGCACGCACAACCACCGCAGCGAACGCTCCTGGGACTCGTGCTCGACCTTGCGCGCCGAATCCATGGCTCGGCCGTGGTCCTGCCCGTGCCGTCCGTCGTCGACAGCGAGGAAATCAGACGGAACCTCGAGTCCGATCCGCAGATCAACGACGCGCTGCGCGCGCTGGACGAGCTCGAGACGCTGTACACCGAGATCGCTCCCAGCGTGCCGGACGTCGCCCTCGCACGCAAGGCACCGGGGTCGCTCGGTCATATCGCGCACCGGCATTTCGACTGTCGAGGCCGAATGCTCGGCACGGCCGCCGACGGTCATGTCGTCGGGCTCACTATCGAGCAGCTCCGTCGCGCACGACATGTGGTTGCCCTCGCGCACGGTCCGGCTCAGGCCGCCGTAATCGCCGCCGCGATGCGCACAGGGCTCGTCGGCACGCTGATCACGGACGAGCTTACCGCGCGCGCGATCGCCGCACTGCCATCTTCACACGAGGAGACTTCATGAGAACCCTTCTGCACCCAGCCGCGTGGGCCGGCTTGCTGATCGTCACGGCCGCCACCACCGCGAGCGCCCAGGCGCCCGCGGGGCGCCCACGACGCGTGCAGGACACGCTCACTTCTCCCGCCATCGGCACCGACGGTCGCGTCACCTTTCAGCTCTACGCGCCGAAGGCCACCGAGATCCTGCTGCGCAGCGAGGGCCCGGCGCCGTTCGCCAATCAGCCGCTCGCGAAGGGCGACTCGGGCGTCTGGCGTCTCACCGCTCAGGTGCCCGCGGACCTCTACATCTATTGGTACGACGTGGACGGCGTCGCCGTCGCCGACCCGCACAACAACCGGCCGCGCGTGAACATGAGCACCGTGCGGAGCTTGCTCGAGCTCCCGGGCGCCGCATCCGAGTTCTTCGCCGAGCGACCCGTGCCGCATGGCCAGGTTGCGGCCGTCTACTATCAGTCGAAGGCGCTCGGTGTGCCGCGTCGCATGCACGTGTACACGCCGCCGGGCTATGCCACGAGCAACCAGCGCTACCCCGTGCTGTACCTCCTGCACGGCGCCGGCGACAACGACCAGTCATGGCTCATGGCGGGCCGCGCGAACTTCATCTTCGACAATCTGATCGCGGCGGGAAAGGCGAAGCCGATGATCGTCGTGATGCCCGCCGGACACACGCCTCCCGGTGCCGGCGGCGCACAGGTGCCCGACGCATTCGCGCGCGATCTCCTGAGCGACGTGGTGCCGTACGTCGAGGGCAACTTCCGAACGCTCCCCGGGCGCGAGCAGCGCGCCATCGCCGGTCTGTCCATGGGCGGGCAGCAGACGCTGAACATCGGCCTTACCAACCTCGGCAAGTTCAGCCACCTCGGCGTGTTCAGCTCGGGATGGTTCGGCCAGGAGGGTGCGGCGACCTTCGCGCGGAACAACGCGGCGCTGCTGTCGGATCCGAAGATCAACGAGCGCATCCGGCTGTTCTGGTTCGCCACCGGCAAGGACGACTTCGTGCTGCCGAGCACGCAGGCGGCGCTGGCGCTGCTGGACGGGCACAAGATCCGGCACAGCTACAAGGAAACCGAGGGCGGACACACCTGGCCCAACTGGCGCGCCTACCTGAACGAGTTCGTTCCGCTGTTGTTTCGATAGCGCGACTGCGGGATGCGGTTGCATCAAGCACCTTTACTCGCTAACTTCCATTCAGCGAGACACGCGCCGTGCGCGTGGACAAGTTCCGAACGAACAGGGGCCTGCCGAATGCGAGCGGGCCCTTTTTGCATTCTGTCGTCCCGTACCTGCGGGCACACCCATCGTGAGGGTTTCGATCACGAGCACGTTGTGTCGGTCCGTTGCAGCGAACTCCGAACACAGCACAATACAATTCAGTAAAGGGGTAGAACGATGCGTACAACCGGCACCGTGAAGTGGTTCAACGATACCAAGGGCTTCGGCTTCATCACGCCCGAGGGCGGCGAGAAGGATTGCTTCGTGCACCACTCCGCCATCCAGGGCGGCGGCTTCAAGTCGCTGGCTGAAGGCGAGCGCGTGGAGTTCGACGTCGTGCAGGGCCAGAAGGGACCCGCCGCCGAGAACGTCGCGAAGCTCGGCCGTTGAGCTCCGCCTCCCTCGCCCTGCGAGGGAGCGAATGGTCGCCGCGCTGCCGGGTACCGTGTGGTCCCGGCAGGGCGGCGCTTCCTCATCTCACCCTTGCGGCGGAGCGATGGTCGAAATCCACCTGAACGAGACAGATCGCATCGACTGGGCGCTGAAGAGCTTCAAGCGCAGCGTGATGAAGGCCGGGATCCTGCGCGAGATACGGCGCCGCCGTCACTACGTGAAGCCGAGCGAAGCACGACAGATCAAGTCCAAGGCGGCACAACGCCTTCGCGCCAAGGCGGCACGCAGCCGTCGGGACTGAGACAGCCGCACTCCTCACTCACAAGAACTGATCACCCGGAGGCCGGTCGCTGCATGCCGAAGAAGCCGAATTACGATTTCGAGAAGCGCCAGAAGGAAATCGCGCGCAAGCAGAAGAAGGAGGCAAAGCGCGCTCGGAAGCGTGAGGACGAGCCGCGTCCCGATGCGACTCCCGAGTCACCGTCCGAGATGCCTCCGACGCCGGCGACGAAGTAGCACGGCGCGACCATTCCGTGGCGTCAGTCGCGACGGCGCGGGGTCGTTGGCATCGCCGAACCCGTCGGGTCATCGGCATGCATCTGCTCTTTGAGCAACGCCAGGCAGTGGTCCGCGAGACCCTGAGTATCGAATACCGCGTCGTCGCCGTCCTCGCGCCAGCGAGCCCCATCGGGTGAGAGCTCGACCGGGCGCAACGTCAATTCGCGAATCACGCTGGCGCTTTCGCGCGGAACGCCGCCACCTCGGCGCGTGACATTGCCACGCCAGAGGACGACGTGCATCTGACCGAGGTCGGAGCTCGAAGCGGCACCAGGAAACCACGCAACGCTCAGTGCGGCGGTCGGGGCCTGCAGCACACACCCTGTCGGCGTACGATAGGGCTCGATCTGAGCGGGGACACGCTCGGAGCGCGAGGTCGTGCGCTCCGGGGCGAGTGCGTCCAGCAGCTTCTTCACTGAGCGCTGTACCGCATTCCTTTCCTTGCTCGTCGTCGGCCCGTTCCATCCCGCGTTTCGAGATTCCGACGCACCTGTCATGCTGTGAACATACGCACTGTACCACCACAGTGGGGGTGGGTGCCGAGCGACCGACAGTGGAGCACCCACACTCACTCCCTATCGGTGCGTCGACAGCTCACCGCCCTCGCGATCGGCGAGACCTTCTCGCCGGCTCTCGTGCGTCCGCCTTTCGTTTCGACGACGGCCGTCGCGCGCGAGGCCCCCCAGCCGCTCCCCGGCGACGCGGAAGTTCCTCGCCTCGGCCACGCCGACGAAGAGTGTCATCCCATCGAGCGCGCCGGACTTCATGAAGCAACGCTTACTGTCGCGTGAAGCGCCGTCAAGTAGATCGGCGTGCCGCGGCACGGTTGATTGGATGCAGGCGGTACTCCCGGTCGATCGCGCTCGGAGGCACGCGATCCGCGCAGCGCAGCGTACGTTCCGAGCGACTCGACATCGACGACACAGGAGCACGATCATGGACATCAAGCCCGCAGGCTCGCGGCCGTCGAACAAGGGTCCGGCCGACTGGTTCACCGGCACGGTGCGGATCGACCCTCTCTTCGACGCGAACGCGCCGGCGCGCGCCGCTGGCGGCGCCGTCACCTTCGAGCCCGGTGCGCGCACGGCATGGCATACCCATCCGCTCGGTCAGACCCTGATCGTGCTGTTCGGTCGCGGCCTCGTGCAGCGCGAAGGCGGGCCGATCGAGGAGATCCGGCCGGGCGACGTCGTGCGGTTCGAGCCCGGTGAGAAGCACTGGCACGGCGCCGCGCCCGACACGGCGATGCAGCACATCGCCATCCAGGAGACACTCGACGGCAGGGCGGTGGAGTGGCTGGAGCAGGTGAGCGACGAGCAGTACGGTGCAGCGCCTAGTGGGCGCGGAAGCAGTGTCACGCCGGACAAGCTGGTCTGATCCTCATTACCGTTGTGCCGCCAGCGACCTACCAGCACGGTCGGGGCGGGCTTCATTGCATTGCAGAACCATCGCGGCGTGTTCGCCGCACTTCACTCAGACCCACTCAGAACCTGCTGGAGAGAACTGATGCGAGGAGCCGTACTCTACGGTGCGGCCGACGTGCGCATCGACACGCTCGACGACCCGACCATCCTGAAGCCGACCGATGCCCTCATCCGCCTCTCGGCGAGCTGCATCTGCGGATCCGATCTGTGGCCGTACCGCGGCGCCCAGCCCG
>JBJMNN010000197.1:0-3415 GCA_045804245.1 Gemmatimonadaceae bacterium | reverse complement strand
GATCTTCTCGATCCGCTCCTGCAGCCAGCTCATCTGACCCGTCGCCACGACGACGAGCAGGTGCACGTAGCTGTCGTCGTCGAGGTGGCCGAGCACATCACGCGCGAGCATGACGTCGCTCTTGCCCTTACGCCCGCGACTCGGCACGACGACCACGACCATCATCGGGTAGTCGAGCAGGTGCGAGATCGCCTTCTGCGCGATCAGCACCCGGTCGACGCGCTCGTCATACTGCACCGCGCCGCGTACGCGATTCGTGAGAGCGGGTGGGAGCATCATCGGGAGAAGCGTGTCGGACTTCTTGAAGTCCTGACGCTCCTCGGACGCCAGACGCAGCTCCTCGGCATGCTCACGCTGGAACCGAGCGATCTCGTGTGCCTCCTCCTCCAGTCCGTTCTGCGAATAGTACTCGTAAAGTCCGGACGCTCCGACGACTGCCCAGCGCGACGACAGCGCCATGGCGCGACGAACATGCGCGATGCCGGCGTCGTCACCCGCGGTGAGCAGCAGCCGTCCGAGCAGGATCTGCCCTCGCTGGTGGTCCGGTTCGAGCGCGACGAGCGCGCGCAGCGCCGGAATCGCGTTCGCCTGCTCGTCCAGATCGCACAGCACGCTGGCTCGCGTCCAGAGATCGGCGGCCGACAGGGTCTCGCCGACCCGCTCACGCGATTCGAGCTCGGCGAGCACGCCACGCTTCTTCTTCAGCTCCTCGTGCCGGTCACGCCAATGCTCGGCCGCGGCCGCGTGCCATTCGTCGTCGAGCATCGCCAGCAGCTCTGGCGTCAGCTCGCCGAGGTAGTGCTCCGCTGCCGACTTGCGACGTACATCGCCGGACTCCGTCGGCGCGACCTCCCGCGACGCAGCGTCCGACTCCCCGACGCCGAGTGCGGCGAGCCGTTCCTTCAACGAAGGGTGCGTGTCGCTGTCGGACGCACGGCGCGCGAGCGCGCTGCCGAGCCACGCGGTTCGCATTTCAGATGGTACGCTGCTCTGGAGCTCGGTGACGAGGGCCGACCAGCAACGCGCCGGCGCCTGTGGCTCCTCCTCGACACGGCGCCAGATCCTTGGCCAGACGTGCTCGGAGAGCGTCATGCCGCCCACCTCGAGCGCGACGAGCGCGTCGGCCATCGCTCGCGGACTCACGACGCGCGCGGCGTCGGCGTCCGCCTCGAACTCGTCTCGGCGCGAGAGGACGAAGCCGTACGCCTGCGTGCGTGGCGCGTACCAGCGCACGAACGGTTCGAACAGCTTGTGCCCCCAGCGTCTCTCCTGCTGAAGCTTGGTGAGGAGCTGATCCCATGTGCGACTCATGCGATACACCCACAACCCCAGCTTCGGATGCGCTCCGGAGAGGTGACCGAACTCGTGGCCGAGCACTGCGTCGAGCTCGCGTGGGTCGGTCGCGAGCATGAGCGGGATGCCCAGGGAGAGATACGTCTTCGGCCATCCCAGCACGCCGAGTCGCGGCACTTGGGTCACCGATGCGTTGAAATCCGTCGTGAGGAGCACCGTGTCGACGCGCGGCGCATCGAGTGCGCGACGAATCTCCTCGACGCGTGTCTCGAGCGCCGGAGCGGTCCCCGGCGCGAGCACCCGGCCGGCGGGTGGATCGACCTTCACCCAGAGCGCCCGCACGATCACCGCGGCGAGTCCGACGAGGGGAATCGCCAGCTTGGCGATGAGCCCTCCCGCGTGGAGATGAATGAACGCCCACACGAGCAGAGCGCCGCCCACGACCACCAGCCCGAGCACCAGCAGCACGTAGGCGTACCCCAACGCCACGAGCCAGCGTACTCTGCGCCGGAGGACCTCCGGCCTGGTGCGCGCCAGCGCTTCGAGCTCGCTGACGAGCTGCTCGTATCGTTGGGGATCCATGAGGAGACGCTAGGTGGGAGATCGGTCAGCGTGCCGGCGTCGGGCAACGGTCCGCCAATATGAGACGCCGGGGCCGTCCCGCCAGCAACCCGCGTCGTCCGCTGCCGCGAATGGGGCACATCGCCCCATGCGAGACGTCAGCGCTGCTCCGGTTCTTTGTCGTTTCGTCGGCGCTCGGCATACCGCAGCGTGATGAACGTGACGGTGTCCCACGCGTTGTGGATGCCGATGAACACGAGTAGCAGCGTCGCGGCGCCGACGACGAAGAGCGACTCGTGCTCGCGCGCTGGCAACCCAAGGGCGCCGCCGGTGAGCGCGCCGTACGCGACGACCGGCAGCGCAGCGTGCCAGAGCCAGTCCTCGAACACCGGCTTGTAGCCCTGCTGGCGCCGCGCGCGTCGGATCACGATCGCCGCGTACAGTAGCCCCAGGAGGCCGATCGCGCCGAGGACGATGGCGGGCGACCGCAGCAGCCGCCATGGCGCATTGAGGACGGCCGACGTCAGAAGCGCGACGCAGAAGTGCACGATCGACGGCGTGCCGAACGCTCCGATCTGCTCGCCCGACGTCTGGGTCGAGATCTCCGCGACCAGCGCGATGACGACGAACTGCAGACCGGTGAGCGCGGCAGCCGACGAGCCGACGATCACGTAGAAGCTCTCCCACCCAGCGAGGGCCGCGGGGACGGCTTCGGTCATGGCAGACAGGTCGTCATGCGGAAAGCATAGCTCGCTCGCGAATTGCCCGCCATGCGACGATCGGCGCGTGGCCTCGATGGCCACGCGCCGGTCGCCGAGCACTGTGTGAAGAGCGTTATCTCGAGCTCGCGGTCTCGAACTGCGCGAGCGGCCGCCGAAGCGTGGACCACGCACTCTGCAACTGCGCCGAAGCGCGCGCGGACTGCAGCGCGGTGTCGACGCGCCGCGCGGCGCCGGCGAGCGCGCGGCCGGCGAGCGCCGTGGCGTCGGCATTGCCGCCGTTGCGGACGATCTGCTCGTGGATCGAGGCGTTGTCGGCGAACGCCGAGAGTGCGAACCAGAGCTCGACGTCGCCCAGCGAGTACGTGCGCGACGGCTCGAGCCGGCCGACGCTCGAGCTTCCGAGCTCGCTCCGCCAGCGTGCGACGAGCGCCTGCGCATCGCGGCGCAGCGCGGATGCATCCTCGGGCGACATCGACGTCCCCGCGCTTCCCAGTTCCAGGTTCAGGCCGAGCGCGCGCGCGGTCCGCCCGTCGAGATTCCCCGTGCCGCTCAACCGCTGATCGACCTGGAACTCGAACAGCGCGCGCCGCGTCGCGTCGTCGAGCGTGCCGTTCACCGGTCCTCGATAGTAGTTGCGTTGCGCGAGCGCGGTCTGCGCCGCTCGAATGCGCTCCGGTGCGGTGTAGATCGTGAACGCCTCTCCACCACGCAGCCGGCCGCGGCCACGCAGCGTCACGGCGCGCTCCAGCTCGACCGCGAGCGGCGTCCCGGCCGGCACGTTCACGTCGCGCCCCTCCGAAAGGAGACTGCCGAGCGCGGCGAAGATGTTGTTGGGGCTG
>JBJMNN010000196.1:0-73180 GCA_045804245.1 Gemmatimonadaceae bacterium | reverse complement strand
GCTCGGGCTCATCCTCGCCGCCCGCGTCGCGCGCATGGAGGGGAGCGACGCACGCGCCCGCGCGCTGGACGCGCGGCTCCTCGCCGCCGAGCCGGCGGAACGCAAGGCGGCGCTCCCCGAGTACCTCCTGCACAGGAACGACATCGACACCGCGCTCACCGCCGCGCGTTCCGCTGCGAAGTGATCCCTCGCCCCTTCCGATGACGACCATCCACGTGGCCCACAGCCCCGACTCGGACGACGCGTTCATGTTCTACGCGCTCGCCGTCGGGAAGATCGACACCGAGGGGCTCACCTACGTCCACGAGCTGCAGGACATCGAGAGCCTCAACCAGCGCGCGATGCGCGGTGAGCTCGAGGTCACGGCCGTCTCGATCCACGCGTACGCCTACCTGAGCGACCGGTACGCCCTGCTCCCGCATGGCGCCTCGATGGGCGACCGCTACGGCCCGCGTCTCGTTGCCCGCGACCCCGCCGCACGGGCCGACGTGAAGGGGAAGCGGATCGCGATCCCGGGCCCGCTCACCAGCGCCTATCTGTCCCTCCAGCTCTACGAGCCGGATTTCGTGCCCGTCTTCACCGCCTTCGACGCGATCGAGGACGCGGTGGTGAGTGGCGAGGTGGATATGGGCCTCCTCATCCACGAGGGGCAGCTCACCTTCGCCGAGCGCGGTCTGCACCTCGTCGCCGACATGGGGGAATGGTGGTTTCAGGAGACGGGCCTCCCTCTCCCACTCGGCGGCAACGTCGTTCGCAAGGACCTCGGCGCCGAGCTCACACGGAAGATCTCGCGCCATCTTCGCGACAGCATCGCCTACGGCCTGGAGCACCGGGTCGGTGCGCTCGACCACGCGATGCAGTACGCCCGTGGCCTCGACCGTTCAAAGGCCGACACCTTCGTCGGGATGTACGTCAACGACTGGACGCTCGACTACGGCGAGCGCGGCCGGAAGGCCGTGCGCCTCTTCCTCGAGCGCGGCGTTCAGGCGGGGTTGATCACCAAGCCCGTGACGGTGGAGTTCGTGGACGACTGAGGCGGCGGGGTGGACCGTCCGATACTCCAGCGAACCCTTCCTCGTCCTGTGAGTATGATCGATTCGACGGCCGCTCTGCTTCCCCGTACGCTCGCGCCAGACCCCGTTTCGCCTGACCTTCGCACCGCGACAGGTGACGCGAGCGTCTCGCGCATCCTCGTCGTCGACGACGAGGATGCGATCCTCCAAGCGCTCGACCGCTTCCTCCGGAAACGCGGCTACGAGGTCCAGCTGTGTGCGTCCGGCCCGGCCGCGCTCGCACTCCTGCAGCGCGAGTCTTTCGTCGCCATGCTCTGCGACATCCGCATGCCCGAGATGTCGGGGCTCGAGGTCGTGCCGCGCGCACTCGAGCTCGACCGCGATCTCGCGGTGCTGATGCTCACCGGGGTAAATGACGCGGGCGCAGCGACGTCCGCGCTGTCGCATGGGGCGCTGGACTACCTCGTGAAGCCGATCGCCTTCCCGGACCTCCAGGCCGCCGTCGAGCGTGCGGTACACCGTCGACAGCTCGAGATCGGACGCCGTAACGCCGAGCGCCACATCCGCGAAGAAGTCATGCTGCGGACGAAGGAGCTCGAGAAGGAGAAGGCCGCGCTCCGTGCGCTCACCGTCGGCACCGCCGAGACGTTGATCAACGCGATGGAGGCAAAGGACGTGTATCTGCGCGGCCACTCGCGCCGCGTCGCCGAGCAGGCGGCCTCCGTTGCCGAAGAGCTCGGGCTCGATGCCGACCTGGTGGAGGACATCCGCCTCGCCGGCCGTCTGCACGACGTCGGCAAGATCGGGATCCGCGAGGACATTCTGAACAAGCCGGGCGCGTTGACGGACGAGGAGTACGCGCACGTCAAGGAGCACGTACGCATCGGCATGGAGATCCTCGAGCCGCTACGGCACATCCCCGACACGCTCGAGTTCATCCACGATCATCACGAGCACTTCGACGGCTCCGGCTATCCGCGCGGCAGGCATGGCACCGACATCTCGATCGGCGGCCGCATCCTCACCGCCTGTGATGCCTTCGACGCCATGACGTCACGCCGTGCCTATCGCGAGGCATTCGACGAGAAGCACGCGATCGACCACCTCCAGACGCACGTCGGTCGCCTGCTCGACCCGCAGGTGTTCTCCGCCCTCGAGAAGGTCGTCGTGCGCCGCAGAACCCTGACGTTCATCGACGACCTGCACGCTTGATCCAACAGGCGGGGTAGCCGCCGCGGCGGGCGGCTCAGTGATGGTGGTGCGACTGGTGGTCGTGCTGGTGCTCGTGATGGTGGTGCGAGCGGGCATGGGTCACCCATCCGATCACCTCGGCCACGCGCTTTCCGAGGCCGCGAGTGGACTCCTCGTCGCCCGCGCCCTCGCCAGCGAACGGGGCGGGCACGAGGATCATCCCACGGTCCGCCATCGGACTCAGGACGGACCAGAGCACGGCACGTCGCCCGGCGCCCGTCGCCGGCGTGATCACGGCGCCTACCTTGTTCGTGAGCGGGTCGCCGAACGCGCCGAGGGCCCTCGATAGCGCATCGCCCTCTCGTTCAACGGCGAGAATCAGCCCGTCGTAGTGCCCGATGTCGTCGACATGTTGGAGCAGTTGATGCGCGCGCCCACGACCGCCGGACTCGGCGTCGCGTGCGTCGCGTGCGTCGCGTGCGTCGCGTGCGTCGTCGGAGATCGGGAGCCGGCGCAGATCGACTTCGGCGAAGCGTACGCTGCGTGCACCGTCCGCCGCCGCCTCGGCGAGACGCACGACGTCGGAGCTGCGCGACTGGAACAGGACGAGAAGCTTGGGCATTGGCGACGAAAGGCTGCGTGGACGGGACTTCGCGGGACTTCGCGTGAAGGCATCGATCGGCGATGTGCGATCGAGCGCGGTCGACCCAATCTGTCACACTCGCCGCGCCGGCGCCGGCGCGCCAACGACGGGCCCTGGCAGGGCGTATACTTCCACGATGCATTGCCTTAGCTGCCGCCCCGCAGGGTGGGCGCGACGCACGGTCGCGCTCGCCCTTCTGATCACTTCCCACCAGCTCGCCGCACAGACTCCCGCACGGTCGACGGACACGCTCCGTCTGTCGCTGGATCAGGCGGTGACGCTGGGGCTTCGCCAGAGCGACGAGATCGGGCTCGCGAACGCCCAGATCGACGTTGCCGACGCGCAATACGCCAACGCTCGCGCCAACGCGCTGCCGCAGCTGCGCTTCAACGGCGCCTACACTCACGTCTATCAAAGTGCACGTGGCCAGGCGGTCGGTCAGCTGTTCAATCAGCCGAACACCTACACGTTCAACACGAACCTGACGCAGACGATCTTCCAGGGCGGCCGGCTCGTGGCGGGCATTCGCGCTGGAAACGATGTGCGCCAGTCCGCGCGTGAGGACGAGCAGGAGCAGCGTGCGTCCGTCACGATGCAGGTGCAGCGCGCCTACCTGCAGGGACTCTACACGGCGCGGATCGCCGAGTTGCAGGACAGCAATCTCACGCTCGCCTCGAACCGTGTGACGCAGCTCGAGCAGCTGCAGCGGGCCGGCCAGGCCGCACGCTACGACGTGCTCCGCGTCCGCGTCGAGCGGTCCAACCTCGAGCCGGTCGCGATCGCGGCGCGCAACGAGCGCGAGCTCGCGCTGCTCGACCTCAAGCGGCTCCTCAACGTGCCCGTCGATCAGCCGCTCGCGCTCGTGACGCACATCGACTCGGCCAGCGCCGCGTCGCTGCTCGCCCGGATCGACACGACGGGCACGCCCGACCGCGCGGCGATCCGCTCGGTCGAGCTGAACGTCTCGGCGCGACGGCTCGGCGTCACCGTGGCGCGCGCCGACTACTACCCGACGCTCGCGTTCGTTTTCCAGACCGGCTTCTCCGCCTTTCCACCGATCGGCTACGGCATTCCGCGCTCGCGCGGTGCGCTCACGGCCGAAGACTGCCCCCCCGGCAGCGCGGCGGGGCGCCTGTGCCAGAACGGAGGCTTCTTCTCCGACCGGCAGCTCGCGCTCAACGTCTCCTTTCCCATCTTCGACGGATTCCGCGTGCACTCGAACGTGGAGCTCGCGCAGGCCCAGTATCGCGTCGCCGAGCTGCAGCTGCAGCAGCAGCGCGAGACGGTCGCGCTCGAGGTCGCGCGGGCGCGCGCCGAGCTGCGCCGCGTACGCGCCGCGTACGCGGCGACCCAGCAGAACTCGAGCGAGGCGCGGGAGGCTTTCCAGCTTGCGCAGCTTCGCTTCACGCGCGGCCTCACCACGCAGCTCGAGGTCTCCGATGCACAGCTCGCGCTGCTGACCGCGCAGAGCACCGAGGCTCGCGCCACGTACGACCTCTTTCTCGCCTCGGCTGACCTCGCGCGTGCGCTGGGCCGGCCGATCCCGCTCCCGCCGATGACGACGTCGTCGCCGGCTCCGAGATAGTCGAATGCGACCGAACAGTCTTTCGCTCCGCGCCGTTCCCCTGACTCTTGCCCTGCTTTCACTGGCGAGCGCCTGCTCGAACGACGCGGCCGGCTCGGCCCCCGGTGCCGAGGCCACGCGCAGCGGCTCTGCGGCGCAGCAGGGCGGTCCCGCGGGGGGCGGCCGCGAGGGCGGCACGCCTGGCGCTGCGGGTGCGGCGCGCGGACCGGGTGGCGGTGGTGGTGGCGCTGGCGGACGTCCAGCGCCGTCGATCACGCTCGCGGCGAGCGACGTCGCCACTGTGGTGCCGATGACGATCGAGGATGGTGTCGCGCTCACCGGCGACCTGCGCCCGATCGAGACGATCGACGTGCGCTCGCGGATCGAGGGCGACCTGACGCAGGTCTACGTGCGCGAGGGTCAACAGGTCGGTGCCGGTCAGCTGCTCGCGAGCTTCGAGGCGAGTGCGCAGGAGAGCAGCCGCGCGAGCGCCGAGGCCGACCGCGTCGCTGCGAACGCCGAGCTGGCGAACGCGCAGTGGACGCTCGAGCAGAACGAGTCGCTGTTCAAGGCGGGCGCGATCGCCGAGCGCGACCTCAAGACCTCGCAGCAGGCGGTGGCCACCGCCCGCGCGCGGCTCGCCGCCGCGGTCGCGCGCCTCCGCGCCAGTGGCAACGAGGCGCGCGACACGCGCGTCGTCGCGCCGGCGAGCGGCGTCGTCGAGAAGCGGCTCGTCGACGGTGGCGTGCACCTCGCGCGCGGCGCGCCGATGTTCACCATCGTGCGGAGCGGGACGCTCGAGCTGGCCGCGGCGGTGCCCGCGCGCCAGGCGACCGCGGTGCGCGCCGGCCAGGTCGTCCACTTCGTCGCGGATGCGCGGCGGTTCGACGGCAAGGTCGCGCGCGTCAGCCCGACGATCGACCCGGCCACGCGCGCGGTCACGGTGTACGTGCAGGTCCCCAATCCCGGCAATACGCTGCGCGGCGGCACCTTCGCCACCGGACGCGTGGTGGCTCGGACGCTGACGAACGTGCTCGCCATTCCGACCGCCGCGCTGCGGCAGGGCCAGGAGGACGGCAAACCGTTCGTCTACCGCATCGACGGCAAGACGCTGAACCCCGCGCCAGTCCAGCTCGGCGCCGTCGACGAGCAGCTCGGCGTCGCGCAGGTCACCGAAGGGCTCCAGAACGGCGACAAGGTCATCGTCGGCAACGTCGGCACCCTCGGCCGCGGCATGCAGGTTACGATCGCCGGCACCGAGCGGCAGCAGGTCCGCCGGCCGTAGGCGCGCGGGCGCCACGCGCCCGACCATCCAGTACCAGGTGTTCCGATGATCCTCTCAGACGTCTCGATCAAGCGGCCCGTGTTCGCCACCATGATGATGGTGGCGCTCGTCGTGCTCGGCGTCGTCAGCTACAAGCGCCTCGCCATCGATGAGTATCCCGACATCACCTACCCGGTCGTCGTCGCCCAGACGACGTATCCCGGTGCCTCGCCCGAGGTGAAGATGCGCGAGATCTCGAAGCCGATCGAGGAAGCGCTCAACACCGTGCAGGGGATCAAGGAGATCACCTCCACCTCGCTCGAGGGCGTCTCGATCGTCCGCCTGCAGTTCAACCTGGGTGTGAACGTGGCCGTCGCGCAGCAGGACGTGCAGGCCAAGGTGGCGCGCATCCGTCGCCAGCTGCCCCAGGACATTCAGGAACCGATCATCCAGCACTTCGACCCCAACGAGCAGCCGATCATGTCGATCGCCCTGCGGTCGAACGAGCGGTCGATCCGCGAGATCACCGACTTGGCGATCGAGGTCGTGCAGACGCGCATCGAGGCGATCGAAGGGGTCGGCGGCGTCAACGTGGTCGGCGGCAACCCGCGCCAGATCCGGGTGCAGGTGGATCCCGTCGCTCTCAACGCCTACGGGCTCTCTCCCTCGCAGCTCTCCACCGCGCTCCAGCGGGAGAACCAGGAGGTGCCGGCCGGCCGCATCGAGCGCGGGGCGACCGAGCGGCTCGTACGCGTCACGGGACGCATCACCGATCCGGCCGCATTCGCCGACATCCCGGTCGCCGTGCGCAACGGCACGCCGATCCGTATCGGTGACGTCGCGAAGGTGGTCGATGGCGCCGAAGAACGCCGGACGGCCGCCGAGATCAGCGATCCGTCCGGCTTCGCCTCGGCGGTGTCGCTCGAGGTGCTGAAGATCTCGGGCTCCAACACCGTCGCCGTCGCCGATGCCGTGCGCAACGTGGTCGGTGAGCTCGAGCGCCAGCTGCCGAACGACATCAAGATGACCGTCATCCGCGACGACTCGCGCCGCATCCGCGAGTCGCTCGCCGACGTGCAGCTGTCGATCGTGCTCGGTGCCACGCTCACCGTGATGATCATCTACCTGTTCCTCAACTCCTGGCGGTCGACCGTCATCACCGGCCTCACGCTGCCGGTGTCGATCATCAGCGCGTTCTTCATCATGTGGGTGTTCGACTTTACCGTGAACACCATGACCCTGCTCGCGCTGTCGCTCGCGATCGGGCTCCTGATCGACGATGCGATCGTCGTGCGCGAGAACATCGTACGCCATCTCGAGATGGGAAAAGCGCACGATCTCGCCGCCAAGGAGGGCACCGACGAGATCGGCCTCGCCGTCATGGCAACGACGTTCGCCGTGGTCGCCGTGTTCATACCCGTCGCCTTCATGGGCGGCGTCATCGGCAAGATCTTCTTCCAGTTCGGCGTCACGGTCACCTTCGCCGTGCTCGTCTCGCTGTTCGTCAGCTTCACGCTCGATCCGATGCTGTCGAGCGTGTGGGCCGATCCCGAGATCGAGCACAGCGCCAACGACGGCGGCGAGCACCAGGCGGCGCAGCGCAGGAAGGCGAACCCGATCCGTCGCGTCGCCTTCGCGTTCAACGACTGGTTCGAGCGGATGGCCGACCGCTATCCGCGCGGGCTTGGGTGGGCGCTCTCGCACCGGCTGACCGTCCTCGCCGTCGCCGCCTCGACCATCGTCGCCAGCTTCCTGATCCTCCCGAAGCTGGGCTTCACCTGGCTCCCCGACGTCAACGGCGACGAGTTCACCGTGAGCTTCCGCACCCCGCCGGGGTCGCGCCTCGAATACACCGTCGATCGCGGACGCGAGATCGCCAACTTCCTGCTCAAGCAGCCGGAGACCGACTTCACCTACCTCTCGGTCGGTGGCGGCTTCCGCGGCTCGCCCAACCAGGGCCAGGTCTTCGTCTCGCTCAAGCACGACCGCAAGCGCGAGCTCTCGGAGATCCAGAACGATCTGCGCGGCAAGCTGCGCCAGATTCCCGGCGTGCGCCCGCAGATCCAGGGGCAGCGCTCGATCTTCGGCGGCTTCCGCCCGCCAATCCAGGTGAGCGTGCAGGGCCCGGAGCCGACGCGCCTCAAGATGGTCGCCGACCGCACCCTGCAGGCCGTCCGCAACGTGAACGGCGTTGCCGAGCCCAACTCGAGCGAGGAGGGCGACATCCCGCAGCTCGACGTGCGTGTCGACCGGCAGGAGGCCTGGCGCGCCGGCCTCGGCGTCGGCGCGGTGGCGTCCACGCTCCAGCCGCTGTTCAGCGGCTCGCGCGTCACCACGTGGGAGGATCCGCAGGGCTTCTCGCACGACGTGGTCGTCGTCTTCCCCGACTCGCTGCGCACCTCGGCGGCGGACGTCTCGGGGCTGCCCGTCGCCTCCACCTTCAACGGTGCGAACGGACTGCCGTCGATGGTGCCCCTCGCCCAGGTGGCGGACGTGCGCGCCGGTGTCGGTCCGCAGCAGATCGAACGGCGTCAGCTCGAGCAGCAGGTCACCCTCTCCGCCGGCGTGCTTCCGGGCTTCGCCCTCGGTGACGTGGCGCGTGCCGTCCAGCAGACGATCGACGCCCTCGGGCTTCCGCCCGGCTATCACACGGAGTTCGGCGGCGACGTCCAGAGCCTCGAGGAGACCAAGGGCTACGTACTCGAGGCGCTCATGCTCGCCGTCGTCTTCATTTATCTGATCCTCGCGTCGCTCTTCGGCTCCTTCCTCCAGCCGCTGGCGATCATGCTGGCGCTGCCGCTCAGCTTCATCGGCGTCGCCCTCGCCCTGCTCCTCACCCGCGGCAACCTGAACGTGATGACGATGATCGGCATCATCATGCTCATGGGGCTCGTGACCAAGAACGGCATCCTGCTCGTCGACTTCACCAACCAGCTGCGCGCCGACGGGAAGGGGCGCGCGGACTCGCTGCTCGCCGCCGGCCGCATCCGCCTGCGGCCAATCATCATGACGACCGTGGCCATGATCTTCGGCATGATCCCGCTGGCACTGGCCATCGGTGCCGGCGCCGAGCAGCGCGCCCCCATGGCGCGCGCCGTCATCGGAGGGCTCATCACCTCCACCATGCTCACGCTGTTCGTCGTGCCGGTGATGTACACCTTCCTCGACGATCTCGGCAGCTGGGTGAGCGCGCGGCTCACCAGCGCGAGCGATCACGATGCGGCGGTGGCGACCTCGACGCCCATCCCCGGACGCGCTCCCGCCCCTGCCCCCACCGCCGGCGACTGACATAGCAGCGCATCGCGCACTACGCGTCGGCGAAACACCAGCGCGCGGAATTCGCTTGACGGATTCCGCGCGCGGCCTTACAAGGGTGGTCATGCACGAAGTCGTCTGCGCGACACCCGACGTGGGTGACGTGCGGTGATGCCGACGATCGTCCAGCGCAGGGCATACGGTGTGCAGCGCGCGCCGCGCGGGTCGCACGTCCTGCACTCCGCATTGCCGGCGATTCGTTGGTCCGACTTTCCTATCTCCACAGGAGGCGGTGATGCCGCGCGGTGACGAGGTGAACGACGAGCTCCGATTCTCCGATCGCGACGATGACGTCGACGATCTTGGCTATGGTGGCGGGGGCGGCGGGTCGTCCTACGACGACGACGACGAAGAGGATGGCGGCTGGACCACCCACAAGGACGACAGCGACGACCTCTGGGACAGCACTGACGACTCGGACGAGGAGGAAGAGGAAGGGCTCGGCACCCCGGTCGTCGAGGGCGATGACGAGGAGGAGGAAAGCCCCCTCGTCGTAGCGCGCGCCCCGCGCTCGGCGGGCCGTCCCGCTGGTGGCGGTGCTGCGGGAGGGGCCGGCAGGAGTGGCGCTGGAGCTGCTGGCGGCGCCGGCGGTGGCGCTGGTGTCGGCGCCGGCAACGCGGCTGCCAAGACGCCCGTGACGGCCGCCAAGCATCCGGCTACGGCCGAGCCTCCGGGCGGCAAGAGTGCCGTCGTGCGGGGCAATGTGTTCGAGGAGCCTGCGCGAGCGTCCGGTGCCCGGATGGGTGGCGGCGCCGCGAAGAAGGCCGCCTCCAAGTCCGGCGGTGGCGCAAAGAAGGCCGCGCCGGCCAGAAAGTCCGCGGCTACGAAGAGCGCCGCCAAGTCGGGCGGTGCCCGGAAGGGTGCGGCGAAGAAGGGAGTCGCCAAGAAGGCCTCCGCGAAGAAATCAGGGGGAGGCGCGAAGAAGGCGGCCAGGAAGAGCTCGGCCAGAAAGGGTGCCGCGAAGAAGGGTGCCGCGAAGAAGAGCACGGCCAAGAAGGGCGGCGCGAAGAAGGCAGTCAAGAAGAGCGGGGGCCGGCGGCGCTGAGCGCTGCGTGGTCGCGTTCCGCACCGGAGGGCGTGGCGAACCAGGTCACGCCCTCCGGTGTTTTGCTTCCATCCCTCGTCGCCGTCTCGTAACATTCCGCTCATGACGTCTCTCGAGCGCCAGCTGCTCGACGCCCATCGGTGGCGCGAGGTTCTCATCGACACGGGGATGGCGTTGGCGCGGCCCATCAGCGTCGACCGCGTCGTTCAGGAGGTGGTGCAGCAGCTTCGCCGCAGCGTGGCGGGCGACGCGGTCGCCGTCGCGTTGGCCGACGGTGAGACGGCGGCACTGCGTCTCGTCCATCACTCGGGCTTTGCCGACGATGAAGCGGCCATCACCACGCGGCTGACGCCCGTCTGGACCGAGGCGCTCCACACCGGCGAGGTGGTGTCGCATGCCTCGGCCGACGCCATCGAGCTCACGGCGCCGATGAAGAGCGATGGCGGAGTGCTCGGCGCGATCACACTCACGTCAGGCCCACTCGCGCCGGATCGCGTCGAGGAGTCACGCCGCGTGCTCGCCACGGTCGCTGCCCAGACGGCCGCCGCCGTCGAGCGAGCGCGCCTCGTTCAGCGGCTCGAGCACAAGCGTCGTCTCGAGGCGATCGGCGAGATATCGGCCGGCGTCGCCCACGGGTTGCGCAATCCGTTGTTCGGCATCTCCTCCGCCGCGCAGTTGCTCCGCTTCCGCGTCAAGGACGATCCCGTCGTCGAGAAGAACGTCGGGCGCATCCTGCGTGAGGTGGAACGGCTGAACAGCATGGTGACGTCGCTGCTCGAGTACGGACGTCCCAGCCCGATCCGTCTCGAGACCGGCGACCCCGACGACGTGTGGGACGAGGTGCTCGAGAGTCAGCGTGGGCTCCTCGAGAGCCGTGCCATCCTGCTCGAGCGCACACGCGCCACGCGCGCCACGTGCGCGATCGACCCGCAGCAGCTCGCGCAGGTGTTCGTCAACCTGCTCGCCAACGCCACCGACGCCGCGCCCGAAGCGAGCGACCTGACGCTTACGTCGAGCGTGCTCTCCACCGGCATGTGGCGCTGCCGCCTGCACAACGGCGGCGCGGCCATCCCGCCGGACGTGCTCCCGCGCGTGTTCGAGATCTTCTTCTCCACCAAGCCGGGTGGCACCGGGATCGGCCTCGCGCTCTGCCAGCGCATCGTCGAGGAGCACGGCGGCACGATCTCGCTCGAGAGTGCCCCCGAGCGCGGCACGACCGCCACCGTCGTGCTCCCGCTCGCGAGCGCGTGATCGCTGCGCACTCCCGGGCCGCCGTGACGTGTTTGCGCGCCGGCCCCCTCGTGCGTCAATGCTCCGGAGAGGAGCGTGTACGAATGGCGCGTGACGGAGACACTTTCCGCACGGTTGGTCGTACATGAGATGCGCCGATCGATGGCGCAGGAATGATCGTGTACGGTGAGGGAGCAGGAGGCGATGGCAATGCGGTGGCGTAAGACGGCGGTGGTCGGTGGTGCGGCGCTCGGTGCAGCCGCGTTGTACAACGCGGCGTCGACCCGGGAGTTGGCGGACGACGTCCTTGGCGGCGAACCGGACGAGTTCCGTTGGCGCGGTCACCGCATCGCTCTGACGCGGCATGGCGAAGGCAGGCCCGTGCTGCTCCTTCACGGGATCTATCCGGGCGCTTCATCGTTCGAGTGGCGTCACGTCGTGCCCGCGTTGGCCGAGCACCATCGCGTCGTCGCCGTCGACCTGCTCGGCTTCGGTCGTTCCGATCGACCCGCCGCGCGCTACACCCCCGGCCTGTATCAGGCACTGCTCGGCGATCTCGTCGCACAGGTCGTCCGCGAGCCATGCGCCGTCGTGGCGAGCGGACTCACCGCCGCGCAGCTCGTCGCGCTCGCCGGCCGCGATCCGCGGCACATCGCCGCCGTGGCGCTCGTCGCGCCGACCGGCGTCGCCTACATGCGCGACCCGACGCCATCGGCGAGTGTGACGCGGCGGCTGCTGCTCGGCGCGCCGTTCGTGGGAAACACGATCTACAACGGGCTCACCTCGCCGGCGAGGATGCGCCGCCGTCTCGAGAGTGTCTACGTCGACGACCGTATGGTCACGCCCGCGCTCGTGCAGCACTACGTGCGCATGGCACGCCGACCGGGCGGCAAGCACGCCATCGCCGCGCTGCTGAGCGGGAAGCTCAACGTCGACGTACGCGCGGCACTGCGCCGGGTCCGCCAACCGACGCTGCTGCTGTGGGGTGACCTCGCGCGCGAGAACTCGGTCGAGCGCGCACACGCGTTCCGTGTCATCAAGCACGATCTCGAGTGGTCGCTCGTGCAGGACGCTGGTGATCTGCCGCACGACGAGCGGCCCGACGAGTTCAACGCGGCGCTGCGCTCGTTCCTCGAGCGGGCTCGACGCTGGTCCGGCTCTGGTGGATCGCACCTCGCGATGGCCTGACGCTTCCACGACTGGATCGCGACATCGGCTCACATCGGCTGAAGGCGTTCGTTATCTTCCGCCGCCTATGCCGGATTCCTCGATGACTCCCGTCGCGCTGCTGCGCGCCCACTCGCGCCACGCCCCCTGGAACGCGCGCGGACTCGCTGCCCACGTCACTGCGCTCGTTGACGCCGCGGGCATCCGCCCGACCAACGCCTCCGCGCGCGTCGCGCCGAGCGCCCGTTCGGTCCGGTTCTACGTCGCGAGCGGTTTGCTCGATCGTCCGGAAGGCGCTGGCACCGCGGCCACCTACAACTACCGGCACCTGCTTCAGCTCCTCTCCATCAAGATCCGCCAGCGCGAGGGCGCGACGCTCGAGGGAATCAAGAAAGAGATGAAGGACGTCACCGGCGACGCGCTCGAGCGCCGCGTGGCGGCCTCGCTCGCGCCCGCGCTCGGGGCCGGCGCCGATCAGACCGTGCGCGACACCGACGAGGAGCGCTCCGCCAGCTGGCGCCGCGTCCCGGTCGCCGACGGCATCGAGATCCACGTCCGCGACGACGCCCCCGCCGCGCGCGACGAAGCGCTCGTCGCAATGCGCGAAGCGGTGCGCGCGGCACTAGGGAGAGCAGACATTCGGTGAGTTGGTTGGTTGGAGGGTGGGATCGTGAGTTGACGGCCTCGGGAAGCAGGAACTTCCCGAGGCCGTTTCCCATCAACCCACCATCTCACCACCTCACTCGCTGCCTCACAGCAGCCTCGAAAACACCGCCGCCCCCCACTCGACCACGCGATCGTACCATGGCCGGCGCTGAAACTCGGCCAGCACGATCTCCTTCGAGCGCGTCAGGTCGTCCTGGAAGGTCGAGTCCATCTGCGCGCCGAGCGTCAGGTCGAGGAACGTGAAGTTCGACTCGTTGTTGAACGCGAGCGAACGGTTGTCGAAGTTCATCGAGCCGATCGAGCCCCACAGACCGTCGATGATGAACGACTTGGCGTGCATCATCGTCGGCTGATACTCGTAGATCCGGATCCCCGCGCGGAGCAGTTCCTCGTAGCGTGAGCGTCCCGCCCACCACGTCGTCTTGACGTCCGTCTCCTTGCTCACCGTGAGGATGCGGACGTCCACGCCGCGTGCCCGCGCTAGCTTCAGCAGCTTCCGGAAGTCGTCATCGGGGACGAAGTACGAGTTGGAGACGTAGAGCGTCTTCCGCGCGCTCGCGATCGACAGCGCGATGTAGCGCTCCGCCGGCGTGCTCCCCGCCGTCGGCGACGAGAAGAACAGGCCGGCGCGCACGCCGCCGTCCACGTCGGTGAACGCCCGCTTCGGAAAGAACATGTCGCCGGAGATCAGCTCGCCCGTGCACTCGGCCCACGCCGCGGCGAATGCTGCCTGGAGGCCCATCACCGCGGGCCCCTCGAAGCGCACGTTCGTCTCCCGCCACTGATCCTTGTGGCGCCCGTCCCCGAGCCAGTAGTCGGCGAGCCCGAAGCCACCCGTGTAGCCGATCTCGCCGTCGACCACGACGACGCGCACGTGCGATCGGTCGCTCGCGTTGTGCAGCGAGTACCAGTGGAGCTGACGCAGCAGCGCCAGCTCCACGCCGGCCGCGCGCAGGCTGTCCGCCCACTCCTGCTTGAGGTTCTGCGAGCCGAATGCGTCGAGCACGAACAGCACGCGCACTCCGGCGCGAGCCCGCTCCTTCAGCACGGCCGCCATCGTGTCCGCCACTGCGCCGGGCTGCGAGTAGTACATCTGCACGGTGATCGTCCGCTTCGCCGCGCGCAGGTCCTTCCAGAGCTGGGGATATGTGCCCACGCCGTCCAGCATCTGCTGCGCGGCGTTCCCGCGCGTTAGATGCAGGCCGGTGTACAGCTCCATCGATTGCGAGAAAAGCGAGTCGGTGATCGCCGGCGGTCCTTCGCGATCGCCGATCGCGACGACGGCTTTGACCGGCGTCCCGCGAGTCAGGGAGAGGATGCCGATCAGCGACAGCACACTGACCAGGAGAATGCCCAGGACCAGGGCGACGCGCTTGACGCGGATCAGCTTTCGCATTTGTCGGCCCCGATACACATACTTCATGCCAAGAGGCCGAGTCCGGTAATACGCGGCTCGCGCCGCCCTGCACTGCACGTGGAGGATGGATGGAGCTCTCGGGGCGAAGCGTCGTGCTGACGGGAGTCGGGCGCGAGGGACAGGTCGGCGAGGCTGTGGCGCGCGCCTTCGCCGAGCGCGGCGCTCGAGTCTATCTCGTCGCTCGCTCGGAAGACGAGGCGCGCGCACGGAGCGATGCGCTCAACGCGGCCGGACTTCGCTCCGCCGCGCTCTCGGCTGACCTGAGCGACCCTGCCGCCGTCGACGCGCTCGCCGCTCGCGTGCGTGACGCGACGAGCGGCCGCGTGCACGCGCTGGTGCATCTCGCCGGCGGCTTCGCCGCGAGCGGCCCCGTGGCCGACAGCGATCCCGCGGCGTGGACCCGCCAGCTCACGATCAATTTCACCACGGCGTACCTCACCGCACGCGCCTTCCTTCCCCTCGTGCGTGCGACGAAGGGCGCGATGCTCTTCTTCGGGTCGGAGGCTGCGCTCCCGGGCGCGCGCGTCGCGGGCATCGCCGCGTACGCGGCGGCCAAGGGTGCGGTGCTCACTCTCGTCCAGGCCATCGCGCAGGAGGAGCGCGACAACGGTGTGCGCGCCAACGCGCTCGCCCCGGCGGCGATCCGGACCGCCGCCAACATCGCCGCGATGGGCGCCGACGCCGCGTACGTCACGCGCGAGGCGGTGGCCGACGTGGTCGTCTGGTTGTGCTCCGATGCCGCTCGCGCCGTCACCGGGCAGGTCGTTCGCGTGCGGTGATCGCGTGCCCGTCGCCTTGCCGCCTAGGGGTCGGTACTCCAGCTTGCCCGCATGACAGTCGCGGCGCGCCGCCGGGCGGTGTCCCGGGCAGTTCGGCTCGACCGGTCGCTCGAGGCGCTCCCACTCTTCCGCCTCAGCGACTCCGCCGACGACGGCGTCATCACCTACGCCGATGGCACCGGCGGTCGATGGCGAGTCATCCCCAGCCCCGGTGAGCGGCTCCCGGGCACCTTCGATCAGGATGTCTACGTCGAGCTCCTGCGCCGCTACCAGGAGGCCGGCGAGCCCGCGGACGGCGCGATCACCTTCACCCTGCACGCGTTCCTGCGCGCGATGGGGCGCCGCGTCGATGGACGCACCTACGAGCAGTTGCGCGGCGCGCTCGGACGCCTCGAGCGCACGACGCTCGAGTCCACCGGCATCTACGAGTCCGCGGCTGGTGGTCGGCAGGATCTCGCCTTCACGCTGCTGACCTCCGTTGCGGTCGAGCGCCGCCGCAGCCTCGACCGCGATCAGCTTCAGCTCTTCTCCACGATCACGACGGGCGAGCCCGGTGTCGCGCGCGTCGTGCTCGCTTCCGTCGTGCGGGAGAACCTCGCCGCCAACCATACGATCAGCATCTCGGTCCCACGCTACTGGGCACTCGGGTCGCCCGTCGCCAGGCGTCTCTATCGGCTGGTCGAGGTCGCTCGGGCAGACGGAAAGCTCACCTGGCGGGTCGCTCTGGATCAGCTCGCCGAGCAGCTTCCCCTGGCCCAGCGGTACCCGTCACACCTCCAACGGGTGCTCCAGCCGGCCCACGACATGCTCGTGGCGCAAGGCGTGCTTCGCAACGCTGCTGTTCGGCAACATCAGCGCGAGTGGTTCGTCGATTACATGCTCGGGTCACGCCCTGCCTGAGCCGGCGCCCTGATCCGCCGCCGGGTCCGGGCGCCATGACGGAACACTCCAGGCTGGCGGGGCGTATTCATTCACTTGGGTCTCCTCATTCAAGCAGGGTCGTTCATGCTTCGTCGTCGCTCCGCTTTCGTCGCTGCCGCGCTCCTTCCGATCATCGCGGGCGGCTTCCTCTATCAGAACCGGGCGACCGCCGACGGGGCGCGTGTGCTCGATCAGGTGCTCCAGCTCGTGTCGCAACGCTTCGTCGACACCGTCAGCTCGGGCGCGCTGTACGAGAAGGCCGCGCGCGGCCTCGTGAAGGAGCTCAACGACCCGTACAGCGAGCTCTTCACCCCGAAGGAGCTCGCCAGCTTCTCGCAGCAGACCAACGGCAAGTACGCCGGCATCGGCATGCAGATCGAGGAGCAGCAGGGCGCCATCACGATCAGCCGCGTCTTCCCGCACACGCCGGCCGAGGGTGCCGGGGTGCGCGAGGGCGATCGCATCGTCCAGGTCGACACGCTCTCGACGCGCGGGTGGAAGACGCAGCAGGTCTCCGACTATCTCATCGGCGTGCCCGGCACCAAGGTCACGGTGAAATTCCAGCGTCCCGGCGTCGCCGACGTGATCACCAGCGTCTTCACGCGGCAGGTGATTCACATCCCCGCCGTGCCGTACGCGATCGTGCTCGATGACAAGATCGGCTACCTCCCCGTGCAGCGCTTCAACGAGACGGCCACGGAGGAGGTACAGGGCGCCGTCGCGCGCCTCGTCAAGGAAGGCGTGAAGGGCGTCATCCTCGACATGCGCGGCAACCCGGGCGGCATCCTCGATCAGAGCATCGCGATGTCGAACCTGTTCCTGAAGGACGGACAGGAGATCGTGAGCGTCCGAGGTCGCACGACGGAGCCGCAGCGCTTCACGACGTCGGGCAACGCCGTGTTCCCTGCGGTGCCGCTCACCGTCCTCACGGATGACGGCTCGGCCTCGGCGAGCGAGATCGTCGCCGGCGCGCTGCAGGACCACGACCGTGCGCTCGTCGTCGGCGGCACCAGCTTCGGCAAGGGACTCGTGCAGACGCTCTTCCCGCTCGACGGTGGCTACGCGCTCAAGATCACGACCGCCAAGTGGTACACGCCGAGCGGCCGCAGCATCCAGCGCGAGCGCAAGTTCGAGAACGGCAAGTTCGTCGAGACCGCGCCCGACTCGCTCGAGACCGAGGCGAAGAAGAAGTCGCGTCCGGCCTATCGCTCCGACGCGGGCCGCATCGTGTACGGCGGCGGCGGCATCACGCCCGACATCCTCGTGCACGACGACACGCTCACGACCGCCGAGCAGACGCTCTCCAAGGCGTTCGCGCCGAAGCAGCAGGACGTCTACGTCACGCTCTACGACTACGCGCTCGAGCTCTCGCGCAGCGCGGGCAAGGACTTCAAGGTGCAGCCGCAGTGGCGTGAGGAGTTCTATCGTCGCCTCACCGCCAAGGGCGTCACGCTCGACCGTGCGCAGTACAACGCCGCCGGCCGCTACGTGGACCGACTGCTCGAGCAGCGCGTCGCGCGACTCGTCGCTGGCGACTCCACCGCCAAGCGCCGCGATCTCCCCTTCGACGCACCGCTCCGCAAGGCGCTCGAGGTGATGGAGAAGGGACAGTCGCAGCGCGACCTGTTCACCATCGCCGCCGCGACCCGCGTCGTCGAGCGGCCGAGCACGGGGGCGACCGCAACCGCGCCGTAACGCTTGCGACCACTGCGACCACGCATGTGAACGGGCGCCCCACGTGGGGCGCCCGTTTTACATTGTCGGCATGCGATCCTCCTTCGCCCGCCGATTGCTTCCGGTGCTCGCCGCCGCACTGTCCTGCGCGCATCCGCCGCAGTCGGCACGCGTCGCCACCTTCGGCGCGGAGCCGGCCGAGCGCCACCTGCGCAATCTCCGTCGCCTCACCAGCGGCGGTGAGAATGCCGAAGCGTACTTCAGCCGCGACGGACGCCGCCTGATCTTCCAGAGCACCCGCGACGGGCGCGCCTGCGATCAGCAGTACGTCATGAACGTCGACGGCACCGGCGTGCATCGCGTCTCCACCGGCTCGGGCAAGACCACCTGCGGCTTCTTCTACGCCGACGATCAGCGCATTCTCTTCGGCTCGTCGCACGCGCTGCAGCGGGACTGTCCGCCCCGGCCCGATCCGTCCAAGGGCTACGTGTGGAGGCTCGATCCGTTCGACATCTACACGGCCAAGCCCGACGGCAGCGATCTCCGGCGCCTCACCAACTACGGTGTGTACACGGCGGAAGCCATCGTATCACCCGATGGCCGGCGCGTCGTCTTCACGTCGCTCAAGGACGGGGACCTCGACATCTACACGATGAACGTCGACGGCACCGACGTGCGCCGGCTCACGACGACGCCCGGCTACGACGGCGGCCCGTGGTGGTCCCCCGACGGCACGCAGATCGTCTACCGCGCCTGGCATCCCACCGACAGCGCGCTCGTCACCTATCGCGCGCTCCTCGCCGAGCGGCTCGTGCGGCCGAATCGCATGGAGCTCTGGGTGATGAACGCCGACGGCAGCAATCAGCGTCAGATCACCCACCTCGGCGGCGCGAACTTCGGTCCGTCGTGGACCCCTGACGGCAAGCGTCTGATCTTCTCTTCGAACTACACCCAGCCGCGGAGCGGAAACTTCGACCTCTATCTGATCGCGCTCGACGGCACGGGGCTGGAGCAGATCACCACGCACGGTGCGTTCGACGGCTTCCCGATGTTCAGCCCCGACGGGCGGTCAGTCGTCTGGGCGTCGAACCGGCACGGCGCCACGCCGACCGAGACGAATCTCTTCGTCGCCGACTGGGTACCCTAGTTCAGCGCGCGTCCGCCGTCTGCGCGTTGCCCGGCGTCGGCAGCATCTGGCGCAGCCGCGCCACGCGCTCCGCCACCAACACGCTCTCCTCCAGATCCTCACGCGCGCGCGCCAGCGCCGACAGCACGGTCGACGAATCGCGGTCGCCGAACGCCGCGCCGATCTCGCGCAGCGACAGATCGAGGAGCTCGTGGCAGAGCAGCATTCCGATCCGCCGCGGTTCCACCAGCCGCCGCGAACGCCCCGCGCCGACCAGCTCGTCCGGAGACACGCCCCATTCCGCCGACACCGCGTCCTGCACCAGCTGCGCGCCGAGCAGTGTGTGCGGCGCGCTCTCGCCGTCGCCGCGGTCCACGCGCGTCGGCACGGCGCGGCGCGCCAGCGCGAGCGTGAGCGTCGAGCCATCGAGCGACGCGACGGCGAGCACGCGCGTGAGGCTCCCTTCGAGCTCGCGCACGCTCCCCTCGCACTGTGACGCGAGATGGTGCGCGACGCTCGGCGGGAGATCGACGCCGAGCATCGCCGCCTTCGCGTGCAGGATGGCCACCCGATGCGCCCAGTCGGGGATGCCCAGCGTCGCGCTGTGCCCCGTGCGGAATCGGTGCACGATCCGATGTGCGAGTGCACTCGCGCCGGCGGCATCGTCGCTCGTCAGCACGAGTTGTCTCGCCCCCGCGAGCGCGCGCGACGCGAGCGAGAGCAACGCTTCCTGCGCCGTGGCGTGCCGGTCGAGGACGTGCACATCGTCGACGACGATCAACGACGCGCGCGCCAGCTCGTCGAGCAGCAGCTCGGGCGTTCCCGCGCTCACCGCAGCGGAAAGCCGGCGCAGGAACTCGTCCGCCGTGAGAAGCTCCGCCGTTCGCATCGGATCGCGCAGCGCGGCCTCTCCCGTCACCGCATGCGCGAGATGCGTCTTGCCGAGCCCCGTGCCCCCCGCGAGTAGGATGGGGTTGTACAGCGCACCCGGCGCGACGGCGGCGGCGGAGGCGGCGGCATACGCTGCCTCGTTGCTTCGACCGACGATGAACTGCGGGAACGTGTACCGGGGGTTGAGCGTGGCGGCCACGCCCTGAGCTAGAGCAAATCGCGTGACGCGACCTGACGGGCTCTACCGGTAGGGACTGCTTGTGGTGCACGTTGTGCTGGGTCCCATCTGCTCTCGTCGTCGCCGGCTCGACGCTCTCGTACCAGGATCGCCATGTCAGACCGGATCGCCTCCCCCGCCGTGCGCGCCCCCGACTTTCCCGACACGCTCGATTGGCTGCATACCGGCGGTCGACGACTCACCCTCGGCGACTTTCGCGGCAAGCTGCTGCTTCTCGACTTCTGGACCTACGGTTGAATCAATTGCATCCATGTGCTGCCGCAGTTGCGGGAGCTCGAGCAGCGGTTTCCCGAAGTCGTCGCCGTCGTCGGTGTGCACAGCGGCAAGTACATCGCCGAGCGCGACACGTCGCGCATTCGTGATGCGTCCATCCGGCTCGGATCGATCCATCCCGTCCTGAACGATCGCCAGTTCCGCGTGTGGCGCGCCTACGCCGTGCGCGCGTGGCCCACGCTCGTCGCCATCGATCCACGAGGCGCGGTGGTCGGAATGAGCGCCGGCGAGTTCACCGCCGATGCAGTCACGCCGTTCATCGAGCGCGTCGTCGCGGCGGCGCGCGCCGATGGGTCCCTGCGCGAAGGGCCGCTCCACTTCCCCGCCGAGCCGCCCTCGGTTGCGCCCCGGGAGCTCGCGTACCCGGGCAAGGTCGCCGTCGATGGCGAGCGCATCGCCGTCGCCGACTCCGGCCATCACCGCATTCTCGTCGGACGGCTCGAGGAGCACGGCCTGCGCATGCGTGTCGAGCGCGTCGTCGGCTCCGGGCGCGAGGGCTTCGAAGACGGCGACGCGCCGGCGTTTCGCTATCCGCAGGGACTCGCCTTCGGCGACGACGTGCTCTACGTCGCCGACACGGGAAACCATGCCGTCCGCGCGATCACGCTCGCGTCGGGCGCCACGCGCATCATCGCCGGCACGGGCACCCAGCTTAGCAGTGCACGCGATCGCGCGGCGGGCGCGCTGAGCTCTCCGTGGGACCTCGCGCTCGCCGGCGACACGCTTCACGTCGCGATGGCTGGCATCCATCAGCTGTGGACGATCGACCTCCGCGACGGAACGGCCTCCCAGCGCACGGGCAGTGGCGCCGAGGAGCTGCACGATGGGCCGCACGCCGACGCGGCTCTCGCGCAGACCATGGGGATCGCGCTTGCCGGCGATGTGCTGCTCGCCGCCGACGCGGAGTCGAGCGCCGTCCGCGAGGTGGACCTCGCTGCAGCGGGTGGCGTGCGCACGATTGTCGGAACCGGGCTGTTCGACTTCGGCGACGTCGACGGCGTCGGCGATACGGTGCGACTGCAGCATCCGCAGGGAATCGCCGTCGCGGCCGACGGGCGCGTGCTCGTTTGCGATTCCTACAACGATTCGCTGCGCTGGCTCGATCGCGCCGACCGAAGTGTCACGACGTGGGTGCGCGGGCTCCACGAGCCAGGAGGCGTCGCGATCGGTTCGCGCGGCGCGTACGTCGCCGACACCAACGCCCACCGCCTCGTGGTGGCCGATTGGGCGTCGGCCGAGCTGCATGCCGTCGAGATCGTGACGGCGTGACTCAGGTGATCGTGCGCCACGCGCCGAGGTTTTCCGCCAGGTGCGCCGGCCGGCGCATTCCCGCCAGCACCGCCGCGACCCCCGGCAGCGACGACGCGAATCGGAGCGCGCGCTGCGCGTCGGTCGTGCACTCGGGAAACAGCGTGCGCACCTCGTCGGGAAGTCCCGACGCGAGCCGCCCCTGCATCAGTGGCGCGCTCGCCACCACCGCGACACCCAGCGCGTCGGCGGCTTCCAGCAGCGGCACCAGCTTGCGACCGAGCGGCTGCGTCGGCGCGCGCGCCGCCTCCGGCATGGCCAAACTCACCGGCAGTTGCACGGCGCGGAAGTGATGCGTCGCGCCCGCGATCTCGCGTGCCACCGTGACGAGCTCCGCGAGCGTGAGATGCTGCCGATGCTCCGGTCCCACGCGCAGCCCCAGCCACGTCGCGCAGCCGTAGCCACCGATCTCGCCGCGCTCGGCACGCTCTTCGAGGAGCGTGAACGCCGCGCGCAGTCTCGTGCGAAACGTCGCGCGGTCCACGCCGAGCAGTTGCTCCTCGGGATTGTGCAGGTAGTACAGATCGATCGACTGGAGCCGGAGGTTGGCGCGGCTCTGCGCGAGCTGGTGGCCGAGGAACGATGGCGCGATCGAGTGTCCCGCGCGTACCAGGTCGTCGCGCCGGACGATCCCGGGCCCGACGAGCGTCTCGTCGAGCCACACCTCGTACTGCTCGCGCGATGCGGGTGGCTCCCCGTCCAGCGCGACGTAGCCGCCTTTCGTGCAGATCACCAGCTCGTCGCGCCGCACCGCGCCCGCGGCGATCAACGACTCGAGCGTTCGGCCGACCACACGCTCCGATCGCTGGCAGCGGTAGTTGCTCGCCGTGTCGATCAGGTTCACTCCATCGGCGACCGCGGCGTGCAGCGTCTGCGCATAGCCGATGTCGTCCGCATCGCTACAGTCGCCCAGATAGGTGCCCACGCCGAGCGCGCTGACGGTCAGGCGTCGGGGAAACCCGCGGCGGAAATCGATCCGGTCACCGCCGTCGCGGTCGGCGAGCCGGCGAGTGCCCGCGGTGGTCGCGCGCGTCGCGTCGCGTCCCGTGCCGCGACCCGCCCGGACGGGCGGGAGCTCGGTGGCGGGGCGTTGCGTCGGCAGGCTCGTCGTTCGGTCTTTCATGTCCGGTGACGCTAGGCGCCCCCTCCGCGTTGGGCAAGGGCGTCCCCTCGGACGGTATTTTCGTTGCGGTGCTACCGCGCGACCACGCTGGAGAGGGGACGTCGCGTGCGACGTGTCCTCTGCGCGCGGCGTCTGCAGCCGCCCTACCCTTCACCACCGCATGTCGTGACGCGCTCCATCTCCATCGCGATCTCCCTCGCTCTGCTCGCTGCGTGCGCTGCGCAGCGGCCCCAGGTGTTGACTCCCGTCCGCGTCGACACCGCGCGTGCGACGGGGGCCGCGCCCGCCGGCGCCCCGCCAGCGGCCGCCGCGGTCGGTACTGGGCGCCCTCGGACAGTCGACACCGATCCGCTCGCACGCGTCGACCGGATGGAATGGCCAGGCCCCAACGCGGCACGTTCCGCATCCGGCGCGCCCGGGCCGGAGTACTGGCAGCAGCGCGCCGACTACACCATCGCGGTTTCGCTCGACACCACGCAGCAACGCGTCGCGGGCTCGGTGACGATCCGCTACACCAACAACTCCCCCGACACGCTCCGCTTCGTTTGGCTGCAGCTCGATCAGAATCTCTATCGGCCGGGCAGCAAGGGGTCGATGCTCTTTCCCGCCGATTCGCGCTGGGGCGTGCGTGGTTTTCAGGGCGGCTACGACATCGAGGGGCTGCAGGTCAACGGGCGCCCTGCCGCGATGCACGTCGACGACACGATGGGGCGCATCGATCTCGAACAACCGCTCGCCCCGAAGGGTGGGCGACTCACCGTCACGATGAGCTACGCGTTCCGCGTTCCCGAGCATGGCTCCGATCGCATGGGCCGCGACGGCACGCTCTACGAGATCGCGCAGTGGTACCCGCGCATGGCCGTCTACGACGACATCCGCGGGTGGAATACCGATCCGTACTTCGGCCAGGGTGAGTTCTATCTCGAGTACGGCGACATCGACTACAGCGTCACCGCGCCGGCCGGCTACACGATCGCGGGCAGCGGTGTGCTGCAGAACGCCGTTGACGTGCTCACGGCCGTGCAGCGCGAACGACTCGCGCGCGCGTCGCGCTCCGATTCCACCGTCGCCATCATCACCGACCACGAGGCGCGAGCCACGACGACCTCCGGTACGCGCACGTGGCGCTTCCGCGCGCAGAACGTGCGCGACGTCGCGTGGGCCGGCGCGCCCGATTTCCGGTGGGACGCCGTCAACGCCAACGGTGTGCTGGCGCAGGCCTACTATCAGATCGCCAAAGCGGGCAAGGCGTGGGAGCAGGCGGCCGAGCAGACTGCGTGGACGATCAGGAACTACTCGGAGCTCTTCTACAAGTATCCATATCCGCAGGCGACGTCGGTGGCGGGCACCGTCGGCGGTATGGAGTATCCAATGTTCGTCATGGTGCACTACGGCGACCCGAAGGACGACCCCAAGTCGATCTTCGGGACGGTGAACCACGAGCACGGGCACGAGTGGTTCCCGATGATCGTCGGCTCCAACGAGCGCCGGTACGCCTGGCAGGACGAGGGCTTCAACACCTACATCAACGCCTTCGCCCTGGAGCGGCGCACGCCCGGCACGTCACCCTACGCCGGCTACGTGAACAACTGGCGCCAGACGGTGGAGAATCACATCGACGCACCGCTCATGACGCCGCCCGATCGCATCGCCGCACGGGCACTCGGCGCGCTCGGCTACCGCAAGCCGGGCGCGGTGCTCCTCGCCCTGCGCGACAACGTCGTCGGCCGCGCGACGTTCGATCGGGCGTTCCGCGAGTACGCGCACCGCTGGGCCTTCAAGCATCCGTCGCCGGGAGACTTCTTCCGCACGATCGAGAACGTGTCCGGCATGGACCTCGGTTGGTACTGGCGCTCGTTCTGGTATTCGACCGACGTGCTCGACATCGGCATCGACAACGTGACGATGCGGCAGCAGCAGGGGCAGAACCTCGCAGTGATCGCGTTGCGCCGGAACACGCCGGTGCCATTTCCCATCCGCCTCCGGCTCCTCTTGAGGGACAACTCCACCCAGGACGTCGCGATGCCGGTCGAGGTGTGGTCGCAGGGCGAGCGCATCGAAGCCGTGGTCACCGTGAAGTCGGCTGTCATCGGCGCGCGACTCTGGCCCGACGGGATCGTTCCGGATTGGAACGCGACGAACGATGCGTGGGGAACGCCTGTTCCCGTCGTGGCGTCACCGGCGGCGACGTCAGGTGGGTTGAGCGGCGAGATCGCTGGACATCCGCTGCCGTGATGCGATTCCGCCGCGCGATACATGCAATTTTGTCGGCGGCTGAGCTTGTTCGCATCGTGTCGGGAGGTTGCCGATGGCTGTCCGGGTCGTCGGCCGTTAGATTCACGAGTTGTGCTGTGATGTTCGTGCTGGCTCCGGATGTCCCGTGAGACATCCGGAGCTATTTGTCCCCGTCCAGGCGACGCGTACAACGCCGTTCTGGAGTTGGTGCTTACAAGTCAGTGGAGTCAGCAAATGCTAGAGTTTGGCGCTTGGGCAAGCCGGTGGTGGATTCCGGTGCTCTTCGTCGTGATCGCGGGGCATCTCACGAACGTGTGCGTGACGCTCTTCCTCCATCGCGCGCAGACCCATCGCGGCGTGCGCCTGCACGCCATCGCGGCGATGCCGATGCGCATCTGGCTGTGGCTCACGACGGCGATCGTCACCAAGGAATGGGTCGCGTGCCATCGCAAGCACCACGCGTTCGCCGATCGCGAAGGTGACCCGCATTCGCCGCTCGTCGAGGGCCTGCGTGAGATCCTGCTCAAGGGCGCGTTCTACTACCGCAAGGCGGTGCGCCAGCCCGGCATGCTCGAGAAGTACGGCAAGGGCACGCCGAACGACTGGATCGAGCGCCACCTTCTCACGCCGCTCAACTGGACGGGCATCCTCGTGATGCTCGCCATCGACATCTACCTGTTCGGCTTCTTCGTCGGGCCCGCGGTGTGGGGCGTTCAGATGATCTGGATCCCGCTCTGGGCCGCCGGCGTCATCAATGGCATCGGCCACGCGCTTGGGTACCGGAACTTCGAGGTCAAGGACGAGAGCCGGAACATCTCTCCGATCGCCATCTGGCTCGGCGGCGAGGAGCTGCACAACAACCACCACGCCGATCCGAAGAGCGCCAAGTTCAAGGCGAAGTGGTTCGAGTTCGACATCGGCTGGGCCTACATCCGCACGCTCCAGGCGTTCGGCCTGGCCAAGATCGAGTATGCGCGCAACTACGGCTCCGCCGCCCTGCGCCACGACGAGCACGCGGTGGACGCGGCAGCCTGACAGCGTTGGTCATCGGCTGTCAGTGATCGGTTGTCGGAGGGCACACCTGCATTTGCAGGTGTGCCCTTTCTGCTGTTGCTGCTCGCTGACGTAAACCGACAACCGTGAACCGTTTACGGCCGTTTCGGTGTAGATTTGACATTCTGCCTTATCGTGAGGTCCCATGCCTAGTACAGTCACTTGCGTACGCTGTGGTCAGACGCGCGCCGGCTTCGAGCGGCCGCCCTTTCCTGGCCCGATCGGCGCCCGCATCGTCGAGAGTCTCTGTCAGGAGTGCTGGGGCCAGTGGGTGAAGCAGCAGACCATGCTGATCAACCACTACGGTTTGAACGTCATGGATCCGCAGGCGCGGAGCTTCCTCACCAAGAACATGGAAGCGTTCCTCTTCAAGAGCGGGCACGAAGAGGATGTGGACACGTCGAAGAAGGGCACCATCGCATGGTAGCGCGCCTGGCGCGCTCGGCGCTTGCCGCAGCGACCCTGTCGGCCTGCGCCACGGCGAGCCACACCGCGCCTGCCACCACCCCTGCCGGCGCGGCCTCCACCACGGCCCCGCGCGGGAGGACGACGTGGGCCGACTCGGTCCTTGCGACGCTCTCGCTGCGCGACAAGGCGGCACAGATGGTGTGGCCCTGGGTGCTCGGCGACTACACCGCTGCCGACGACCCGACTTATCAGCGCGTCGAACGGCTCGTTCGCGAGCAACATCTCGGCGGGATCATCATCTCCGTCGGCTCGCCGACCGAGATCGCCAGTAAGCTCAACGCACTCCAGCAGGCCAGTACGCTGCCGCTGCTCGTCGGGGCCGACCTTGAGACCGGCGCGGCATTCCGCGCCCGAGGCGGTTACTTCCTCCCGAACGCGATCGATCTCGGCGGAGCCACCTATTTCCCCTACGAAATGGGGATCGGTGCAACTCGCGACACGGCGTTCGCGTATGAGATGGGTCGGGCCACGGCACGCGAAGGGCGCGCCCTCGGCATCCACATGGCGTTCGCGCCGGTGCTCGACGTCAACAACAACCCGAAGAATCCGGTCATCAGCCTCCGGTCCTTCGGTGAGAACCCGCAGCTCGTCGCGCGACTGGGCGCCGCCTTCGTGCGTGGCATCCAGGAGAACGGCATGCTCGCCACCGGCAAGCACTTTCCCGGACATGGCGACACCGAGCAGAACTCGCACCTCGAGCTCGCGCGCGTGAACGCCTCGGCAGCGCGGCTCGACACCGTCGAGCTCGTGCCCTTCCGCGCCGCCGTGCAAGCCGGCGTACGCGGGATCATGACTTTCCACGGGCAGCTGCCAGGTCTCGACACGTCGTCGCTGCCCGCCACGCTCAACCCACGCATCATGACCGGTCTGCTGCGCGGCCGGCTCGGCTTCCGCGGACTGCTCGTCACCGACGCGCTCGACATGAACGGCGTGCTCGGCAAGATGACCATGACCGAGGTGACGCAGCGGGCCGTCATGGCGGGCAACGACGTGCTGCTGATGCCGACCGACATTCCGGGGGCGATCAATGCCGTCGTCGACGGTGTGCGCCAGGGGCTGTTTCCGGAGTCGCGCATCGATGAATCGGTCCGCAAGCTCCTCGTCGCCAAACAGGAGATGGGCCTCCCTCGACAGCGCCTCACCGATGTCCAGGCCATGCGCGCCGTCGTCGGCGACAGTAGCAATGTCGCCACCGCGCGGCTCGCCGCTGAACGGGCCATCACCCTCGTGAAGGACTCGCTCGGCCTCGTCCCGTTCACCGGGCTGCCAGGAACGGCGCGCGTCGTGAGCGTCACGATCGCCCCGCGCACGGACCTCGGAGCCGGCGTCACCTTCAACGCAGAGCTCGCGCGCATGTTTCCGGCACTGCGCTCGATCTCGCTCTCCACCGAGCAGGTCTTCGACGCCACTGCAGCAGCAGCCGCCGCGCCTGGCCAGAACGCGCAGTACATCGCCACGCCCCAGCCACGCCTGCTGCCTGCGCTCGTCGAGAACGCGCTGCGCGGCGCGCAGGGCGCCGACCTCGTGATCGTCTCCTCGTACTTCGGGGCGAGCTCGTCGACCTCACGCCTCGGCGCGCCCGAAGGGATGGCCGATCTCGTGAACGGCTTGCAGAAGGCCGGCTCGCGCGTGGTGCTCGCCACGTTCAGCAATCCCTACATTGCGCAGGACCTGCCTCCCGTCTCGAGCTATCTCATCGCGTGGGGCGGATCGCCGCTCATGCAGCGCGCCGCCGCTCGCGCGTTGCTCGGCATGGCGCCGATCACCGGGCAGCTTCCGATCACCATCCCGTCAGTCGCGCCGTATGGCGCGGGAGTGCGGCGCGAGGCGCGTGCCGCGAACACTTCGGTCGCTGCGCCGACCGTGCCCTAGTACGCGGCGTCCGCGCACACGTCGCGCTCGCAGTCCGTTTCTTGCGCCGGAGCGCGCCGGACGGTGCATGGTGTCGCACGCTGTCGCACGGTGTCATTGCTGACGCACCGAGCACGCGACACCGGCCACATCGTCGGTTGACGGTTCTGTCGGCACGACGTATATCACGCATCACGCGGCGCGACTGAATTCACGTCAGCTTGTTACCAATTCGGTCGCCACGGATCGTGCGCTCTTGACATTAGTGACTCTTTGTTACTAATTCGCGCGTCATGCGCGAGCGCCCGTCTCACCCCGTGAAGCCCGCCGTGCGCAAGACGACACTGGCGGTCGACGTGGTGGTGCTCTCGCCGCAGGCGGACACGCTCGCGGCCCTGCTCGTGCGTACTGCACCGGGCGGTCGCGAACGCTGGTCGCTGCCCTGGGACGCACCGCTTCCGGGTGAGGGCCTCGAGGACGCCGCGGCTCGCATCGCCGAAGCAGCGCTCGGTGCGACGCCGGCGCTCCTCGAGCAGGTGGGCGCATTCGCCGACGCGCGCCGCCACCCGGGCGACGCCGACGTCTCGGTCGGCCTCGTCGCGCTGACGCCGCACGCGGAGGCGGCGCTCGTCGCGGGAGCCGAGTGGTTCTCGCTCGCCGCGTTGCCACCATTGTCGCCACGTCACCGCGCCGTCGTCGACCGCGCGACCACCGTAGTCCGCCAACGCGTCGACCAGTCACCGCTCGCGTTTCGGCTCCTGCCTCCGACGTTCGCGCTGAGCGAGCTGCAGGCGATCTACGAGCTGCTCCTCGGGCGACGGCTCCATAAGGCGAGCTTCCGGCGCGCACTCCAAGCGAGCTACCTCGTGGAGCCGACCGACGAGTGGCGCAGCGAGGGACGCGGTCGACCCGCCCAGCTGTTCCGGTACGCCCCCCGCAGGCGCCGCGGGGCGCGCCGCGGCGTCCGATTCGACCTGTTCACCGACGGTTGAGCCCTTCCGAGACCGGATCGTGACGCCAGCGCGCTGCGCCAGGGCTTGCTTTCTGGCACATTAGTAGCAATATGTTATTTAGGTCGAATGCGGAGCCTGGATGCTCGACTACCTGGATAGCCTGTGCGCGGCCCTCCTGGCCCGGAACGGCACCGAGATTCGGCGCCTGCTTCGGCATCCGCTCGCGCGCGCCCTGCCGCGCCGCGTGCGCGAGGAAGGCTATGCCATCGCGCGCGCCGGCCCGGAGAGTCTTCGGGCACCCGTCCAGACGCTGCACTTCTACCATCAGACGCTCCATCTCCTCGGCGCCCGCCCTGCGGCGCGCGGCCAGGCGGGCGCGCCCGGTACGCCTGACCGCGCCGACGACGAGCCGCAGATCGAGATACCGCTTCGCGCGGCAGGTGGCTGAGCGGTCCTGCCCTCAGTCCGCTCGCTCGCGGGCGGCGTGCATCCGCATCAGACTGCGCGCTAATGCCGCGTTGTCTCGCGCCAACCGGAAGAGATCCGCCATCAGTTCGTCGAGATCGTCGCCGGCGAGCTCCGCGACCACGGGAGCCCGATGCCCGGACCGACGGCCGGGATCCGCGCGCCGCTCCATGACGACCCGCCCGCGGGTCGGCGCGACCCGCCCGTCGAGCGTCGCCTCGCCCGACGCGTCGAGCTCCACTTCTACGTAGCCACCGCCCGGCATCTGCCGCCGGTACAGCGGCGCGCCTCGCGCACCCTCACGCGCTCCGCGCTCGGCGTCCTGCTGCTGGTCCAGCATGTTTGCCTCCTGCTCGCCTGCGTCCGCTGCTTCCGCGTCGCGGCGGGGGCGCCGATGACGCGTCCTGCAATGCCGCCATGGCTCGCGCGAGGTTCCGCGCAGTGGGACGCGTGGCGATCGCGTCACCCCACAAGTCTCCCACGCGCGTCGCGCGCGCGGGCATGGTGCCAACGGTGAACGCATCGATGCGGAGTCGACTCGTCAGATCGCGCGGACGCAGTGGCGCCGACACCGTCGCGGCGGGCCGCGCCCGGACGCTGTACGGCGCCGCCATGCTCTTGCCGCGCGCATTCTGCAACGCGTCGACGTAGATGCTCTTCTTCGGACGGGCTTTCACGCCGCGCTCCACCGTCGCGGTCTCGGGATTCGCCGCGACGACCGCTTCCGCCAACCGCAGCGCGAGGGCAGCCGACGTCTCGTAGCTCGTGCGCGGTGGAAGCGGCAGCACGATGTGGATGCCGCTCGCCCCCGATGTCTTCACCGCCACGGTGAGACCACCCGCTTCGGCGATGCGCACGACCTCCCGCGCAAGCGCCACGACGGCGACGAACGGCACGTCGTCGCCGGGATCGAGATCGATCAGACAGCGGTCGGCCGCATCGACATCCTCGATGCGTGAGAGCCACGGGTGCACTTCGATCGCGCCGAGTTGCACGGTGTAGAGCAGCGTCGCGAGGTCGCCGCCCACGATGCGCGGCTTGGCGCCCAGCTCCACGGTGTCCAGCGTCGCGACACGCACGGCGTCGGGCACGTGGTCGCCGGCATTCTGCTGAAAGAACATCGGTCCCGCCACCCCGTCGGGATAGCGCTTCAGCACCAGCGCGCGCCCTTCGATCTCCGGCAGGAGATAGGGAGCGACACGTGTGTAGTAGCGCATCAGAGCCCCCTTCGTGATTCCGGGCTTGGGGAAGAACGGCTTCGAGAGGCTCGACACGTGAAGCGTCGCGCCATCAGCGAACGTGAGCGGTCCCTCGCCGGCGCCGCGCTCGAGCGCGCGCAATTGCGCCTCGACGCCGCTGAAATCTTCGGCGCGCTTACGCGGCGTCATTTGCGATCTCGCCCGTGCCCCACCGCTGCATGCTCACGCCCTCGATCGTCACGTCGCGCGGCGCCTTGTCCTCACGTAGGCCGAGGAAGATCGGCTGGCGCAACCGGCCATCGGACGTCCACTCGGCGAACTTGGTTTCCACGACCAGCTTCGGCGCGACCCAGTGCGCCGGTTCGTTGGTCCGTGGCGCGACCTCGAATGGTGATGCACGACGCTCGATCTTGTCCAGCCGCTCGCGCATCGCCCGTAGCCCCTCGCGGTCGAAGCCGCCACCCATATGCCCGACGTAGATGAAGCGGCCCGAAGCGTCGTACGCTCCGAGCAGCAACGCGCCGAGGTACGGACGCGACTTGCGCGGCTCCGTGAATCCGCCGACGACGAACTCCGCGCGAAATTGGAGCTTGAGCTTGAGCCAGTCGTCGGAGCGCGCGCCCGGCTGATACCGGGCATCGGTGCGCTTCGCGATGATCCCCTCCCAGCCGGCCCGGCGCGCCCGTGCGAGCATCGTGGCGCCACGCGTGCTCGTGTCGCTGATTCGGAGCGCTGGATCACCCGGTGCGGCTGTGAACAGCGCCTCGAGCCGGGCACGCCGCTCGCTCCAGGGACGCGACGTCAGCGTCGTGCGGCCGTCGCGCAAGAGGTCGAACACCATGAGCGTCGCGGGCGCTTCCAGGGAGAGCCGTGCGATCTCGCCCGCATCTTTGAGGTGCATGCGCGCTTGCAGCGGCTGAAACTCGCTCGCCACGGGTGCCGTGGTGCGTGACCGTCGGCGGCGCGCGACGACTTCACCGTCGAGCACAGCGCCGTGGCCGATCCGGACAGCGAACGAGCGGAGCGCCGCAACGACTTCCGGAAACTGCGCCTGCTTCTCCTTGCCGTTGCGCGTCACCAGGCGCACGTGGCGCGCCGAAATATCGGCGAGCACGCGCATGCCATCATACTTCGGCTCGTACGTCCACCCGCCATCGCGCGGGAGCGCGTGACCGAGGGTGGCGTACATCGGCTCCGGGAGCGGCGCACGCACACTGGACACGATCGCCAGCAATCGGCAATTCGGGTGCCCGATCGCACGCGTCCGGTTCGCGGAGATGGATCGGGACGCAATGGAGACACGAACGCCCGGGCGCATGCGCCCGGGCGTTCATCGAGATCGGGTGGAGCAGCGTGCCGCGAGCAATCGGGTGCGATCAGCTGATCTTGGTCACGTCAGCCGCCTGCGGCCCCTTCTGACCCTGCACGATCTCGAACTCGACCTTGTCACCTTCGGCGAGCGATTTGAATCCGTTCCCCTGGATGGCGCTGAAGTGCACGAAGACGTCAGGACCTCCCTCACGCGAGATGAAACCGAAACCCTTCGCGTCGTTGAACCACTTCACCGTTCCATTGATGCGAGCCATGAACCGTACCTCGTACCGAGCTATGGAGCCTGATCGCGCGTGCGAGGGGATGGGCCGATCGCCGGCCGCCGCTCGTCCCACGTGATCCCTGTGATGCCCCGTCGCGCCGTGCTTGCGGCTCTCGGGGCGGGACGTACCGTCGAATCGGGCAAGTTTTGTGCACACGAGGAGTTGCCGTCGCGCACGCCGTCCAGAAAAGCGAGAACGGGGCCGAATCGGGCCCCGTTTCGCGATGGGTGGTGCTGCGTGTCGGTGTCCCTGACAGTTCAGGCTGTTACGCGGCGCCAGCGATGTACCGTGCGACACGGCCGCATGCACGACACTGCAGCGTGACCTGCGAGCGCGGAGGCGGCGGGAAATCGTCAGGAGTTCGTTCGATTTGCCCAGAGCACGACGGACAGCTCAGCGGCGAACCGTTCCGGTCGTTTGCGATCAAGTGGAGCGCTTGCACTGGGTTATACGTAGCCGGGCGCGGCTTGCGCATTGGCCCTCCAGAAGGTTTTCAAACCACCCGGTGATCCAGGCGCCGGGCCGCCGTGACGAATAGTAACCCTCAAAGCGCCTAAAGCACAGTGGGGCATCGTCTTGCGATGTGATTTGCGCGCCGCCCTCTGTGTCGGCCTTGGAATTCTCTGCGCCTGCGGGCCACGGGCGCATCTTCCCCCACGGCCACTGACCGTGGTTGGCGCCCTCTCCGAGACGGACAGCATCGCCAGGCTCGCGCATAGACTCGCGCCACTTCTATACCTCCAGCGAGATGAATGGTTCCCTCTCGAGCGCGCCGTCGCCGTTGCCCACCCAACACGGCCGATCATCGGTTACCACCTGCTCTGGAAGGACGACGTCCACGGTGCCTGGATCCCGTTCACGGTGCCTACCGACGAGGAGATCGTCTGGGTCGGCTACGACCCCAGCGGTGCACCCACCGATGTATGGACGTATTGGCATGGCAAAGTGCTGCACGCCGACTGGCGCGGTCGCGGCACGCCTGCCGTCGACGTGCAGTGGGGCAAGCACGGACTCCTGCCGCGCGGCATCGTCGAGAGCGATCTCCCGCGATTCCAGACGCTGAACTCCTTTTACGCCTTCCATCAGCTCGGGGTCCTCGACATCCTGCTCGGCCGCATCACGCGGCCAGGCCCGTCCGGGTTCTTCCACTCGTACGGACGGTATCGCGACTTCACGCGCGTCATGCGGTCGGGTGACGTGCTCGATGTCGTCGTGCGGAGCGAGGACCCTTCGGCGACCCTCGCCGCCGTGTTCGGGATCCCGTACTCCAAAAAGCATCCCTGGCCCTGAACGCGCAGCTCTCGAGAGAGCGTGCGCTCGTGTTACGGCGGCGTGCGGGGCTAGCCCTCCCAGGTGCCGTCGGGACGACGCCAGATGCGACGGCCCACTCGCCAGGGCCGCTTGTCCGAGAGCTCCTTCCCGGGTGCGAACGCCTCGGAGTCCTCGAGCGACTCGATCATGTCGTTCGCCTTGGCGCTCGCCTCGTCGGCCCAGTGCACGATCTCCGCTTCCGCGGTCATCGGCTGGACCGGGCTCCCGAACTCCAGCGAGCCATGATGGGAGAGGATCATGTGCTGCAGGTCGAGCAGCTGTCCGTCGCTGCAGACCGAGCGGCCCGCCGCGACGCGCCGGCGCTCGAGCATGAGGCATCCGAGGACCACGTGGCCGAGCAGCAGCCCGCACGGCGTGTAGCCGAAGCCGCCGCCGTCGATCTCGTACGCCTCGACTTTGCCGACGTCGTGCAGCAGCGCGCCGGCGACGACGAGGTCCGCGTTCGCGTTCATCGTCCTGGCCATGTTTCTGGCGATCGAGGTGACCTCGAAGACGTGGAGCAGCAGGCCACCCAGCTTCGCGTGATGACCGTTCACCGAGCCGGGCGTGTGCTCCAGCTGGAGGCGGAAGTTGTCGTCCGCATAGAAGAGATCCACGACCCGTCGCAGGGCGGGTGTCGCGATCTCGGCGCGACGCTTGTCGATCCAGTCCCAGAGCCTCGTCGTGCCCCCGGCGATGCGTGGCAGGAACGCGTGGAGATCCACCTGTTCTGTCGGCAGCACGCGCAGCGGTCCGGCGAGATGGATCTGCCGCTTGCCCGTCTTCTGGTAGAGTCCCACCTGTCCGATCGCCTGCACCACGCGCCCACGGTCGGCGCCGTCCGCCCACTCGCGCTGATTCGACCAGATCGGCGCCACACCGATCGACCCCGAGGCGTTGCCGAGTGTAAGGAGCACGAATGGATCGCCGTTGCCCTGGGTCTTCTCCACCCGATCGACGACGATCAGCTCGTGCTGAACGCGCTCCCCGATGGTGAGTTGCGTCAGATTCAGCGGCGCCATGCCCCAATGGTGCGCAGCCACGCGTCGGCCGGCAAGCGTCGGCGACGCACGCCACATCGTCGCACCGCTGGCCGGTTGCGGCGCCAGACTCCATGTTCCTGTCGTCGCAGTCCCGGATCGTCGGCGACGCGCACCGCTCGAGCGTACGCTTCGACGCGGTGCCGCGCATGCAGGGCGCGCGGCGACGTCAGGCGATCACTCGACGTACGCAGTTGCATCACTCGTGGCGGCAGGATCGACGGACGCGACCATGCGCCCGAATCTTGCGCACACGGCCACGATCTCGCGCAGCACCGAGAGCCACCAACCGGCAGAGGAGACGCAGCGATGGCAACGAAGAAGAAGGGCGGCAGCAAGCGAAGCGCGAGCAAAGGCTCGGCGCGCCGCGGTGGCGCCAAGCGTGGCGCCAAGCGTGGCGCCAAGCGCTCGTCGGCGAAGAAGGGCGGCGCGCGCAAGGGGGCGGCCAAGAAGGGCGCCGCGAAGAAGGGTGCGGCGGCGAGAAAGGGCGCGGCCAAGAAGTCGTCGGCGCGCGGCGCGACCTCGCGTGGCGCGGCGAAGCGTGGCGGCGCGAAGCGGGGCGGTGCCAAGCAATCATCGGCGAAGCGCTCGACGGCCAAGCGCATGGGCGGCCGCCGCAAGACGTCGCCCCTCGATCGAGTGAAGCGCGTCGCGACCGGCGTCGTGGAGCAGGCGCAGACGGCGGTTTCGCACGGCGTCGATGCCGTGAAGGAGTTGAGCGAGAACATCGTGGAGCGCGTCTCGGGCTGACCGCACCACGGCGCGCGCCACGCCGACGTCCTCAGTCGGCGTGGCGCGCGAGGAAGTCGAGCACCAGGTTCGCTACCACGTCACGGCAGTAGTCCACCGTGATGACGTGGCCACACCCCGTCACCCACTGGCGCTCGGTGGGCCCGGCGAGACTCGCCGTCGCCGTCTCGGCCAGCGCGAGCGGGATGCGGTTGTCCTCGCGGGAGTTCACCACGAGGGTCGGCACGGTGATCGACGGCAGCGCACGGCGACCAGCCGCCGCCGTCGCACAGAGCGCACGCACCGCGCGCGGCGGAAACAACCCGTAAGCGAAGCTCGAGTCGCGCGCGACCGGATCGTGCACGGACGCATCACCGGCGCGACCGCGGAGATACGGCGTGAGCACGGACCAGAGTGGCGCCGTCCGCGCCACGAGCTCCACAGCACGTGGCGGCGTGAGATAGGGAGCCAGCAGTGCGAGGATGCGAACATCGTCGGCTTCGGCGGCGAGCCTCGCAGCGATGGCGCCGCCCATCGAGAGGCCGATCACCCCGAGCCAGGGCGCACGCTCGCGGAGCCGCGCGAGCTCGTCGCGCGCGGAGGATACGTAGTCCTCCGCGCTCGCCGTGGCGAAGTCGCGCAGGCCCCGTCCGTGTCCGAGGAGAAGGGGCGCATGAACGGTGAACCCGGCGGCGTGCAGTCGACCTCCGAGGTAGCGCAGCGTCTGTGGCGTGTCCCCGAAGCCGTGGAGCATCAACAGCGCGCGGCCCGTGCGTCCCTCGAGCGTGAAGCCCTCGGCCCCCGGTACGATGCCGTCGACGTTCGGCGGCCGCCGGTCCGCGTAGGCACGCTCCGCACGCCGGGCCCCCCGCACGCGCAGCAGTCCCGCTGCGATGCCCACCGCGAGCACCAGGGCCGCGAGCATCAGCCGAAGGGGTCCACGTGGTGGTCGATCAGTACCGGCGCGTCGACGGGTCGACCTCGCGGCTCCACCGGTCGATGCCACCGGTGAGGTTGCGGACCCGCTGGAAGCCGCGATCCCGCAGCCATGCGACCGCGTCGGAGCTGCGTATTCCGTGATGACAGTACACGACCAGCTCCGCACTGGGATCCAGCGCGGACACGGCATCGGGCAAGGCGTCGAGGGGCACCAGCCGCGCGCCGGGGAGTCGTGCGATCGTGAACTCGTACGGCTCGCGGACGTCCAGCAGCGAGGGCGTCGTGCCGGCGCTCATGCGCTCGGCGAGGGCTCGGGGCGTGATCTCCTCCTCGTCGCTGTCGCGCGTCGCCGGGACGTGTGTGGGAGCGTTCGGAGCGACACCGCAGAATGCGTCGTAGTCGATCAACGTCGTGATCTCGCGCGTGCCGCAGGCGAGGCACTCCGGATCGCGAGGCACGTCGATCGTGCGGAACCGCATGCGAAGCCCGTCGACGAGCAGCAACCGTCCCGCAAGCGTCTCGCCGGCCCCCGTGATCAGCTTGATCGTCTCCGCGGCCTGCACCACACCGATCAACCCAGGGAGCACGCCGAGGACTCCGCTGTCGGCGCAGTTCTGCACCAGCCCCGGTGGTGGCGGCTCGCGAAACAGACACCGGTAGCAGGGCCCGTCGCCGAATGAAAAGACCGAAGCCTGTCCCTCGAAGCGAAGGACGCTGCCGTACACGTTCGGCTTGCCGAGCAGCACGCACGCGTCGTTGACGAGATAGCGCGTCGGGAAGTTGTCGCTGCCGTCGACGACCACGTCGTAGTCGGCGAACAGCCGCATCGCATTGGCGCTGGTGAGCCGCGTGCGATGGGTGACCACGTCGACGTGCGGATTGATCGCACGCAGGCGCGTGGCAGCGGAATCGACCTTCGGCGTCCCGACTGATTCCGTATCGTGCAGCACCTGGCGTTGCAGGTTGCTGAGCTCCACGTCGTCCGCATCGAGGACGCCGAGATGCCCCACTCCCGCCGCGGCGAGATAGAGGGCAGCCGGGGAGCCCAGGCCGCCGGCTCCGATCAGGAGGACGCGAGCCGCCTTGAGTCGGCGCTGACCCTCCGCACCGATCTCGGGCAGGATCAGATGTCGGTGATAGCGCTGCAGCTCGTCTGCGTCGAGCGGTGCGGGCGAAAGCGGAAGATGCGACATGCGGGCTCGCGGGCGTGACGAAAATATAAGCCCGCGAGACGGTTCCGGGTTCGCCGGGCGGCGTGTGGCTATTGCAGCGGCGCGGTCTGCGTGACTTCGGCGAGCGCCGGCACGAGCAGCAGGTCCTCACCGGTGCGATCCAGTCGTTCGAACAACCGCTGGGACGGGGTCACGAACAACGTGCTTCCCGAACGCTCGACGAGGCCCTCACCCGTGAGTCGGCCCAGCACGAGCGACACCGACTCGCGCGTGGCCCCCACCAGCTCGCACAGGAGCCGGTATCGCGAGCTACAGAGCTCGATCCGTCCGTCCGCGGTAAGGAAGCTCTCGTGCGAGGCGAGCCGACGCAGGGCCGCGACGAGTCGCTGTTCGACGGACAGCGTGGTGAGCTCCCGCAGCTTCTCGAGCAGCGCGGTCCGCTCGGCCATGATCTGACCGATCAACGCGAGCGCGCGATTGGGTTGCTCGCGCACGAACGCGCGGAGATTCGCGGAGCTGAGAAAGAGCGTTTCCGTCTCCTCGTCGGCGCGTGCGTCGGTTGCGTACTGTCCGTTCGGCGACAGCCCTTCGGCGCCAAACGTTTCACCAGGCGTCGCGACCCAGGGAACGAATCCGCGGCCCGCGCGCACGCGGCTCCGCAGCACGACGCGTCCCCGCACGACGATGAACACTCCGTCCGCGTTCGCGCCGCGCTCGTAGATCTGAAAACCAGCGGGCCACGCCGCGCGTGCGGCGTAGCCCTGCAATGCGATTCGCTCAGTCTCGGACAGGCGCGCGACGGCCAGGCCTGTGCTCTCGTCTCGGGTCACCACGCTAGCCTCCCCTCCCGTTCAGGCTTGCGCCGCGACGCAATTGGCAGGCCGGGGAAATGGCGCGAGCTCAACCGCTGGCGCGTTTGGCCGGTCCCGCGTGCGGAGCCAGCGTGTTCGATGAGCACTCGATCAGGGTGCAATGAGTACCGTGCGCGCGTGCGTGAGCGCACGGGTTGCAGCGTCGAATCGTTGCGCGAGATCGGCCAGCTCACGCACCGCGAGTCCTTCATCGTCATCGCGGATTGCCTCGTTGACGGACGGGAACGGCATGTTCGCGTAGCCGTTGTTCTCGTCGGCGACGTAGATGAGGTTGCGGTACCAGGGCCGCGTGCGCAACCCCATCGGTCGTGTGAGGGCGCGTTCGACCTCGCGCAGCGCGGCGTTCGCGGCGCGACGCCGAGGACGGGTGAGTGTGCGCGCGAGGGCGGAATCGCGCGCCGACGCAAAGCTCGCCGCTTCGCGCTCCATGCGAGCGATCGCCGTGCGTAGCGCCGTCGTGGACGCGGTCCAGCCGCGACTCGCGATCTGCCGTTCGATCCCGGGCACGTATCGCTGCATCGTGCGCGCGAACTCCACGTAGTCGTAGGGGAGGATGTCGGCGTTGGCCAGACGGAGGACCATCGCTGCGCCGATGCCGCCCGCCGTGGCGTGATAGGCGAAGGTCGTATCACCGAATCGCGACATCCACGCGAAGTCGTCGTACTGCGAGTGGTACATCCCCGACTCGCCGCTGAAGCCCCAGTCCACGATGGGGATCCCGAGGTGGTTGTAAAAGCCGGCGAAATCCGATCCGCCACCGGGATCGGTCATCGGCGGCGACGTCGTGTCGACGATCGCCGACGCGCGCTGCCACGCGGCGAAGACGCTCGCTCCCCCGCGCGGATCCGGCACATGTCGCGCGACGTCGCGCAGCAACGCGCGCAGCGAGGGCGAGCCCCCCGCTCCGAAGCGCACGCCTTCGGCCGCCGTATCCTGATTGAGATACGCCACGGCGCCCCGAAGCAACCGCAGCGAGTCGTCCTCCACGTATTCGGTCGAGCCGAGCATTCCCCACTCCTCGGCATCCCACGTGGCGAAGACGATCGTGCGCTTCGGTCGGTGCCCGGCGCGCACGGCGTCGGCCACGACCCGCGCCGCTTCCAGCACGCTCACCGTCCCACTCACGTTGTCCGACGCGCCGGGCCCCCATGCATCACGGTGCGCACCCATGATCACCAGCTCGTCGGGCATCTCGCTGCCGACGACAATGCCGAAGGTATCGTGAATCTGCTTCGTACCCTGCGTCGAGCGGTCGTCCGTCACCATGACGCGCGCGCGAACCGGCCCTGGACCGACGTGATAGCGGAAGGGGAGGCCGCCCTGCCATCCGGCGGGCAGGTCGTGGCCGCGCACGCCGGCCAGCAGCTCGCTCGCGTTCGCGTAGGAGATCGGCACGACGGGAATGCGCGGGAGCTCCATCCGATCGACTGGGAGCCGCGGTGCGTTCGCCGTGCTCGCGTATCCCGGTGTGGCCGGATCTCCCGCGCCGTTGAACACGCTGCCGCGCTGGACGCCATCCCAGTTGCGCATCGGACCTTCGGGATAGACATCTCCGCGCACGTAGCCGTCGCTCTGCGGATCGCTGTAGATGAGCAGCGCCACGGCGCTATGTCGTTCCGCCTCGCGCGACTTGATGCCGCGGAAGGAGCGACCATAGCGTGCGACGGCGATGCGCCCGCGCACGGATACGCCGAGCGAGTCGAGCCGCGCGTAGTCCTCGATCAACCCGTAGTTCACGTACACGATCTCGCCCGCGGCCTCGCCAGCACCGCTGTAGCCGTTCACGGTCGGGTACTGCCATGTAGCCGACGTCGAGTCATCCGCGACGGCTGGCTCGCGAAGGGACAGCTCCTTCTCCGTGGGCGCCGTGCGCCACAGGCGCACGGAGGTCGCATGCGGCATGAACACGAAGTAGCTGCGCACCTCGGTCTGCAGTCCCATCGCCCGCATCCGCTCGAGCACGTAGTCGCGCGTACGCAGCTGGGCGGGTGTGCCGGCGACGTGTGTCTCCACCGAGAGTGCGCGCGAATGCGCACGGGCGGTGTCCGCGCGCGGACGTCGGACGATGTCGTCCTCGAGAACGCGCTGCGCAGCAGCATTCGGCCCCGCGAACCCCGGCATCGACTGCGCCGGCACCGTCGCGTCCTGGGCACGCAGCTCGGCTGTCCGCACGGCGAGCAGGATGGCGGCAAGGGTGCACGCGAGACTTGGCCGCATCGTGCGCGTGACGACGTGCACTAGTCCACCTCGGCGAGCATGCGCTCGATCGCGGCGCGCAGCCGCGCTTCACGGTCGGGGCCATGTCCCGCGCCGGCGGCGAGCTCGCCGAACAGGCGGAGCATCTCGTTCTCGACGAAAGGCCCTCGCTCGCGCACGCCCAGCACATCGAGCGACCGCTCGGCGAGGATGCGAAGCTGCTCGCGCGTGGAATCGTTCAACGCGGAGAGTGTCGGTGGCGCGGCGGCCGGGACGGCCGGTATGGAGGGCGGCTCCCGCCGGTGCCGCGCGTCGAGCATTGCCTGCATCGGCGCGAGCGTCACGACGAACGAGCCGGGTGTGTGCTCAGAGAACTCCTCGACGACGCCCTTCCGTCGGAGATCGTGGAACACGCGAAGGGCCGCTTCGCGCACCACGGCGATCCCCGACTCGCTGTTGTTGCCGCGTCCCGTGATCACGAGAAGCTCTCCCGACTGCTGCACCTGGTGCTGGCGAAGCCACGCGTCCACGCGTCGGGCCGCCTCCGCTCCGGTCGGTAGCGACTCGCGCAGGTTCAGCGTTCGCAGCGCGCCGAATCGCACCTCGTCGAAGGCCTGCTGCAAGCCCGCGAGTCCGCGCACCTTCCGCGACTCGGCCATTTGCGTCAACGCGTTCCATCGGCGAGCGCGCGCACGAGCACTCGCCCGTCGAGCCGCTCGAATGGCGTGATGCCGATCACATGCGCGAGCGTGGGCGCGGCATCCACGACCAGCGCCCGCTCGACGGTGCGACCCGGCCGGATTCCCGCGCCGTAGAAGATGAGCGGCACGCGGGCGTCGTCGTCGTAGGGCGACCCGTGCTCGGCGATCTGCGCGCCCGCGGGATAGGCGCCCTGCACCGGAGTCACCACGTATTCGACCCCCGCGTCGGGCGGCAGCATGTGCAGCCAGCGGCGACTCACGGCGTCACGCACCGTATCCCGCTGCGCCAGGTCGCGCACACGATCCACGCGCGCGATGCCTGGCCGCTGGCGCAGTGTCGCGGCGAACCGGGCCAAGAGGGGGCCTGGATCGACGCGCGCGCGGGCGAACGCGGTGCGATCGACGATCACGAGCGTGCCGTCGAAGTCCACGGCGTCGGTCTCCACCCTGGCGCTCTGCAGCATGTCGCGCAACGTCCGCAGCGACGTGGTGACGTCGTAGCGCGGCGGAGGCGTGCGGCCGGTGCGTTGCGCGACGAGCTCCGGAAACGACGTGACCCCGTGATCAGCCGTCAGGGCGAAGACGATCGTGCTCGAATCCCGGATCCGGAACAACGAGTCGATGAACGTGCCGAGGGCGCGATCCAGACGCAGCACGTTGTCGTGCTGCTCGCGCGAGTCGGGCCCGTAGCGGTGACCCACGTAGTCCGTAGCCGACAAGGAGATCGCCAGCAGGTCCGTCTGTGGACCCCGGCCAAGGTCGAGCGCCTGCAGCCCTTCGAGCGCCGCGTCCAGCGTGAGCCGATCCATCCACGGCGTCGACGGCAGCTCGGAGGCGGCACGCGCGGGCTCGCTCGAGAGCACGTGCGGAAACAGGAAGTCGCGACCGGCGTTCTCCTGTGGCACGCTGTCCGGCTCGGGATACTCACGCGCGGGCAGGAGCAGCGTCCACGACTGGCCCGCGAGCGACTGCGGAACGTGACGCGCGTTCACGCGCCGGACCCACGTCGGCAACGTGTCGGCATAGTAGCGGCTCGTCGTGAACTCGCCGGCCGACGTCGCGTACCAGAACACATTCTGCTTCGCGCGACCCAGCGGGAGGATGGCGCCACGATCCTTGCGCGAGATCGACAGCGCGCGCGAGCGCGGATCGCGACTCCGCAGCCAGTCGATGAGCGTCGAGCCGCGGAACCGATAGGGCGACGCACCGGGGTCGCGCGAGGTGAGGAGCGGTGCCTGTGAATCCTCCACCCCTGCGGTGTTGCGCAGGATCCCCGTCGAGCGCGGGAACCGTCCGGACATCGTGCTCGCGTGTCCCGGCGCGGTCTCGGTGATGGCGTGATCCTGGTAGGCGTTCGGAAAGAACGCGCCCCGCTGCGAGAGTCGGCCCAGTCCGCCGGTCAGCTGCCGCGCCCAGCGGTCGAGGTAATCGGACCGCATCTGATCGACCGTGAAGAACACCACGAGGCGGGGGCGTGCCGCTGGTGATCGTGAAGCGGTCTGCGCGGTCGCGGTCTGCTGCGGAATGCCCAGCAGCACGAGCGTCGTGGCGAGGAGCCAGGAGCGAGAGATCGGCATCGATGACGGACGGTCCGGCGATGGCGAGGCCCGAACCTGTTCGGGGTGCACCAGCGCGTCTCGCGCAATCTACATCGCTCGATCGCTAGGCCGCGCGGCCGACCTCTTCGAGCATGAGATTCTTCGCGAAGCAGATCTCGTTGCACGCGAAGCGACGCATGCAGCCCAGGCAGTCGCGGCGGATCTTCTCGGGATACCGTGCGCGGTCGACACGCTGGTAGCCGATCGCCGCGAAGAACTCCGGTTGCAGCGTCAGGGCGAACACGTCGTAGATGTCACGCATGCGTGCCAGATCCTCGACCGCGTGCACGATCGCGCGGCCCAGCCCCTGGCCGCGCGCGTCCCGCGAGACGGCGATCGCGGCGATCTCCGCCACGCTCGGCGAGTATTCCTTGAGCGCCCCGCACGCCAGGATCTCGCTGCTCGGGCCCTGCACGACGATGTAGTCGTCGATGGCGAGGGAGATCGTCTCCGGCGTGCGGAGCAACATGAGCCCTTCATTGGCGAACGAGTTGTTCAGTCTCGAGATCGCCACTGCGTCCTGTGGACGTGCTCGACGCACGAACACGTCAGGGGCCATCAGAGGACCTCTTCGAGGATGTGCAGCCCGCGCGCGAGCTCCTCCTTCGTCGCCACGAGCGGGGGAAGAATGCGCACGGTGTACTCTCCCGCCGTGAGCACGAGCAGTCCGTGGGCCATCGCTTCGCTCACGACGTGCGCCGCCGTGCCCATCACGTCGATACCCCAGATGAACCCTGCTCCGCGGACCTGCCGGATGCGGCTCGTGCGATGTGCGATCTCGTTCAGCTCCCGGCCGAACCACGCGCCCGTCTCGCGCACGTGCGTGAGCAGCGTCGGATCGGAGAGCCGCTCGAGAACGTGCAGCGCGACCGACGCCACGAATGGTCCACCACCGAACGTCGTGCCGTGATCGCCGTACTGCATCGCCGCCGCGATCGGCTCCGTCATCAGCACGGCGCCCATCGGCAGGCCGCCAGCGAGTGGCTTCGCCAGCGTGACCATATCGGGCTCGACGCCCACCTGCTCGTAGGCGAACAGCGTTCCGGTGCGTCCGAGGCCGCACTGAATCTCGTCGAAGATGAGCGCGACGTTGCGCGCCTTCGTCAGGGCGCGCAGTTCGCGCAGGAAACCCTGGTCGATGACGCGCACGCCGCCCTCGCCTTGAATCGGCTCGACGATCAGCGCAGCGACCGTGTCCTCGTTGAGCGCAGCGTCGAGCTCCTTCAGATCGCGCTCGAAGATCGAGATCCCGGGGGCGAGCGGGCGGAAGGGAAGCCGGTAGCCGGGGCGGTCGGTCGCCGCGAGCGTGCCGAAAAGCCGCCCGTGGAACGAGCCGCGCAGCGCGATGATCTCGTGCTTCGCCTCGCCGAGCGTGCGCGCCCAGCGGCGCGCGAACTTGAACGCACCTTCGTTCGCCTCCGCGCCCGAGTTGCAGAAGAACGCCTTGGACGCGAACGACCGTGCGACCAGCTCCGCGGCCAGCCGCTCGCCCGGCGCCGTGTGATACAGGTTCGACGTATGGATCAGTCCTTCCGCGGCGGCGTGCAGCGCGGCCTTGAGCCCCGGATCGTCGTAGCCGAGCGAGTTCACGGCGATGCCGCTGCCGAAGTCGAGATACGACTTCCCCTCGGCGTCGTACAGATAGACGCCACTGCCGCGCACCAGCTCGATCGGCGCGCGCTTGTAGGTGCCGAGGATGGCGCTCTCGAGCGACGCCGGCGTCGAGGAAGCGGCCAGCGCGCTGGGTTGGGCGGAAGTCTCGGTCGTCGCCTTCATGGTCGGTGCGGTCATACGGCCATGCTCCCCACTCGAGTGAGTATCGTGCCGCGATGCGGATCCGTGATCGCGGCGATGTCAGAGATTCGTACGCGTTGCACGCCGCCGTCCAGTGCCGAGAGTGCCGCCTGCAGCTTGGCAGCCATTCCGCCGCGCGCCGTCCCGTCGTCGATCAGTCGTTGCGCTTCCTCGGGTCCGAGGCTGGGCACCGCCCGCTCACCGAGCAGCACGCCCACCACGTCGGACACGAGCAGCAGCTCATCCGCACCCAGCGCGGCGGCGATTGCCGCCGCCGCGTCATCGCCGTTCACATTGAGCGTGGCGCCCATCGCCGGGTCGGTCGAACGACTCACGGGCGAGAGCACCGGCAGGTAGCCCGCGCCGAGAAGTTGGCGCAGCAGCACGGTGTTCACCGCGGCGGGTGTGCCCACGTGACCGTACTGCGCTGGATCGAGCGGGTCGGCCGTGAGCAGCGCGCCATCCTCTCCCGAGAGCCCGATGGCCGACACTCCCACATCGACGAGGGCAGAGACGAGACGCTTGTTCGCCGAGCCGGAGAGCGCCATGCGGATGATATCGAGGTCGAGTGCGGTCGTGACGCGCCGTCCGCCGGCGAACCGCGCTTCGACGCCGTAGAGCCGCTGCAGCGTGCTGACCTCGTCGCCCCCGCCGTGCACGACGAGCAGCGAACCGGGCGCGGCGCGCTGCGCGGCCGCCACCGCCGCGGGCAGTGCGGGATCGATCTGCGGACGTCCGCCGATCTTGATGACGCGTGTCATGCCGGCAGCCCGAGCGTCTCGTCGAGCCCGAGCATCAGGTTCGCGTTCTGCAGTGCCTGGCCGGCCGCACCCTTCACGAGGTTGTCGATCGCCGACGTGACGAGCAGCGTCGGTGTGCGCGTGCCCTCGATCATCGTCGCGGCGATGCGCACGACGTTGCGCTGCACGACGTCGTGCAGCGTCGGCTGCTGCTCGGCGATCTCGATGAACGGCTCGCCGGCATACGCATCGCGGTAGATCGCCAGCGGGTCGGCCAGCGTCGCGGTGAGCGGGATCGTGATCGTCGACAGGATGCCGCGCGCGACCGGCAGAAGATGCGGCGTGAACACGAGGTCCGCGTCGGCGCCGAGGGTGCCGAGCGTCGCCGTCATCTCCTTGAGATGGCGATGCGTGTTGCCGACGCCATAGGCGCGGTAGTCGTCCGAGACTTCGGCGAAGAGATACTCGCGCTTGGGGGTGTTCCCCGCGCCGGTCACGCCGCTCGCGGAGTTGGCGATCACCGTCGCCCCCGGGGCGACGACGCCGGCGCGCACGAGCGGAGCGAGCGCGAGCAGGATGGACGTCGGGTAGCATCCGGGGTTCGCGACGACGTCCGCCGTGCGGATCTCCTCGCGCAGGAGCGCGCCGGAGTGCCCGGCTCGCAGCTCGGGCATTCCATAGACGGCCGTCCCGTTGGCGTGGCCGGGACGCAGATCGCTCGACAGGTCCACCACGCGGGCACCCGCCTCCCGTGCGCGGTTCACCCACGGCAGCGACGCGCCGTGCGGCAGCGCACAGAACACGATCGCCGCGCGTTCGAGCGCCACGTCGTCCGGGCCCTGGAACGTGAGCGGCCGTCCACTGATGCGCACAGTCTGCCCGCGCTGTTCGTTCGCGGTCGCGAAGGCCAGCTCGAGCCCGGGATGCTGAGCCACAAGACCACAGAGCTCGCGCCCCGCGTAGCCGCTGGCGCCGAGGACACCGACAGGGATCTTATTCACGGTATCATGTATAATCATGCATGGAATCGGGGTCAACGGTCTTCCCCGGCGAAGCCAGAGATGATAGAATGGGGCGACTCGAGAGGAAAGCGATGACGAACAAACAGGCACGCCAAGCCGCGATCCTCGACCTTGTGGCCGAGCACGTTGTCGGCAGTCAGGAGGATCTTCGCCGACTGCTGCTTGCGCGAGGGATGGACGTCACTCAGGCGACACTGTCGCGCGACTTGCGCGACCTACACCTGGCGCGGGTGTCGGAAGCGGGCGGCGCCCGCTACGTCCTCCCCGAAGCGCTCGTGGCCGACAATGATAAGCCATTGCTGGCCAGTCTCTTACCGCAGCTTTTCTCGCGGGTCGACGGCGTCGGTGAGCTGGTCGTGCTCCACACGGTCGCCAGCGGGGCGCAGCCCATCGCCGAGGCCATTGACCTCGAAGAGTTTCCGGAAGTGCTCGGCACCATCGCGGGCGACGACACGATCCTCATCGTCACCAGGTCGGCGGGAGCGCGCATGTTACTCACGGAGCGGCTGAGAGCGCTCGCTGGAGAGGGCTGAACGCGGCGGCTCGCCCTCGAGGGGGTCGGGGGAACTTCGAGACTTGACGGGTGTTCTGTTCCTGTGTAAATATGCAGCCAGACTGCATAAATTCTTTCTCAGGAGCAGCCATGCCGCGCACCATCGTTCTCGCCTACTCCGGTGGTCTCGACACGTCGATCATTGTCCCCTGGCTTCGCGAGAACTACGACGCGCGCGTCATCTGCGTCGCGGCGGACATCGGACAGGATCGTGAGGAATTGCGGGGCGTCCGCGAGAAGGCGATCGCCTCGGGCGCCGAAGAGTGCTTCATCGAGGACCTCCGCGAGGAGTTCGTCCGCGATTTCATCTTCCCGACGCTGCGCGCCGGCGCGGTCTACAACCGGAAGTATCTGCTCGGCACGGCGATGGCCCGGCCGCTCATCGCGAAGCGGCAGGTCGAGATCGCGCGCCGTGTCGGCGCGGATGCGCTGGCGCACGGTTGCACCGGCAAGGGGAACGATCAGGTGCGGTTCGAGATGACCTTCGCCACCCTCGCCCCCGATCTCCCCGTCATCGCGCCATGGCGCGAATGGAACATTCGCAGCCGCGAGGACGCCATCGACTATGCCGCCTCGCGCGGCATCCCGATCGCCGCGACGAAGGAGAAGATCTATTCGCGCGACGCCAACCTCTGGCATCTCAGCCACGAGGGCGGGAATCTCGAGGATCCGAACTCGGCGCCGAAGCCGGACATGTTCATGCTCACCACCGAGCCCGCTCAGGCGCCTGATGCGCCGGACGACGTGGTGATCGGCTTCGAGCGCGGCACGCCGGTGACGGTGAACGGCAAGGCGCTCGGCCCGGTGGCGCTCGTCGCGGAACTCAACGCGATCGGCGGGCGGCACGGCGTCGGCCGGATCGACCTCGTCGAGGATCGCATGGTGGGGATGAAGTCGCGTGGCGTGTACGAGACGCCCGGCGGCACCCTGCTCTACGCGGCGCACTCCGAGCTCGAGCAGCTCGTGCTCGATCGCCGCACGCTTTCGGCCAAGGACCTCATCGCACCGCGCTACGCCGATCTCGTCTACGAGGGCCGCTGGTGGACGACGGAGCGCGAGGGCTACGACGCCTTCGTGAACGTCACGCAGCAGCGTCTCACCGGTACGGTGACGCTCCGGCTGTACAAGGGCTCGGTGAACGTGATCGGCCGCGAGAGCGCGCACGCGCTGTACGACGAGCGTTTCGTCACGTTCGGCGAGGACGACGTGTACGAGCAGAGCGACGCCGCCGGCTTCATTCGCCTGTTCGCGCTTCCGGCGCGGGTGCGGGCGATCAAGGATCAGGAGCTCGCAGCGGCGCACACCTCCGGCAACGGCGCATCGGCCCTGCCCGACACCGAGCCGGCGCCGGTGGGCGAGCTGGCGGGCGTCTAGTCGTCGCGCCGAAGCGTCGCGATGACGAACATCGACGTGGGAGCCCCCGCCCCCTCCACGCCCCAGGGCGAGAAGCGGACGCACAAGCTCTGGGGTGGACGGTTCGGCGCGGGCCCAACGCCGGAGTTCGACGCGCTCAACAATTCGATCGGCGTCGACTTCCGGCTCTGGCCGTACGACGTCCGTCTGTCGAAGGCGTGGGCCGTGGCGCTCTGGGGCGCCGCCGTGCTCACGCTGGAGGAGAGCAAGACGATCGAGCGCGGTCTCGATGCCGTCGCATCGCGTCTCGAGGCGGGTGAGCAGCCGCTTCCATCCGACGAGGACGTGCACACGCTGATCGACCGCCTGCTGCACGACGAGGTGGGAGACGTCGCGTCCAAGCTGCACACGGGTCGCAGTCGCAACGATCAGGTGTCCACCGCCGCGCGGCTGTGGACGATCGACCTGTGCCAACAGCTCGACGCCTCGCTGCGCGGACTGCAGAGCGTGATGCTGGAGCAGGCGCGTACGCTCGAAACGGTGCTGATGCCGTCGTACACGCACCTGCAGCGCGCCATCCCGGTGTCGGCCGCGCATTGGCTGCTCTCGCATTTCTGGCCACTCGAGCGCGACCGCGCGCGGCTTCGTGCGGCGCACCACTCGGCGGCCGTGCTGCCACTGGGCTCCGGTGCGGTCGCCGGGTGCGCATATCCGATCTCGCGCATCCTCATCCAGGGGACACTCGGCTTCGATGCACTCTCGCCGAACTCGATCGACGCCGTCAGCGACCGCGACTTCATCGCCGAGGTCCTGTTCGCCGCCACGATGATCGGGACGCACCTGTCGCGGCTGGCCGAGGATCTGATCATTTACGGATCGAGCGAGTTCGGCTTCGTGCAGTTCGGCGAGGGCTATACCTCGGGCTCGAGCATGATGCCGCAGAAGCGGAATCCCGACGCGCTCGAGCTGGCACGTGGCTCGGCGGCGCGCATGCTCGGCAACCTCACCACGTTGCTCGCGACGCTCAAGGGACTGCCGTCGAGCTACAACAAGGACCTGCAGGACGACAAGCGCGTCCTGTTCGATGCGACCGACACCCTGCTCCTCGTCTTGCCCGCGGTCGCCGGCGCGCTCGGCGAGTGTCGCTTCCGTCCCGAGCGAATGCGTGGCGCCCTCTCGAGCACGATGATGGCGACGGATCTCGCCGACTATCTGGTTCGGAAGGGGGCGACGTTCCGCGAGGCACACGGCGCCGTCGGGCGGCTCGTGCGCGAGAGCGAGACCACCGGCCGCGAGCTGCAGGAGCTTCCCTTCGCCTCGTTCGCCGCGGCGCACTCTCTATTCTCCGAGGACGTGCGCGACGCCCTCAGCGCGGAGCGGTCCGTGCTGCAGCGCGAGGTGGAGGGGGGAACCGGACCCGCAGCAGTGCGTGCGCAGATCGACGCCGCGCAGGCCGCGCTCGCGCCGCCGCCGACGCCTCGCTCCACGAACGTGGTCGCCTAGCGCGTCTTACGGCGTGGCCGCGGGCGGATCGACTTCGCCGTCGCGCGTGCGCGCCGCTTCGGTCGGATGCTGGATCGGCGCCGGCGTGTTCGTTTCCTCGTCGCTCGGCGCGCCGGAGGTACCGGCCTCCGGCTCGCGCACGATGAACGGGCCTTCCGTCTGCGTGGCCGCTTCGATGAGTTCGAGCTCGCAGTAGACCTCGCGCATGCGCGGGTCGTGCGCGGCGTAGCCCGGGCGCGTACCGGCGAACGGCGCGTCGAGCACCTGCAGAGCGCTGACGTCGCCCAGCAGATAGTTGCGCCAGCCGCCAGCGGGATCGGACCGGCTGTAACCGGCACGCAGCCATCCGCTCAGCATCTCGTGTCCTGCGCTGTTGATCCCGAACCGATGCGGCTCGACGACGCGGATCAGATCGCCGTACTCGAACATCACGAGCGATCGTCGCCGGATCGCGGCGCACAGCTGCTCTCGTAGCTCAGTCGCCTCCATCGTCGCTCCTCGAAGGGACGCAACTCTTCGGTGCGAGAAATGGACCGTCGCAACGCACGACACGGCCGGGTACCGCCCGGACGGCACCTCGACCGTGTCGCGCCGGAGAGCCCGGACGAGCACCGGGGTCCGACCGTGCGTGGAACGCCGATGACGTACGCTGCTCGAATCGGCTGCGCGAATCTCTCGCGTGGTCCCGCGTGTGGCAAGCCGTGACCGACGCGAGCGTCAGCGACGCCTGTGTCGCTGCGCGTGCGTCCGACGCGGTGCGTTCGGACGCGTCGCACTGCGATCTAGTGCCGCGCGAAGACGCGCGTCGCGCCACCGGGCGCGAACGCGATCACGTCGTAGCGATCGACGCGACCGCCAATCTCCATGCCCGGTGATCCGGCCGGCATGCCAGGCACGGCGACACCCACCGTCTTCGCTGGCTTCGTCGCGAGCAGTTGCTTCACGTCCGTCGCGGGGACGTGTCCTTCGATCACGTACGTTCCCACCACTCCGGTGTGACAGGAGCGCAGCGCGGCGGGAACGCCGAGGCTGTGCTTCAACGCAGCCATGTCGGAGCGGTCGTGGACCTCGGGCGCGAATCCGTTCGCGCGGAGATGCTCCACCCAGTTCTTGCAGCACCCACACGATGGATCCTTGTACACCGTGATCGCCATCGGCTTCGGGGCGGCGGTGCCGATGCGCGGCAGAAGCGTCGTCATCGCCGCGCCCCCCAGCGCGGTCGTCGCCAGGCGCGCGATCCAGGCGCGGCGCGTCAGTGGGCTATCGGTCATGGTCCTGCTCTCCTGCCTGCTGTGATGGGTCGTCATGGATGCGGATGTCGTGCGCGCGTGCTACCCCACGAAGCTATTCCCGTTCGGAGACCGCGTCGACGTTGCCGACCGGCCGGCCGCGACGAGCGTGTTTCTTCCGAGTGTAGAGCTCGGCGTCGGCGCGCTCGATCGCGTCACGCAGAGAGAACATCGGATCGAGCGTGCTCGTGCCGACGGTCGCGCTCACGGTGTACCGCTGATCGGGCGATATCTGGCTCGCGATTGCCGCAGCGAGTCGCTCGTCGATTTGCTCGGCCGATCCCGGAGCGCCATCGCTGAGCAGGGCGACGAACTCATCGCCGCTCCACCGAGCGACGATGTCCGTCTCGCGCAGGATGCTCTTGAATGCGGCGGCGACGAGGCGGATCGCGGCGTCGCCGCTTGCATGGCCGTGCACGTCGTTGATCCCCTTCAGGTCGTCCAGATCTGCGAAGACGAGTGTCGGCAGGTGACCGCTCCGGCGTGCGCGCGCGATCTCCTGATCGGCAAACAGGGTGAAACCGCGGCGGTTGTGTAGACCCGTCAGGTCGTCGACGAGGGCCAGTGCGTGTAGGTCGCGTTCGTAGCGCAGCTGTCCGCTGATGTCCCGGGCGAGCACCACGACTGCCGGTTGGTCGAGGTACACACAGGGACTGGAGCTGATCTCGACGTCGAGCGCGCTTCCGGTGGACGTCACGAAGCGACCACGCACGCGTGGTGGGCGGCCACCCTCCGCATCGGTCAGCCCATCGAGCGCATCGCGTGATTCCGGTGCGGCAAAGTCGGCGATCGAACGCCCGACCAGCGCGTGCTCGTTGGTCACGCCCAGCAGCTCCGCAGCGGCGGGGTTGGTGAACAGGATTCGGCCGGCGGCGTGCACGAGCACCGCCTCGGGCGTCATCGCGAGCAGCTGCCGATAGCGTGCGTCGGTCTCCCGCAGCGCGCGAAGGTGCCGCCGCGAGTTGATCCGCGTGAGCGCGAGCACGCCGAGCACCAGAACAGCGGCGGCCAGCAACGACCAGAGCAGCCAGGTCGGCCAGATGGCGGTGGTCGCCGACACCACGACGTCGTCGCTCGAGCGCGGCACGAGCTGCCAGACGACCGGATCGTCGATGTTGTCCTGATACGACGTGACGATTCCGGCGACGGTGAGACTATCGTTCGGACGCACGCTCGAGAGATCGATCCGTGCGCCATGATTGGCCGGCACCCATACGGTGATCGTGCCGCGCGCCGTCGCCCCGTCACGCAGCCGCAACCATTGCCCGCCCTCGCTGTGTCCGAGCGCGTCGATGCGTCCACGCACGCGCACGAGCTGTCCGGGATAGCGCTCCAGCTGCGCCACATCGATCGGTACCTCGCGTGGCTGGATCAGGCGAGTCGCGCTCGGTATGACGGTCACTCGCGTGGCGACGAGCTCGAGATCGCCTCGGTAGCGCTTGACGGTTCCCGTCGCGATGAGGCTGTCGCCCTCGCGCACGCGCACGTCGAGCACGCGGGAGAAGATACGGATCCCACCGCTTGTGTCCTGCAGAGCGACTTCGAACGCACGCGACTGCATCTGGCCGGCGGACACCGTCGCACGCCCCGAGATCGTCACCGCCTCGCTCGACCCCTGCATGGCGGACGCCGCGCGGATCGGGCGCACGGCATTCGTCCCCTGCGCGCGGAGGGAGGGCGCAACCAGCGTCCCGAGGGGAACGAGCGCGAACAGGAGGGGCCGACGGATCATATCCGTGGTCGGCGGGAGGAGAGGACGTGCAATCGGCCGTGGCTACGGCTTGCAAGATAGCAGTGCCGCGGCGGGGCGTCGATCAGGAAGTGGTGTCGACGCTGACGTCCGGGCCACTCGATCGGCAACGAACGCACTGCATCTGCGCGCCGAGGTCGGTGGCGAGTCGCCGGACGAATGAGCCGTGGAGATGCGTGAAGCAGAGGATGCGACGGCAGCGCACGCAGGCGCCGCCCTTGAGCAGGTCGACGCGGCCACCGCACTGATCGCAATCCGTTGCCAGCTCCGAGTCGCGGAAGATCCCGAATTTCGCCATTGAGAATGAGAGAGGCACTTCGAGCTGCCGGCATGGGCGCGAGACGCGGCCGACCGAGTCGTCGCAGGCATCATACCCGCTGGCGCAGCGAGGTTCGATGGGCGCACCGCCGAGCGCTGGATTGCGCGAATGGCGCGTACGTCCCTGCTCCTGCCCCGCCTGCCGATCGATGACGTGCTGGCCGCGCTCCGTGCCGCGCTCGCGAATCGGTCGGCCGCGGTGCTGCAGGCGCCGCCCGGTGCGGGAAAGACGACGCGTGTACCGCTTGCGCTGCTCGGGGAGAGCTGGCTCGCGCCGCAGCGAATCATCATGCTCGAGCCCCGCCGGCTCGCGGCCCGCGCCGCGGCACGACGCATGGCCGATTCGCTCGGCGAATCGGTCGGGGCGACGGTAGGGTTCCGTGTGCGCGGCGAAACGCGAATCGGCGCTCGCACGCGCATCGAGGTCGTCACGGAAGGTGTACTCACGCGCATGTTGCACGAGGACGCGGCACTCGACGGGGTCGGCCTCGTGATCTTCGACGAGTTCCACGAGCGCAGCCTCAACGCCGACCTCGGTCTTGCACTGTCGTTGGAAACACAGTCTGTGCTCCGCCCCGAATTGCGGCTGCTCGTCATGTCCGCCACGCTCGACGGCGTCGGGATCGCGGGCCTGCTGGACGATGCCCCCGTGATCGCCAGCGAAGGCAGAACGTTTCCGATCGAGATCCGCTACCTGCCTCGGCGCGTCGAACAACAGGCCGAGGGCGCGGTGGCGAGCGCAATCCGTCGAGCGCTCACCGAGGACGGCGGCAGCGTGCTCGCCTTCCTTCCGGGCGCGGGTGAGATCCGCCGCACGCACGCGATGCTCACGTCCAGCGCGCTGCCATCCGACGTGCGCGTGCTTCCGCTGTTCGGCGCAATGCCTCCAGCCGCGCAAGACGAGGCGATCCTTCCCGCGCCCGTCGGTACGCGCAAGGTCGTTCTCGCCACGGCGATTGCGGAGACCAGTCTGACCATCGACGGCGTGCATGTCGTCGTGGACAGCGGCCTCGCGCGCGTGCCGGCGTTCTCGCCGCGGACCGGGATGTCGCGACTCGAGACCGTCCGCGTGTCGCGCGCTTCCGCGGAGCAGCGCAGCGGACGTGCGGGGCGTACCGCACCCGGCGTGTGCTACCGATTGTGGGTCGCCGAAGAACAGGCGGCTCTTCTGGAGCGCGATCGACCCGAGATACTACAGGCCGATCTGGCGCCGCTCGCGCTCGATCTTGCGGTCGCGGGAGTGGTCGATGCCGCCTCGCTGCGATGGCTGGACCGGCCTCCTGCCCCCGCGCTCGCGCAAGCCCGCGAGCTGCTGATGCAGCTCGGCGCGCTCGACGTCGCTCACCGAATCACGCCCCACGGGCGCGCGATCGCGTCGCTCGGCGTGCATCCGCGGCTCGCCCACATGATGCTGCGCGGACAGGAGCTCGGATTCGGCGCCACTGCGTGCCTCATCGCGGCGCTGCTCGACGAGCGCGACCCGATGCGCAGCGGTACGCTCGCTCCCGATCCCGACCTCCGGCATCGTGTCGCGATCGTCGAAGGTCACGATCGATCGTCGAGCGTCGACCGGGAGACGGTGCGACGCGTGCGGGAGCACGCTCGCACCTGGCGTGCGATGCTGCGCATCCCAGGTCACGCGAGCACCATCGAGAGCGAGTGCGGTCGCGCGGTCGCGCTCGCGTTCCCCGATCGGGTCGCGCAGCGACGCTCCGGCAGCGAGGAGCGTTACGTGCTACGCAACGGCCTCGGCGCGCTGTTGCCGGAAGGATCCTCGTTGACGGGCGCGGCGTATCTCGCGATCGCGGAGCTGGGAGGCCAACGTCCTGATGCGCGCATCCAGCTCGCCGCGGCGCTCACGCGAGCTGACCTCGACGAATTGCTCGGCGACGACGTGCAACGGGAGGACCTAGTGGAATGGCGCACTGCCGATCGCGCCATCGTCGCGGTGCGTCGCGAGCGACTGGGCGCCATCGTGCTTCGCGAGACGACGCTGCGTGATGCCGAGCCGGTGGCCGTGGCCGAAGCGCTGCTCCTGGCGCTGACGACGGAGCAGGGGTTGTCGTTGACATGGCGTGAGGACGCGGCGCGCCTTCGAGCGAGGCTCGCGTTCCTGCACCGTCACGTCGCCGGTTGGCCCGATGTCGGCGACGGAGCATTGCGCGCGACGGCGCGCGACTGGCTGCTGCCACACCTCGTCGGGCTCCGGCGACGAGAGGAGGTCCAGGCGCTCGACTTGGGTGCGTTGCTGCTCTCGCGACTGAGCTGGCGACAGCGCGGGGAGCTGGACGACCTCGCGCCGACTCACATCGAGGTCCCGAGCGGTTCCCGCATCCGGATCGACTACTCGGATCCCGAGGCGCCCGTTCTGGCGGTACGGCTCCAGGAACTATTCGGTCTCGATGCGACGCCGAGTGTCGCTGGCAATACGGTGCCGCTGACGCTTCATCTGCTGTCGCCGGCTCACCGACCGGTGCAGGTCACGCGCGACCTCGCCGGCTTCTGGCGCAACTCGTACTTCGAGGTTCGGAAGGAGCTACGCGGGCGCTATCCAAAGCATGCGTGGCCCGACGATCCGATGCGCGCCGAGCCGACCGACCGCACCCGGCCGCGTTCGTAATTCGTCCGTCATTCAGAAGACGATGCCAAACGTGATCGGGATGAACTGAAGACTCGCGCCCACGTCGCCCAGGTTCACTCCAGCGGTCAGGAATTGCGGCTGGCGCGGATGCTGGTCTTGCTGCAACGGTCGCGCTAGAGAATATTCCTATTTTCACAGAATAAATGTCGGCCAGTTCCGGACGACTAATATCCTTCATAAATAGGAAGATTAGGTGCGCCTTTACAGCATTGCCATTGCGTCGCTTGCGATCGAGGCGCCCACCAAGTGGACCGACAACCTGATCGCGCATCACGGCATCCCCGACGTACAGTCGCGAGCTCGTGGAGTCGCTCGTGGGGTGTCGTGGGCTGGCCTCGTGCGAATCGCGCTGATCCGAGAGCTCCACCTTGCACTCGGGTGCGGAGTTCGAGAGGCAGTGGCCCTTTCGGACCTCTTGCTGCGCGCGCCAGCGGGTCAGGTGAGGGTGGGCCGCTGGTCGACACTGAGCTTCGAGCGTCGAGCTCTGGAGGAGGACCTGCAACGGCGGCTCGCCGAGGCGCTCGAGTCCGCCCCCAGGCCTCGGCGCGGCCGGCCAGCGCGCCGGGCCTTCGCCGCGAAAGAGCATTCGGCAGGGTAAAAATGATGCGGGGCGCCGGTGAAGGCGCCCCGCATCGTGTCAGGCCCGAGTCGACTCAGGTCTTCGAGACGTTTTCGGCGGCCGGTCCCTTGGCCCCCTGCACGATATCGAATTCGACCGAGTCACCCTCGGCCAGCGACTTGAACCCGCTTCCCTGGATCGCGCTGTAGTGCACGAAGCAGTCTTTCTCGCCGCTGTCGGGAGTGATGAAGCCAAAACCCTTCGCGTCGTTGAACCACTTCACCTTGCCGGTCGTACGCATGTCCCACTCCTGAGAAAACTGATTGTCTAGGGAGCGGAACGCGCCGACCCTGACAATAGCCAGCGCGGCGGGCGCACCAGTGTCCCGTCGCGACGATCGTTGCCGAGCCCCGGTCCGCTGAGGTTCAGCGAGCGCAAACGTAGCAAGACCTGAAAAATCGGTCAATAGCGCGCCCGTGGCGTTCCCGTGCCTCCGCAATCAGTCCCCTCCGGCTCGCGGCGCACTACTTCCCGACCGGGCGCACCGCAGTCACGTAGTAGTTCGTCTCGCCGAAGCAGCTCCCCGGCACTCCTCTGTGCTCCTCGTAGGTGAGGGAAACCTGCGATCCCATCATCTTGTTCATCTCCGCAGCGAGGCTGTCGGAGCGGACGGTGAAGGGAAATCGCTCCTGCATCGCGCCCGGAATGTTCACCATGGCGAGCTCACCCTCCCACGTCTTACAGATCCAGCCCTTTTTCGAGAGCTTCTGGATGTATCCGGCGCGATCGCCCCTGGAGTAGGTGTATGAAAGCGCGATCGCGGTCCATGCGGCGAGCACCAGGGCAGGGAGGCCGATCAGCGCGCCAACGATGATCCACGGCCAGCGCCGCTGCCGGCGACGCGACGTCGGTATGTCGTCCAACGCGTCACGATGCTGCCCTTCATCGCTCATGGCACTCCTCCCAGGTGGGTGCTCCGATCCGTTGCCAGTGAGCAGAAACTACGCCTCCCATGCGCGCGCAGCAGGGGGTGGTCTTAGATTTCGTCGTTGACCCTGACCCGTTTCGCCTGTGTCGTTCGCGCCTCGTAGACCAACCGTCACCACGCTCGTAGGCTCGGTCCCCGTGGGATCCGCGCATCCGATCGTCGTGCAGTCGATGACGAACACGGATACGGCCGATGCCGCGAGCACGGCCGTGCAGATCGAGGCCCTCGCGCGCGCGGGCTCGCAGCTCGTTCGCATCACGGTCAACAACGAGGAAGCGGCAGCAGCGGTCCCCGAGATCGTCATGCGTCTAGCCGATGCGGGCGTCTCCGTGCCGATCGTCGGCGACTTCCACTACAACGGGCATCTGCTGCTCGCGCGCTTCCCCGATTGCGCGCGTGCACTGGACAAGTACCGCATCAATCCGGGGAACGTGGGAGGCAAGCGGCGCGACGAGAATTTCCGCACTATCGTGCAGCTGGCGCTGGAACACGGAAAGCCCGTGCGCATCGGCGTGAACTGGGGTTCGCTCGACCAGGACCTGCTCACGCAGATGATGGACGAGAATGCGCGAGCAGCGGCGCCGCTCTCCGCCAAGGATGTCTACATCGAGGCGATGCTCGCGTCCGCGCTCCGGTCGGCCGAGCTGGCGGAGGAGGTGGGCCTGGGTCACGACCGCATCCTGATTTCCGCCAAGGTGTCGCAGGTCCCCGATCTGGTCGACGTCTACGAGCGGCTCGCGGCGCGCTGCGACTACCCGTTGCATCTCGGACTCACCGAGGCGGGGATGGGGATGAAGGGGCAGGTGGCCAGCGCCGCGGCGCTCTCCATCCTTCTCACCAAGGGAATCGGCGACACCATTCGCGTCTCGCTCACCCCGAAACCGAATGGCGACCGCACCGAGGAAGTGCTCGTCGCGCAACAGATCCTGCAGTCGCTCGGCCTGCGCAGCTTCGCGCCGCAGGTGACGGCGTGCCCGGGGTGCGGGCGCACGACTTCGACCTTCTTCCAGCACATGGCGGAAGACATCCAGACGTATCTGCGCGAGCAGATGCCGGTGTGGCGCGAGACTCGGCCTGGCGTGGAGACGATGCACGTCGCGGTGATGGGCTGCGTCGTGAACGGACCCGGCGAATCCAAACACGCCAATCTCGGTATCTCGCTTCCGGGCACGTTCGAGGAGCCGAAGGCCCCGGTTTACGTGGACGGCCGGCTCTTCACGACGCTCAAAGGCGACCGTATCGTGCAGGAGTTCCTCGTGATCCTCGACGAGTACGTCGCGCGTACCTATCCCGTGGCGCCGCGCGCGGCGCTGTCCGGCATGGCAGCGCCGGCCGCGTCACGCTGACGCGCGCTCAGCGCGACGTCAACGAGCTCGCGCCCGCGACGCGCTCGAGCTCTCCGGCCACGTCGCGCAGCTCCTCCATGATCGGCGCATCGAATCCCAGCTCGCGCAGACGCTCGTAGACGCGCCGATACCAGCGCACGGTACCCGTTCGGCCTGCGGAGAATCGCGACCAGACGGTATCCGGATCGAGCGTTCGCATGAGATCGGCCAGGATCGTGCTGCCGTTGTGGATCTTGTCCGCCACACACACCCACAGTGCGCGCTCCGGGGCGGCCGCCAATCGAGCCAGATAATCGTCCTTCCGCTCCTCGCTCGAGAGCTCGACTCCCTCCTCGTCCACCTGGCGCTCCGTCACCGCGAGCACCGTGTCGAGTACGTCCTGGCCGAACTTGTCGCCGAGGCGCTGGTCGAGCGTGTCGCGCGTGTAGCCATCGCGCACGCAATCCTCGATGACATCGTGCAGGATGCCGGAGACCACCGTGTGCTCATCCTGCCCGTAGCGCGTGAGGATCACGGCCACGTTGGCGGGATGCGTGAGATACGGGAGACGTGTGCCGCGCCTCACTTGCCGATCATGATGCTTCGCCGCGAAAGCGAAGGCGTGATTGATTCGGTCGGAGTAGCCGCGGATCGACATCGAGGGCGCGAAGGCAGGAGTCGCGGGAGGATGGGGCCGAAAGATACCGTGCGCCGTTCCGCTCCGCACAGCGTGCGATCCCCGTGGATCCGTCGCGGGTGCTAGCGCGAGATCTGGCCCGCCAGCGCGAGATCCAGCAATGCGAGTGCCGACCCTTGAACGATCACCGCCAACCCCGCGCCCACGAAGTCCAAGCGCCTGGCCAGCCGCCAGCCGAGCACGAGTAACGTGAGCCCCACCAGCACGTAACCGGCGTCCATCCCGATATTGAGCCACAGGAACCGGTCGAGGCGCGTGGCGCCGGCGAGATCGCGGAGCTCGAGGCGCTGAAGTCCCGTCAGGGCGAGCGCGAACTCAATGGCGCCCCAAGCCAGAGTCTGAATGCCGAAGTGATCCAGCAGGGCAGATCGATGACCGCGAATTCGCATCAGTCCGAGCAGCGCGCTCCCGACGAGCGCGCTCGCCCCTCCCCACACGATCAGGCGTACGAGATGAGCTCGCTCGAGCGCGAGCAGTGTGTCCGCCCACATGAATTGCATGCTGGAACGCTAGCGGATGTGGCGCGCGGCCGAGAGCGGTGGCGCGCTTTGTGTGGGTACCGTCGGCCATGACGGTACAGCTCGCAGGGGCCGACGCGTTCGATCGATGGGCTGCGGTCGCGGATGCGGTGCGCGCCACCACGAAGCGCCTGCAGAAGGCCGCGGCGCTCGTCGCCTACCTGCCCTCGTTGCCCGATGATGCGCTCGCGATCGCGGCGCGTTTCTTCTCGGGCTTCGTTTTCCCGCGGCACGATGCGCGGACGACGCAGGTGGGCGGCTCGATTCTCTGGAACGCACTCGTGTCGCTCACGGGCTCGTCGGACGAAGCGCTCGCCGAGGCGTATGGCCGCCATGGCGACGCCGGGGACATGGTGGGCGATGTGCTCGCATCACAGCCACCGTCGGCTCACTCCCTTGCGTGGATGGAAGGACGCTTCGCAGCGTTGGCCCAGGCAACCGGATCCACGGCTCGACGCGAGATGGTACGCGAGGTGCTCGCGACGCTCGGCGCCAACGAGGCGCGGTACTTCGCCAAGCTGCTCGGCGGGGAACTGCGCATCGGCCTCAAGGAGGCACAGGTGGAGGACGCCCTCGCACGCGCGTTCGAGCGGCCGCTCGAGCAGATCCGACACGCTAACCGGCTCCGGGGAGACATCGGCGAGGTGGCGATCCTCGCTCGAGAGGGCAGGCTCGAATCGGCGCGCCTGGCACTCTTTCACCCGATCGGCTTCATGCTGGCCCAGCCGCTGGCGACCCCGGAAGAGATCGTCGAGGTGATGCCCGCGCCGTTCGCGGTCGAAGAAAAGTACGACGGCATCCGCGCCCAGGCGCACGTGGACGGCGAGGAGGTCCGTCTGTTCTCCCGCACCCTCGACGACATCACGCATGGCTATCCCGAGGTAGTCGCTTCGCTCCGCGGGCTCGGCGGCGGGCTGGTTCTGGATGGGGAGCTGATCGCGGTCGATTCGGAGGATCGGCGCCGTGCACGCCCGTTCGCGGCACTTCAGCAGCGGCTCGGACGGAAAGCGCCGACTGCGGCTGTGCTCAAGGAGACGTCGGTTGCCTTCGTGGCGTACGACCTGCTCGCGCTCGATCACGAGCTCGTCCTGCATTCGAGCTATGAGGTGCGTCGAAGCCATTTATTGTCGCTATTCTGGCGTGGAGAAAGCGCGTTCGTGGCGTCAAGCACGCTCTGTTCGAGCCCAGACGACGTGGAGACGGCGTTTGCGCGATCGCGGGCGGCGGGAAACGAGGGACTGATCGCGAAAGATCCTGCGTCCACCTATACCCCAGGCCGGCGCGGCAAGAGTTGGGTCAAGCTCAAGCGCGCCCTCGCCACCCTGGATGTCGTCGTGACCGGAGTGGAGCGGGGCCATGGTCGGCGCAACCGCGTGCTCTCGGACTTCACCTTCGCCGTCCGCGCCTCGGAGAGCGATCCCACGCTCCTGAACGTGGGCAAGGCATACAACGGATTGACCGATGCCGAGATTGCCGCGCTGACCATACTCTTCGAGTCGATCACCACCGAGCGGTTCGGGCGGTACCACGTCGTTCGTCCAGAGGTAGTTCTCGAGGTCACCTTCGACGTCGTCCAACGCTCGACGCGCCACAAGGCGGGCTACGCGTTGCGTTTCCCTCGTATCGTGCGGGTCCGGGATGACAAACCGCCATCGGAGATCGACACGCTGGCCCGCGTGCGCGAGCTGGCCGGTGACACTGCGACCTCCGTCGACGACCACTGACCTCGGCGACGACCGCGGCTACGCTGTGGCTGGCACCGGTTCGGCGGTTTGCTCCGGAGCGCGCACTTCGGCGAGGATCGGATCCGGCGCGTTCCAGAGCACGATGCCTCGGATGCGGCCCCCCGTTCGCTCGGTGTCCTCGAGCGCGCGCCTGAGCTTCGCGATCGGTGTCTGTCCGGTTCGGACACAGTAGATCACATCGGGGATCGGCAGCACGCTCGCGAGGCCGTTCAACACCTGTTCGGCGGCGCTCACGATCACGAGAGTGTCGTAGCGTCGCGCCAACCGTACCGCGTCGTTTTGTAGGAGCGCGCTCACCGCCTGGAATGGGGGCGCGTCGGGCCCCGTTGGCACCACGTCGATTGAGCTCTCGCGTCCGATGCGCACGGGCCGAGTCGCCTCGGGCCAGCTCACCTTCTGGCTCACCAATCCACTGACCCCTTCGCTCGCCCGCAGCCTCAGCGCCGTGGCAACCGTCGACGCCGCAGCATCGGTGTCGATCAGGAGTGTGCTGCGCGCCTCGTTCGCGGCGATGGCAGCGAAGTTGATCCCGACGACCGCCGACACGGCGGGATTGTCTCCCGTCACGGTGAGCATCAGTACGTTCGCGCCGGCGGCGGCGATGTGCAGGTAGATCAGCTGATGTCCGTCGGCACCTGGATCGATGTACGGCGGCGCGGCACGGTCGCTCGAGCGGCGGCCCCGCTCCGGCGACGGGGGGAGCGGACTGATGATGCCGAGCACTCGAACGCCCGTCGCGCGCTCCACTTCGTAGGCGTCCGCGATGCGTGGATGACGGATCTCGTCGATGAGCGCAAACCCGAACCCGATGACAGCACCGAAGATCAGCGCCGCGGCGAGCATCGCCGGTGGTGACGCGCCAAGATTCGCGAGCTCGCGCGCCCGCACTTCGCGCGCGTCCAGACGTGCGAGCTCGGCGCGCTCGCGGGCGAGCCTGTTGGCGACCCCCGCGGCGGCGGCACGAGCACGGCTAGCAGCGGCGATGAGCTGCAGGGTATCCGGCACCGGACGCGAGGAGATATCGGGCGCTGCCGGGGCGAGCACCGCCATCTGTCGCCGGAGCTCGGCGCGTCGTGCGATGGCGACGGCCTCGATGGCGCGACCGAGCTCGTTCGCCCGCGCGGTGAGCGCGACGAAGACGGGATCGACGCCGCCCACCGCGTTGTAGCTCTCGCGCTCACGCTCGATCTCGACGAGGGAGTCGAGGAGCTGGCGGACGCTCGCGTCGCCACGCATCGCGGGGGCTTCGGCCAGCGCGCGATACGAGCCGAGGAGAGGCGCATTCTCGGCGCGCGAGAGTAGACGGCCGAGCTGCGCGGCCTGCGCGGCGAGTGAATCGCGGGTGGTAGCGGACGCGCCAGTGAGCGCCTCGCCCGTGGCGAGCGTGTCGGGCGCGGGTGCCGCCGCCGTAGACGCGATGAGCTGCGTGAGCTCGTTCCGCGCCCTGACGAGCGCCGAATCCGCACCTGCGACCTGACGTCCGGCCTCGGCGAGCGCAGCGGCTGTCGGCTCGGTGTCGGGACGCTGGGCAGCATCGGGACGCAACTGGGCGGCCGTCCGCCGAGCCTGTTGAGGTACGACGACCAGCGCGACGAGTGATGCGATGAAGGTGACGATGCTGACCGCGCCGATGAAAATGGGGCGGCGCAACGCATTGCGCGCGCGTGCCGCCATCCAGGTAGCGCGCGTGTGCGAGGGAGGCTTGGGGCGATGCCGCGGTGGGCGGCGGCGCTGGTTCATGTCGGGATGATGGCTCCACGATGGTCGGCGGGCAACGCGCGCCGTGCCGCACACATCGATGTGACGCTCAGTTGCACGACCTGCACCACGGGCCCGATCCCATCAGCTCCGCGGCCGGACGTGACACGGGGTGGAAGCGCTTGAGCACATCCACCCCGTGAGCCCTGCAGTCGCGGTGAGCGACGAGACTACTGCACCGTGATGCTGCCCTTCATGTTCATGGCCGCGTGGGGCGTGCAGATGAAGTCGTACTTGCCTGCCGGGACCTTGGCGAACGAGATGGTATACGCCTCGTTCGGCTGCATGACGAATGGGCCCGAGAGCTCGCCCAACTTCTGACCAGGCATGTTGGCATCGAGCTGCGCCTTGGCGGCCGGGTCCGTGACGTTCTGGAAGGCGACGTTGTGAGGGCCGCCGGAAACCATGATGAACTTGACCGCGTCGCCCTGCTTCACGGTGACGTTGGCGGGGTCGAACTTATAGCCGGTGGCGTCGCCGATCATCTTGATCTCGACCGTCTTGCCGGTCGGCTCGGCCTTCGCGACAGCGCCAGCGGCCGGAGCCGTCGCAGCACCCGCCGCCGGAGCGGCCGTCGCGGGCGCAGCCGTCGCAGCCGAGTCAGTCGTCGGGGTCGTGCTCGCCGCCGGTGTGGTGGCAGTGGCCGCCGCGCTGGTGTCGGCAGCGGGGGTCTTCTCGCCGCCGCAGGCGCCGAGGATGGCTGCGCTGGTGAGGAGCGCAATACCGTGGAACCGCATTTCTGAAGGCCTCCAGTAGAACCTGATCGTGGTGTGGTACCGGCGCGGGGCCCCGCGCCGAATTGTGAATTTATTCACAAGGAAGGCGCAATGCAATTCGCGGGTCCGAGGCGCAAATGAGAGCGGTGTCCTGCGTGCAGACCTCGCGCCGCCACGTTGACCGTGGCTCGGGTCGCCGTTAGGTTGCGCGCATGATCGCCCGTACCCATCGCCATGCGCATCATCACCACGGTCCGACGGGCCGGGGCGAGACGCGCATGCACGGGTAGTCGCGGAGAGCACTCCGCCCCGCGGCGCCAATCGACTCGCAGCCCGTCCCCGAGGACGGGCTTTTTTTGCGCCGGTCGCCCGCTCATCTCCCTCTCTCAGGCCGCTTGGCCATCATGCTCCGAATCGCACTGCCCAATAAAGGACGGTTGTCCGAGGAAGCCCGCGAGCTGTTCACCGACGCCGGGCTCGAGATTCGCGCCGCTGGCCCGCGTGCGCTGACGGCGTCGCTCGGCGGCGAGTTCCAGGCGCTGTTCGTGCGCGCGCAGGACATCCCCGAGTTCGTCGCCGATGGAGCGGCGGACGCCGGGGTCACCGGGGCCGACCTCGTGCGCGAGTCGGGACGCGACCTCGATGACCTCGCAGACCTGACGTTCGGACGATGCCGCCTCGCCGTTGCGGCGACCGAGGAGAGTGGGCTCACGACGATCCAGGCGCTTCGACCCGGCACGCGCGTGGCCACCGTCTTCCCACGCGTCACCGCGGGCTTCTTCGCCGCACGCGGCCAGGTGGTGGAGATCGTGCCCGTCTCTGGCGCTGCGGAGATCGCTCCCCACATCGGGATCGCCGACGTGATCGTCGATCTCGTGTCCACCGGCTCGACGCTGCGCGTGAATGGTCTGCGCGAGATCGCGACTGTGCTCGAGTCGAGCGCCCGGCTGATCGCCGCTCCAGGGACTCGCGCCGATGCCGCGCGCGCTCGGGCGCTCGAAGAGCTCGTCGCGGCGCTCGGGAGCGTGCTCGCCGCGCGCGGCAAGCGCTACGTGATGGCGAACGTTCCGCGCGATCGGCTCGAGGAGGTCAAGCGCGTCGTGCCGGGACTCAATGGCCCGACGATTATCGACATCATGAATGGCGGACACTACGTCGCGGTACACGCGGTCGTCTCGGCCGCCACCATTTACCGCACGATCGCCGATCTCAAGGCGCTCGGTGCGGAGGGCATCCTCGTCACGCGCATCGAGAGGTTGATGTCGTGAGCGACGGTAGTGCGGTGAGCGGACCGGCCCTGCGCTGGACGGTCGCCTGCGCCGAGCTCACGGCGGCGGATCGGCGCGCACTGTTCGAACGCACGGCCGCGATGGACGCCGCCGTCGGGGAACGGACTGCGAGCATCGTGACGCGTGTGCGCCATGAGGGCGACGGGGCGCTTCGCGCGCTCGCGCACGAGCTGGATGGTGTCGACCTCGATGCGCTCGAGGTGCCGCGCGCCCGCTGGCGGGCGGCGCTCGACGCGCTGCCGCCGGCGCTGCGCGCCGCGCTCCAGCGGTCGGCGGACAACGTCGGGCGCGTGCACCGCGCCTTTCGTCCGGTGGCGCAAGAAACGGAGAGCGAGCCCGGGATCGTCGTCGGCCGGCGCCCCGATCCGCTCGGCCGGGTCGGTGTGTACGCACCCGGCGGGCGGGCCGCCTATCCGAGCAGTGTGCTGATGGGAATCGTCCCGGCGCGCGTGGCCGGCGTGGGCGAGATCGTACTCTGCTCTCCACCGGTGCGCGAGACCGGCGCTCCGTCGGACGTGGTGCTCGCCGCGGCAGCGCTGGCAGGGGCCGACCGCGTGTTCGCGCTGGGTGGCGCGGGCGCGATCGCCGCGATGGCGTACGGCACCGAAAGCGTGCCACGCGTCGATCGTATCGTCGGACCCGGCAATGCGTACGTCGCCGAAGCGAAGCTCCAAGTGGCGAACGTGGTGGCGATCGACTCTCCAGCCGGGCCGAGCGAGCTGCTCGTGGTGTGCGACGAGTCGGCGGATGCGACGCTCGTCGCGCGCGAGATGCTGGCACAGGCGGAGCACGACCCGCTCGCCGCGGTCGTCGCCGTGACGACGAGTGCGCGCGTGGCGCACGCGATCGTCGACGCGCTCGATGCGCAGCTGACGGCGCAGCCGCGGGCCGAGATCTGCCGCGCGGCACTGGAGGAGCAGGGCGCCGTGCTCGTCGCCGACTCGCTCGACGCGTGCGTCGCGTTCGCGAACGAGTACGCGGCAGAGCATCTGCTGCTCGCCGTCGAGCCGCTCGACGACGTGCTCGCGCGGTTGCGCAATGCCGGCACGGTGTTCGTCGGCCCCTCGGCGTCGGTCGCGTTCGGCGACTACATGACAGGCGCGAATCACGTACTGCCGACGGGCGGGCTGGCTCGATCGTATTCGGGTCTGTCCACGCTCGACTTCGTGCGGTGGACGACCTATCAACGCGTGACGGTGGAAGCCGCCGCCCGGCTCTCCGACGACGTCGGCGTCTTCGCCGACGCCGAACGACTCCCGGGCCATGCACTCGCCGCGCGTGCCTGGCGCGCTGGAGCGATGCGATGACCGCCGACGAGCGCGACACGGCACTTCCCCAGCCACGCGCCAGGGTGCGCGGGCTGCCGCTGTACGCCCCCGACGTGGCCGCGTGCGCCGTGGACGTGAGCGAGAACGTCAACCTCTGGGGAAGCCCGCCTGCGTCGCTGCGTGGGCTCGCGAGCGTGCCAGTGGAGCGCGTGAGCCGTTATCCGTCGCTGTACTCCACACCGCTCCGGGATGCGGTGCTGAGATACCTCGGGCTGGCCTCGACGAGCGGGATCGGCCTCGTGACGGGGTGTGGCTCCGACGACGTGCTCGATGCGGCGATCCGCGCGTTCGGTGAGGCCGGTGACGAAGTCGCGTTCGTGGCGCCGACGTTCGTGATGATCCCGATCTTCACCCGGTTGAACGGGCTCGTGCCGGCCCCGGTGCCCATGGGTCCGAACTACGAGGTGGACCCGCAGCGACTGGTGGATCGGCGCGCGAAGATCACCTACTTGTGCACGCCGAACAACCCGACGTCGACGGCAATGTCACGCCAGGCGGTGGAGTACGTCGTCGAACACGCGACCGGGCTGGTCGTGCTCGACGAGGCGTACGCCGAGTTCGCGCCGGACGTCTTCACCTCGCTCGTGACGCGGTCCGAACGGTTGCTCGTCACGCGAACGTTCTCCAAGGCGTTCGGCCTCGCCGGCCTACGCGTCGGCTACGGCGTCGGGAGCTCGGCGATCGTCGATGCGGTCACGCGCGCCCGCGGGCCGTACAAGGTGAACGCGCTCGCCGAGGCGGCGGCGATCGCGGCGCTCTCGGACGGCCCCGATGCGCTCGGGTGGGTGGCCGGGCGCGCCGCCCTGGCGGTGACGATTCGTGAGCGGCTGGCGAGCGCGCTGCGCGAGTTCGGGCTCGAGCCGGCGCCGTCGGCGGGCAACTTTCTCTTCGTGCCGACCTCGCGGGCGCCGGGGATCGCGCGCGCGATGCGTGAGCGTGGCGTACTGGTGCGGGCGCTGAGCGGCCTGCCGAAGGACGTCCTGGCGCTGCAGGCGGCGGCGGGCAATGCGCTACGCATCGGCGTCGGTCCATGGGAATCGATGGAGCGACTGCTCGACGCGATCCGGGAGGCGCTGGCATGCGCGTGACGATCTTCGACTACGGCGCGGGGAACCTGCATTCGCTCGCGAAGGCGATCGAGCGTGGCGGCGTGGACGTCCGCGTCGAGACCGATCCGGTGCGTGCCGTGGAGACGGACGCGCTGGTGCTTCCGGGGGTGGGCGCGTTCGGCGCGGCGGCGGCGCGCCTTGCACCAGGCCGCGCCGCGATGCGCGACGCGGTGGCGCGCGGACTGCCCGCGATCGGCATCTGTCTCGGCATGCAGCTGCTGTTCGATGCCAGCGACGAGGGCGGTGGCGCGGGGCTCGGCCTCATCCCGGGTCGCGTGTCGCGCTTGCGGGCGGAGCGCGTGCCGCAGATCGGATGGAACACGGTCGATGATGCGCACGACCCGCTGTTCGACGCAGCTCCGCTCCCGATCGCGTATTATGCCAACAGCTTCGTCTGTCGCCCGGAGGATCCGTCGAGCGTGATCGCGTGGAGTGAGCACGAAGGAGATCGCTTTCCGGCAGCCGTCCGTGCCGGCACGGCGGTCGGCGTGCAGTTCCATCCGGAGAAGAGTTCGGCGGGCGGCGTGCAGCTACTTCACGCTTTTCTCGACGAAGCGCGACGTCGCACAGGAGGCGGGCGATGATCGCCATCCCCGCCGTGGATCTTCGCGACGGCGCCTGCGTGCAGCTCGTGGGCGGCTCCTATGCGGAGGAGCGCGTTCGGCTGGACAATCCGCTCGACGTGATGCGCAACTGGGAGCACTATGGGTTCCGTCGGCTGCATCTCGTGGACCTCGATGCGGCCACGGGTCACGGGTCGAACTTCCCGCTGATCCGCGACATGCTCGCCGAGGCGAACGTGCCGGTGCAGGTGGGGGGCGGCGTGCGCACCGACGAGCGCGTGGAGGACCTGCTCGCTGCGGGCGCGTCGCTCGTCATCGTCGGCACGCGCGCGCTCGAGGAGCGCGACTGGCTGGCCGAGCTCGCGCATCGTCACCCGTACGAGCTCATCGTCGCGTGCGACGTGCGCGAGCGCCGCGTCACAACTCGCGGCTGGGCGCACACGCTCCCGGTCGACATCCTCGACGTCGTGGAAGAGCTCAGCGGTCTGCCGCTCGGCGGACTGCTCGTGACGGCGGTGCACAAGGAAGGACAGCTCGGCGGTACCGATCTCCCATTGATGGAAGACGTCGTCGAGGCGTCGAGCTTTCCCGTCTATGCATCGGGCGGCGTGACGTCGATGGAGGACCTGCGCGCGCTCGAGCATCGTGGCCTCGCCGGAGCAGTGATCGGGATGGCGCTCTACACCGGCGCGCTCGATCCCGTCGTCGTCGCCGGCGAGTTCGGTGAATGAACCACGCGCATCCATTCTTCTCACCTTCTCTGCACGAGATCTCTCGATGACCGTCGTCGTCCGCGAGACGAAGGAGACCACCATCCGCTGCGAGCTGACGCGCGGCACCGGGCGAGCGACGGTGTCGACGGGTCAGCCATTCCTCGACCACATGCTCGTCGCCTTCGCCCGTTACAGTGGGCTGGACCTCGCGATCCAGGCGGCGGGAGACCTGCCGCACCATCTGATCGAGGACGTGGCCATCTGTCTCGGTGCGGCGCTCGCCAACCTGCTGCCGGCGACAGCGGCGCGCTACGGCGACCGCACGGTGCCGATGGATGAAGCGCTCGTGCACTGCGCACTCGATCTTGGCGGGCGACCCTACTATCGCGGCCCGCTGCCGAGCAGCCTGTACGACCACTTCATGCGCTCGTTCAGCGACAACGCCAAGGCGACGCTCCATCTGCGCGTGCTGCGCGGCACCGACCGGCATCACATCGTGGAGGGCGCCTTCAAGGCGCTCGGCTTCGCGGTGCGCGATGCGTTCGTCGACACCGGCGCGGTGTTCAGTACGAAGGGCAGCGTGGCGCTGCGCGTCGAGGAGCGATAGATGCTCACCCGCCGGGTCGTCGTCTGTCTCGATGTGAAGGGTGGACGCGTGGTGAAGGGGACGCAGTTCGTGCAGCTCAGGGACATCGGCGACCCCGTGGAGCTCGCGACGCGCTACGAGCAGGAGGGCGCGGATGAGGTGGTGTTCCTCGACATCTCGGCCAGCGCGGAGGAGCGCGGTACGTTGCTCGAGGTCGCGCGGCGCACGGCGGAATGCCTGTTCGTGCCACTCACGATCGGCGGCGGCGTGCGCACGGTGGATGACGTCGGACGTGCGCTGCGTTCGGGCGCGGACAAGGTGAGCATCAATTCGGCGACGGTAGTCCGGCCCGAGATCCTCACGGAGGCGGCCGAGCGATTCGGCTCACAGTGCGTGGTGGCGAGCATCGATGCCAAGCGCGATGGGGATCGGTGGCGCGTCTATGTGAAGGGCGGCCGCGAGCCGACGCCGCTCGATGCCGTGGAGTGGGCCGTAGAGTGTGTGCGCCGCGGCGCGGGTGAGGTGCTGCTCACGAGCATCGACCGCGACGGCGCGCGCACGGGCTACGATCTCCCGCTCACGCGCGCGGTCGCCGACGCGGTGGCGGTTCCGGTGGTGGCCTCGGGCGGCGCGGGGACGGCGGCGCACGTGTGCGAGGTGCTGGCCGACGCGCGGGCCGACGCCGCGCTGCTCGCCGGCATCCTCCACGATGGCGTCACCACCGTGCATGCGGTGAAGGACGCGATGCGCGCGGCGAATCTTCCGGTGCGCGCAGCATGAGCATCCGTCGCCCCGACTCGACCAGGCCGACGGCCGACGGGCTCACGCTCGACGAGCGCGTCGCCCCCGCTGCGGAGCTGGCACGCATCACGGGCACGGTCGCCTTGCGCCACTACCGGACCAACCTGACGGTCGAGACGAAGGCCGACGGCTCGCCGGTGACGGTGGCCGATCGCGCCGCCGAAACGGCCGCGCGCGCGTGGGTCCAGAGCCGGTTCCCGAAGGATGGCGTGCTCGGTGAGGAGCTTGGCGAGGAGCGTCCAGGCGCGGCACGGCGCTGGATCATCGATCCGATCGACGGGACGAAGTCGTTCGTGCGCGGAACGCCGCTGTGGGGCTCGCTCGTTGCGTTGTGCGAGGGCGAGCGCGTGCTCGCCGGCGCGGCGTACTTTCCCGCGGTGGACGAGTTGGTCGCCGCGGCGCCGGGCGCGGGCTGCTGGTGGAATGGCAGCCGCTGTCGCGTGTCGTCCGTAGGGACACTCGCCGACGCCACGGTGCTGACGACGGACGAGCGGTTCCTGGAGCGGCCCGAGCGCGCCGCGGATTGGCGGGCGCTCGCACGAGCGGCGTCCGTCAGCCGGACCTGGGGCGACTGCTTCGGCTATCTGCTCGTCGCCACCGGACGGGCCGAAGTGATGTGCGACGGAACGATGTCCGTGTGGGACGCCGCCGCGCTCCAGCCCATCATCGAGGAGGCAGGGGGCGTGTTCACCGACTGGCTCGGCGCGCCGACGGCGTTCGGTGGCAGTGCCGTCGCGACGAACCGCCTGCTCGCCGACGAGGTGCGTGCCGTGCTCGCACAGACCAACCCTTCGACGGCGCCCTGACATGCTCGATCTCGACGCGCTGGACTTCGCCAAGGGAGGTGGCCTCGTCACGGTCGTCACGCAGGACGCGGACACCGGAGCGGTGCTCATGGTGGCCCACGCCGATCGCGAGGCGCTCGAGCGCACGCTCGCCACGGGCGAGATGCACTATCGCTCGCGCACGCGCGGTCTGTGGCACAAAGGAGCGACGAGCGGGAACGTGCAGCAGGTCCTGACCCTGCTGCCCGATTGCGACGGCGATGCCGTGCTCGCGCGCGTGCGCTCGCCGGGCCCGGCGTGTCACACGGGATCGCGGTCCTGCTTCGGTGCGGCGGCACTCGCGGCCGATGCCCTCGGTGCGCTCGACGCGACGATCGCGGCCAGAGTCACCGATGCTCCGCCCGCCGCGGCGGATGAGAAGCCGAGCTATACGCGGCGGCTGCTCGCCGACCGAAACCTGCGCCTCAAGAAGATCGGTGAGGAAGCAGCCGAGCTGGTGACGGCATGTGCCGATGGCGACCGCGTACGCGCGGTCGACGAGTCGGCCGACGTCGTGTACCACGCGCTCGTGGCGCTGCGCGCCATCGGCGGCACACTCGACGACGTGCGCGCCACGCTCGCCGCCCGCGTCGGCGCGCCGCGGCGCTTACGCCGCGGGCGCGCCTCCGCACCACTCAGAACTGCGACAGCAGCGACCGGTCGAGCTTGGACGCGTCGCCGACGTAGGCGAAGCGGAAGTCCTTCAGATACTGGCGCGCCACGCGACGGACGTCGTCGGGGGTAACGCGTTGCAGGTCGTCCATGAACCGGTCCGCGGCGCGATAGTCGCCCGCGAACACCTCGGCGCGCGCGAGCACGTTGGCCTGGTCGGCGTTGGTTTCGTTCTTCAGATAATACTCGGTGATGAACTGCTGCTCGAGCCGCTTCAGCCCCTCGGCCTCCACGGTCTCCGTCTGCAGCGTCGACAGCTCGTGCCGCATGATGCGCAGCACGGCGTTCGGATCGACGGTCGTCACGTACAGTCCGCCGACCCCTTGCGCGCGCTCGATGAACTGCGATTCGACGTCGTAGCTCAGGTTGCGCCGCGAACGGACCTCCGTGTAAAGCCGCCCGGAGAGCACGGCGGTCGCCACGCGGAGCGCGACGTAGTCGCGATTGGTGGCGACGGGGCCGGGCACGTAGCCCAGCACGTAGTTGGTCGGGATCGAGCGGTTCTCGATCGCGAGCGCGCGTCCGGTCGCTGCAGTGGGCGGCGGTGGCGTCCACTTGTACGAACCGCGCGGCAGCGTCGCGATGGTTCCTCGCACCAACCGCTCGACGTCGGCCCGGTCGACGTTGCCGACGACGACGAGCAGCATGCGCGACGTCACGAACTGCTGCCCGTGATAGGCGCGGAGCTGCGGCACCGTGATCGACGCAAGCGACGTCGGCGTCCCGGTCGCCTCGATGGCGTACGGGTGTTGCTGGTAGAGCAGGCTATCCGCGAGCTCCTCGGCGGCGTTGTCCGGATGC
>JBJMNN010000195.1:0-11714 GCA_045804245.1 Gemmatimonadaceae bacterium | reverse complement strand
TCGTCGAGCGCGTGCCGCGCGCACGATCGGTGCGCCACCGCTCGCGCACCGTCACCGCGAGCGAGACTCCATCCTCCTGCGAGATGCTGAGCGCCGGTCGCTGCACGTTGGTGAATGCCGCACCGCCGAACAACCGAGGGAAGGTATAAGCGCGCTGATAGACGGTGTCGAGCTGTGCGAGGAGCTGGCCGGGATCGGTGAGAAAGTCGCGCCGCTCGACGCCGGCGCCGAGACTGAGGCTCGCGCTGGTGCGTACGCGCGGCCGCACGAAGGTGGCGGAGAGTGAGGCGTCCCGCTTGCGCTCCAGCAGTGTGCCGATGACGTCCTCGGTCCCGCTGCGCAGCACATCGCCCACGGCGTCGTAGTCCTGAAATCCGCCGACGTCGAGCAGCGGCCGTCTCAGCCCGGAGTAGCGGTAGCCGAAACCGCCGACGGGAAAGCTGCCCGTCGTGGGAATCGCGACGAACGCCGAGTACGCATGTCGTCCGACGACGTCGGTGCCTGTCGTCTGCGCACCGAGCCGCGTGCCGCGACCGGGCGCGCCCTCGATGACGGGATACCAGTAGTGCGGCAGGAGCGTGCGCCAGGGGGAGTAGCGCGTGTAGCTGCCGGCCGCCTCGCGTTGCGGCTGCATGTCAGCGATGGTCGGTGGCGACGGCGCGCTGCTCTCCGCCGGTCCACGCGGTGCAGTCCACGGCGCGACGCCGACGTGGAAGCCGTCGGCGCGAAGGCTCACCGCGGCAATGAACCGTCCATCCGGCGAGATCTCGGGCGACGAGAGTCCCGTCGCCGTGGACGCGAAGAATTCGGGGGCTGCCTGATTCATCCCCGACGTCGTGCGCTGCAGGACGAGCGTGGGCGTTCCGCTCGCCTCACTGAGATAGACGATGCCCTGGCCGTCGGGGGTCCAGCTCGGGGCGGTGAGCAGATAGCGACCCGTGGCGATCGTCACGCTGCGGTCGGTGCTTCTGCCGCGAGCGACGAGCTCAGGGAACGAGCCGGGGTCGATCACCTCGATCGAGTACACGCCACCCGATCGCCGATGCGCGGCGACGATCCAGCGGCCGTCGGGAGACCATCGCGGCTCGGCCCACACCTCGTCGGGCCCCGCCTCGCGCAGCACGCGCATCACACGCGCATCCGCGAGCGCGACGACGAGGCTCGACCGCCCTGGCTCGAGTCGCACCGCGGCGATCAGGCCATCGCGTCGCACGTCGGGCTGAATGAGGCGAGCGCCATGCGTCAGCCGGCTGACACGCCCGTCGCGCTCCACGTACAGATCCGACCGCACCTCCTGCGGATTGGTGAAGTCGAGCTGCGAGTAGAGGAAGCCGCCATCGGCCAACGGCACGCTCGCCTCGCGCGTGTCGCGCCGGCCGAGCCGAGTGCGGACGCCCGACGTCGTGAGCAGGAAGGCGGCGTTCGTCTCACGTCCGTCGGTCCCGGTGTAGACGAGCGTGCTGTCGTTCACCCAGCGCGGACTGGTCGCGAACCAGCCGTGCGTCGTCAGCTCACGCCAGCCCGGCAGCGGATCACTGCGTTGCCCGCTGACACTGTGCACGACGGAGTCGCTCCACGCGCGGTACGCGGTGCGGAGCGAGCTGCCGAATGCGCGCTTCGCCGCCGGATCGAGCCAGTACGGAATGATCTCCGCGCTCTGCGCATCGACGAATCGGCGAACGCTGCTGTCGCCGTGCCCCTGCGCCAGCCAGTCGACGAACAGCGAACCGTAACCGTAAACGCCCTGTCCCGCCGGGAAGCGTGAGGTGCCGAGACTGAGCTCGTCGAGGCGGAACAGCTTCCCTTCGATCGCGCCGGCGCGAGCGTACAGACGATGCTGCGCGTCGTTGAGCCGTCCGCCGTGCGTGAGCCGCGACTCCTCGTACACGGCGAGCCCCTCGATGAGCCACGACGGGCTGTACGCGTTCGGAAAGAGCGAGGGTGCGCGGCCGAACAGTGCCTGCGCCGCGCGCCACACACCGCGCGTGCGGTCGAGATGGAAGATGTGCGTGAGCTCGTGGGTGATCACGAGCTCGAGCCAGTGCTCGTTGAACCGGAGTCCCACGTCCTCGATCGGAGGCGTGGCGAAGACGACGATGCGATTCGTCGGCGAGACGATGGCGTAGCCGTTCGAGTAGTCGGCGTCGTCGCTCACGACGAGATCTATTCGACCACGCGGGGGCGCGAGCTCGTCGATGAGCAAGGCATAGGCGCGCTCCGCCGCCGCCGCGGCGACGCGCCCCTCGCGCTCGAGGCCGCGCGCGACGTGCACGTCGAAGTGCTCGGTGGCGAGCGTCTGCCAGTGGCGGTACGGCGCGGGCTGCGCATGCGCGACGTCGGCAAGCGACAGCGCGACCAGCACGAGCGCGCACCAGCGGGCGACGACCCGCAGCGCGCGGCTCACCGCGTGTTCAGGGCGCGGAAGTAGCTCTCCAGCCCATCGGCGACGCCGCGCGCGTAGCGGTCCTGGAACTCGGGAGTGCGCAGCGCCGCCTCCTGGTCGGGGAGCATGAGAAACGCGCCCTCGCAGAGCACGGCGGGATACCAGGTGCCACGCACGACGGCGAGGTTGTCGTAGTTGACGCCGAGATCCTGCAATCCCATCTGCGCCACCATGCCGCGCTGCACGGCGCGCGCGAGCGGCTCGCTGTGCGCACGGAAGAAGTAGGTGCCCGTACCCGGTGCGACGAACGGGTTCACGCCGTCGGGATACGCGTTGAGGTGGATGGAGACGAACGCGTTGACGTTGGCGCGCCGCGCGATGATCGGCCGGTCGCCGAGAGCGACGGGATCCGCCGTCGTGCGCGTCATGACGACGCGCGCGCCGCGCTCCTCGAGGATGGTCTTCAACCGCTGGCCGATCGGCAGCGTGGCCTGCGGTTCCCACAGGCCGGTCGGCCCCGTTGCGCCGATCGGCGGATGGCCCGGATCAATCGCAATGGCGAGGCCGGCAAGCGGCCTCGCGGGATCGATACGCGGATGCCCGCGCAGCTTGAGCACGAGCGCGTTGTTCTCCCACACGACGAGATAGCCGTACGGCGCGCTGCGCAGCCCGATCGTGACGCGCGCGCGGTCGGCCGACTCCTGCGCCCACTCCACCGTGCGCACCATGCTGTCGGAGCCGGCGTAGTTGACGAGGTCCGTGTTGGCGCGCACGCCGTAGAGCGTGAGCACGATCGCGCGGTCCTGTTCCTCGACGAAGTACGGCGCGCGCGCGCCGAGCGGGATCACGAGGTCCACGCCGTCGGCGCTCGGCCGCACCTTCATGTTCGCGGTGATGCGCCGCTCGACGGCCGAGCTCGCGGGGACTTCGCGCGCGTCGAGCGTGTCGACGTAGACGTCGAGATCGCGGTCGAGCCGCACGCGCGCGAAGCCTCCCTCGCGCGCGACGAGCGGCACGACGGTGCCCGGCATGAAGAACCACTTGTAGGTGCCGCCCGGCACCGGCCGGCCGACGATCGTCCGGTCGGAGTCGGCCGCGGCGTTCGCGACGCCGAGCTGCATCCAGCCAATCGGCTCACCGCGCGCGAGCGTGCCGCGCAGCGAGTCGACACGTGCGAACAGCGCGGCGAGCGTGTCGGCGCGCGAGGTCGCGAGCGCCTCCGGCTTCGTCGCGGCGGCCGTGGGCTCAGGGACGGGCGCCGCCGCGTCTCGCGCGGGCGGATACGCGATGACCAGCGTCGAGCGCACGCTCTCGCCCCCACGTTCCGCGATGAGCTCGTACCGCGGCGACGGGCCCGGCGGATTGGGCACGAAGGCGATGAACGCGCCGTTCGGATACACGCGCGCCGGCGCGCCGTTGATGCGCAGTGTCGCTCGCCCGCTGCCGATCGACCCGAAGATGAAGTTCGAGTCGTGCGACGTGACGACCTGATCGGCCCGCGGATAGACGACGCGTATGGCGAGTGGTCCGTCGACGGCAGGGACTGCGGGCAGGGCGGGACGGCCCGCGACCGGCGTAGGCGCGGTGGTGGGGGCGACGACGGTGCGGGTACAGGCCAGCAGGAGCGCGATTGGCGCGAGCAGCCGGAGGCGTGGCATGGAGGAATTCTAGGAAGGCGGTCGTCGGTTGTCAGTCATCGGTTCTCGGCCGACCTCGGTCGGCTCCTGCGCGCTTGGGCAGGCCGATCGCCGACAACCGATAACTGATAACCGATAACGGAATGCGCGCGGCGCTGCGCGCCGCCCGCCGGCGCCCTATATTCGCCCCGCATGTCCCACGCGACCTGCGCCTTCTGCGGGCGAGAGAACGAAGCGTCGTCCCGGTTCTGCATCGACTGCGGGAAGCCGATGACGACGTCGGCGGCGCGAGCGCGCGGTCCGGTGACGACGACCGGGGCCGCGCCCGTCGCGGCGGCGCTGATCGGAGTGGCGAGCTCGGCGGGGAACCCGGCCAAGGTCAGTCCGATCACCGCGGCGTTCAGCGGGCTCACCGGGGTGTGTCCGCGCTGTGACCGCGCAGTGGATCCCAAGCTCCCCTTCTGCGCGCACTGCGGCGCGCGCATCGACGCGTCGGGAGCGATGGAGGGCTGCGACGCGTGCGGCGCGCTCTATCAGGTCGGGGTCGACCTGTTCTGCGCGCGCTGCGGCAACAGGGTCGGCACCCCCACACCGCGCAGCGCGGGCAACGCCGTCCCTTCGAAGAAGCGCGCTTCCGGGCCGCGGATCAGCGTGCTCGACGACGAAGGGCAGCCGTACACGAGCATCACACTCGACCGCGCGGGCTCCGTGGTCGGACGCGGCGACGCCGACATCCGCTTCGACGACGTCTACCTCTCGCCGCTGCACGCGCGGTTCGAGCTGCGCGACGGCGAGCTGTGGGTTCGCGACCTCGGCTCGCGCAACGGCACGTGGTGCTACCTCGATCAGCCGACGCGGCTCACGGATGGCGACGTCATCCTCGTGGGCTCCCAGGTGCTGCGGTTCCGCCGGCTCGGCTATCCGGGGCCGCATCCCCGCGACTCCGATGCGACGCGACGCATGGGCTCGATGGTGCCGTCGGCCGACGTCGCCGTGCTGGAGCAGCTGCGCGCCGATGCCAGCGTGCGCGACACGTTCCACCTCTCACCGGCGCGCACGGTCCTGCTCGGCCGCGAATCCGGGGACTGGGTCTTTCCGTACGATCCAACGATGAGTGGTCGCCACGCGGAGATCCGCAGCGAGGACGCCGAATTCTTCGTGCACGATGCGGGTAGCCGGAATGGCGTCGCCCTCGCCGTGCATGGCGATCGCCTGGTGATGCCGGGGAACCGCATCCTCATCGGCGACCAGATCCTCCGCGTCGAGAGCGTGTAGCGTGTCGGCCCCGAAGATCTGCCCCACCTGCGGCACCGAGTATCCCGCCGACGAGCGGTTCTGTCCGCGCGACGGTTCGGCGCTGAAGGCGCAGGGAGGGGGCGCGGACCTCATCGGCTCCATCATCGCCGATCGGTACCTCGTGCTCGCCAAGCTCGGCGAGGGCGGCATGGGCCAGGTGTATCTCGCCGAGCACGTGAAGATGGGCCGCAAGAGCGCCGTGAAGGTGATGAACCCCGGCACGGTCAACGACGCCGATGCGATCAGCCGGTTCAACCGCGAAGCGGCGAACGCGAGCCGGATCAGCCACCAGCACGTCGCGCAGGTGTACGACTTCGGCGAGACGTCGGACGGGCTGATCTATCTCGCGATGGAGTACGTCGAGGGCGAACCGCTCACCGACATCCTCGCGCGCGACGGCGCACTGCCCCCGGAGCGCGCCGGGGAGATCGTGCGGCAGACCGCCGAAGCGCTCTCGGTGGCGCACGACATGGGGATCGTCCACCGCGACCTCAAGCCGGACAACATCATGCTCGCGAAGTTCCGCGACGGATCCGACTGCGTGAAGGTCGTGGACTTCGGTATCGCGAAGGCGGCGGGGATCGAAGCGCAGAAGGTAACGAGGACCGGGCTCGTGATCGGCACTCCGGAGTACATGAGCCCCGAGCAGATCGCCGGCGACCCGCTCGACGCGCGGAGCGACATCTACTCGCTCGGCCTCGTCGCGTTCAACATCCTCACCGGCCGGCTCCCCTTCCCCAGCAAGACGGCGCAGGAGTCCGTGATCATGCGGCTCACCGAGCCGCCGGTGCGGCTGGAGCAGATGCGGCCGCAGATCGCCTGGACGCCGGCGGTGCAGCAGGTGATGGACCGGGCGCTCCAGCGCGACGCGGCTCAGCGCTACGCGTCGGCGAACGAGTTCGGGCGCGCGCTGTCGGCCGCCGTGCAGGGACTCTCGACGGCGACGCACTCCGGCGCGACGAAGGTGATGGCCGAGCCCGACGCGTGGGTGCCGCCGACGCGCGTCACGGAGTGGACGGCTGCGGGGGTCGATTCGCGGGTTCGCGCGTTCGCGGGTTCGCGGGTTCGCTCTCGGAAGGGACGGCTGGCGGCCGTGGCCGGAGTCGTGGTGCTCGCGGCCGCAGCGCTCACGTGGGTGTTCACGCGCGGCGGAACGGATGCCGATGCGACGACGACCAGCGGCGCTTCGGCGGGAGCGCCCTCGCCAGCCACGCCGTCGGTCACGTCGACACCGGTCGCTTCGCCAGTCGCGGCGACGGCGAGCCAGGCGGGAACAGCAGTTCCCGACCGCTCGACCCGCCGCGCGGAAGGACGTGCGCCGCAGACGGTTCAGCAGCAACCGGTTGGGAGCGTGACCGCTCCGTCGGGTAACCAGTCGTATGGCGTCGAACTGCGGGCGCTCGAGGAATCGATCGCCGATTCGGCGTCGGCAGTGAACGCGATGCGGCGCGTGTCGATACTCAAAAGCAGGGTGACCCTCGCCTCGGACGCCGCGGCGGTCCAGTTTGTCGAGGCGAAAGCGACGATGTTGACCTCCGGCGCGGCGAAGGGATGCGCCCTCATGCGCCGCATCAAGCCCGGGAATCTCGGGGCGGGATGGCGGGAACAGTTCACCGAAGGCCTCCAGACCTGTGAAGGAAACTGATCTCGTGAGCGCACCACTTGCAGCGGGATCGCCGCCGTCGCCATCGGCTGGCGGGGACGTCGTCGTGCACGTGTTCGGCCGCACCGACGTGGGCCGGATGCGCGAGCACAACGAGGATGCCTTCGTCGTCGCCGACCTCACGCGCGGGAACGCGACGCTCCAGCCGGAGGTGCGTTCTCACGCGATCGGCGACCGCGGCACGCTGTTCATGGTCGCCGACGGGATGGGCGGCGCGGCAGCGGGCGAGATCGCCAGCGCGATGGCGATCGAAGCGGTGCTACGCGAGGTGAGCGAGGCGCTCGCCACCGCAGAGGCCCCGTCGGAGGACACCTTCGCCACGGCGATCAAGCGTGCGACCGCGACGGCGAACGCCGAGATCCACGCCTTCGCGCTCGAGCATCCGGAGTTCCGCGGCATGGGGACGACGGCCACCGTGGCGGGGGTGCTCGGCGACACGGTGTATCTCGCGCAGGTCGGCGACAGCCGCGCCTATCTCGTGCGCGGCGGAATCGCGGCGCAGATCACGAAGGACCAGTCGCTGATGCAGAAGCTCGTCGAGGCGGGCGAGCTCACGCAGGAGGAGGCCGAGCAGAGCGAGCGGCGCAACATCATCCTCCAGGCGCTCGGCCCGGAGCCGAACATCAAGGTCGACCTCACGGCCCAGCAGCTTCGCCGCGGAGACGTGCTCGTGCTTTGCAGCGACGGCCTCAGCGGACAGGTGCGCACGGAGGACATCGCGCGCGTCGTCACCGACGAGCCGGATCTGATGTCGGTCTGCAAGCGGCTGATCGACATGGCGAACGACGCCGGCGGTCCGGACAACATCACGGTGATCGCGGCGCGGTTCGACGGGGTCAGGTTGATCGCGCCCGACGCGACCGATCCGGTGGGCCACCGCGTCTTCCCGCTACAGGCCGACTCGGGGCAGACGCCGGCGATCGACCTGCGCCTGAGCGGCGGCACGTTGACGACGGGGTCGATCCCGATGCAGCGCCGCCCGACGCTGGAGATCCCGCAGACCACCGAGCCGATCGTGCTGCGCTCGTCGCTCCAGAGCGACTCGCTGGCGAGGCGGCGCAGCCGCGGGACGCTCATCGCCCTGCTGCTCCTGCTGCTCTTCCTCACGATCGCGACGTGGTGGGTGTACCGCAGCGCGGAGCGGATCGTGGAACAGCGGCGTCCGGTCGAGGCCACGAACCCGGCGACGCAGCGCTTGCCGTGACGATCGAGCTCCGCATCCTGTCCGGCTCGCGGAGCGGACAGCGGGAGCGGTTCGACAAGTCGCCGGTCACGGTCGGCCGACATCCCCTCAGCGATCTGAAGTTCGACCCCGACGACGACCTCGACGTCTCGACGCGCCACGCCGAGCTGCGCGAAGTCGAGGGCCGGTGGACGGTGTTCGATCAGCGGAGCACGAACGGGACGTTCGTGAACGGCGAGCGGATCGCCGATCATCGGCCGCTGTTCGACGGTGACACGCTCGGCCTCGGCGCGAAGGGGCCGCAGGTGGAGGTGCACATCGCCGACGCGCCGCGCGTCACGGTGGCAGCCTCCAGCGGTGCGGCCGCGACGGCTACGAGCTCGCGCGGCGCAGCCGCGACTCGACGCGACACGACCGCGCGCATCGCCGAAGCGGTACGGGCGGAGACGGCGTCGCTCAAGCGCATGTTCGCGCTGGCGGTCGGCGCGCTGATAGTGATCGCGGCGGTGGCGGGCGCACTCTGGCAGCGGCGCGCGTCGTCGCGCGAGGCCGAGCTGTTGGCGCTGATTGCGCGGAGCGAGAGCGCGTCGGTGCCGCTCGAGCGCACGAGGACCCAGATGCAGGCGCGCGACTCGCAGTTCTCGCGGCTGCTCGCCGAACGCGACTCTTCGATGCGGCGTGAGATGCAGGCGGGGCGACGGATGGTCGGCCGCGCGACACCGGAGTCACTGGCGCAGCTCTCCGAGCGTGTGGCGCAGGAGACGCGGCTGCGCCAGGCGATCACGCTGATGGACTTCCCGCGCGTGCACGACCTGAACGATCCAGCGGTCGCGCTGATCGCGAGCGATCTCGATGGAACGTTCATCGCCGCCACGGCGTTCGCCGTCTCCGCCGAGGGTCTGCTCGTGACGAACCGGCACGTCGTGCGCACGTCGTCGGGCCACGCACCGCGCCGCATCCGCGTGCTGCTCGCCAACACGACGGAGTGGCGCCCCGCGCGGCTGGTACGGGTGAGCGACGAGGACGACCTCGCGCTGCTACAACTGGACGGGGGCGGGCCCGTGCCGGTGGTCGCCGGCGTGAGCCGCACGGGGCGCGACACGCGCGTCGGCTCCCCGGTGGCGACGATCGGCTTCCCGCATGCGGTGGACACGCCGATGGAGGGCACGGGGCTCGACGTCCGCGCCCGCACGACGACGACGGCGGGCACGGTGAGCAAGCGGCTGGTGGACGTGCTGCAGATCGACTCGTACGCGGGCAAGGGGTCGAGTGGGAGCCCCGTGTTCGACGTTCGCGGGAACGTCGTCGGGGTGATCTACGGTGGGGAGGCGGAGAGTCGCGGACGGATCGTGTACGCGGTGCCGGCCGAGCGGCTGGCTGCGTTTCTGACCGAGGCGGGGGCAGGGGCGTTGCTGCGGTAGCGCGGGGCGCAGTCGAGGGCGCGCGAAGAACTCAGCCCGGACCGAGTAAGCCGGGCGTCAGCACGCCGAGCACACGAGACCCACGCGCCCCGGTAGCAGTCGGCACATTCCCAGGCCGCGACTCGAGATGCAGTAGTGCGAGCAGCGCGAACGCTACCGCCTCCTTGGCTTCAGCATCGAAGAACCGCTCGTCGAACGTGCGCACCGCCAGACCATCCAGCGCGCGCGCGAGCATCGCCATCAATGTCGCGTTCTTCGAGCCGCCCCCCGACACCAGCACCTCCGTCACCGGCTCCGGCAAGAACCGCCGATACGCATCCGCGATGCTCCGCGCCGTCAGGACCGTCGCCGTCGCCACGATGTCCGCGTCGCTCGCGTCGTGCTTCGTCGCGCGACATCGTTCGGTCAACCGCGTCACGTACGCGTCGTCGAACAGCTCGCGGCCGGTGCTCTTCGGGGGCTCGGCGGCGAAGTAGGGATGCGCCAGCAGCTCGTCGATCACGCTCGCGATCGGCGTCCCGCTCGCGGCGATGCGGCCGCCCTCGTCGTAGCGCTTCGTCGGATCCGTGCGTCGCACCACCGCGTCGATCACGACGTTGCCCGGGCCGGTGTCGAAGGCGCGGACGCTCGCCAGCGTGCCGTCGGGGGGGACGACGGTCACGTTGCCGATCCCGCCGATGTTCTGCAGCGCGCGCCAGCCGTCGCCGGCGAAGAGCAGTGCGTCGGCGATCGGCACGAGCGGAGCACCCTGCCCTCCCGCGGCGACGTCGCGCACGCGGAAGTCGCTCACTACCGCCAGGCCCGTGCGCTCGGCGATCACCGCCGGCGCGTCGAGCTGCCAGGTGGAGTGGCCGGGCTCGTGCCAGAGTGTCTGGCCGTGCGACCCGATGGCGCGCACGTCGGCGCGGGCCACACCAGCCTCGGCGAGCACCTGCACCGCCGCATCGGCGAGCCAGCCGCCGAAGTCCACCGCGAGCCGGCAGTACTCGCGCGCCGTCGCGCCCTGCATCGCCGACTTGAGCCGGTCGCGCTGCGCGGGCTCGTACTCGTGCACGTGGAACGCGAGCAGCTCGGCGCGGAAGCGGCTCCCCTCCGGCGTGAACCGCGCGACCGCGGCGGAGATCCCGTCGAGCGAGGTGCCTGACATGAGCCCGACGCACACGCCGCCGCCGTTCGCTGCGGCGCTCATCCAACCACAGGCGGCGGCGCGTCGGGAACGACGCGACGGATCACACCACCGGCCGCGTCCAGGCGTCGCTCGGCCTCGTCGCGCGACACGTCGAGTGCCTGCATCACGATCGCGAGCTTCACACTGCCGCCCGCATCGGCGAGCAGCGTGCGCGCCGCGTCGCGATCGATGCCGCACACCTCGGCGACGATCCGCTGGCTCCGGTCGGTGAGCTTGTCGTTCGTCGCGCGCAGGTCGACCATGAGGTTGCCGAACGTCTTGCCCAGCCGGATCATCGCGCCGGTCGTGATCATGTTGAGGATCAGCTTCGTCGCGGTGCCGGCCTTCAGCCGCGTGCTGCCGGTGACGACTTCCGGCCCCGTGATGGCGACGATGGCGATGTCCGCTGCGGCGAGCGTGTTTGCCGGTGGCGGCGAGCAGGCGACGATCGCCGTGCGCGCGCCGAGCGACTTCGCGTGCTCGAGCGCGACGCGCACGTACGGCGTCGTGCCCGACGCGGCGATGCCGACGACGAAGTCGCCCGCGCGCACGCCGCGCGCGTCGAGGTCCTCGCGCGCCGCCTCGAGTCGATCCTCGGCCCCTTCCTGCGCGCTCGTCAGCGCGGCCACGCCCCCCGCGATGATGCCTTGCACCATCTCCGGATCGGTGCCGAAGGTCGGCGGACACTCGGACGCGTCGAGCACTCCGAGCCGGCCCGACGTCCCCGCACCGACGTAGAACAACCGGCCACCGGCCCGAAACACGGCTTCGGCGGTCGAGATCGCCGCGGCGATTTGTTCACGCTGCGTCGCGACGGCCTCCGGCACCCGCTGGTCCTCGTCGTACATGAGCTCCACGATGCCCAGCGGCTCCGCCAGGTCGATCTGTTGCGTGCGCGGGTTGCGTTGCTCGGTGACGCGCGGATCGACGACTCGGGAAGTCACGGCGTAGGGCGAGAGAAAC